>NZ_JBTLRW010000010.1:0-252067 GCF_054483875.1 Paenibacillus sp. BAC0078
TTTGCTGTCGAATTTTTCTTTTTCCTTGTTGTATTCGGCCTGCTTGGCGCCGAGCTGCTTGTTCATTTCCGGGGCAAGTGACTTGTTGAGGCCTGCGGTCATCTCGCCCGGGATCGCCAAGCCCGGCAGCTTTTTGGCGGTGGGGGTGTTGCTGCCTTGCAGCTCTGCGCCCGCCTTCAGGGTCGAGCCATCTGGCTCGGGATAGATGTCATTTTCACCAAACGGGTTGTTGATCTGGCCCATCTCCGCCTGCTTCGCCGCACCTACTTGCTGCGACGCTTCCTGGCTGAAGCCCTCTACTTGAGAGGGATCAGCTTCGCCTGTCATGCTGATGCCTGGCGGCTGGGCTGCGGCGGAACGGATTTCGCTCATAATGGCTTCAGGATTTCCGTCCGAGCCGGAGGAGCTGATGTTCATCCGTTCGAGGTTCCCCGGAGCTGCGGCTCCCCCGGAACGCTCGCTCTTATAGCTCTCTGGAGTAGAGTGCTTCAGTGGCACCGGCTTTCTCCGGGCTTGTATTACTTTCCCCTTGAGTCCCGTCGGTGTGGGGATCGCCGGGAGAGACTGCTTCGTCTTTTGCTTCTGCTTCTCAAAAGCTCCTGCAGAGACCTCCACGGCCTGGGCATACGCATCGCCCATTTCGGTAGGCTGAACCTGGGTGAGCTGATCCAGGATTTGCCCCGGATCTTCACCGCGGATGTTGACCTTCTTGGCTTTGGCGGGGGCTTCCTTGCTGTCCCCGGCTATAGCGCCGAGGGCATCTCCCAGTGAAGGTTCCTTTGATGCGGCTTTTACGGCTTTTTCAGCTTTCTCCGAGGCGTCCTTAGCCCCCTTGCTCCCTTTGCCATCTTTGCTGCCCTTGCCGTCCTTAGTTTCCGCTGATTGTGATTCAGCCTGCTCTACAGCCGATTCTTTTACGTTACCCTTCTCACTTGAAGCAGCTCCCGCTCCTTTCTTCTGATGAACCTTTGCCGTTTTACCTTCTCCACCCGTTTGTCCAGCAGCCGAATTCCCAGCGCCTTCTACACTGCCAGCCGAAGCTCTCCCCTTTACAGAGCTTTCCAGCAGATTCTTCTTTAGAAACCCCATTATTTTCTCGCTTGGCATAGCTTTCTGGCTTGGTTGCTGCTCAAGAACAGCGCTGCTATGTTTCATAGCCGCCTGTGCCACACTCTGAGTCTGCTGCACCTGCGACTGCGCCTCACTTGCCGGCTCCACTTTAACCACCAGCTTCTCTTCCCCCTGTGCAGGCTGAGCGGGTTGTACGGGTTGAAGCGTTTCTGCAGCCTGCGCCCCCTGACTCTCGATGGGCTTTTCCAGACCTCCCCCTCCCTTCCCCTCCTGCTTTCCGTCTGCCTCGCTATCCGTCTTCTCCTCTTTCTTGCCGTTCTTCTTCAGCTCAGATAACAATTGAACGACGGCGCGATTGCCCAGGGTCCGCTGGAGCGCCATCTGATCCTCCCGGGTCAACGAAGCTGGGTTCTTGCGGATACGCCGGATAATCTCCACCGGGTCCGGCTGCCGCGCAGCTGCTGGCTTCACGAACGTCTGTGGATAGTTGTATGGTTTATGGTTAACGGAAGTATTCTCTTTTTCCTTGCTCACGGTTGCCTGAGTCTGCAAGCTAGGTCCCCCCTCTGTAAAAATCAGTCCTATAGAAGATGTAAATTCTATAGCGCTTTTTACAGCCGGGATTATTAATAAATCTATTTTGAATTGTTTTCAAAAAAAGCGCATGCCAAGAAGAAACTACTTTCTGTCCTCTGAAAGAGGCGGCGTTCGTTCTCAAAAAATAGAAGGATAAATTATATTCTGGAACCTACGTGACTTCGAAATGCAATACTCTGGGCTCACTTTGAAATTGGGGAATCCCTCCCTGTATAATCATCCAATCTACGACGGAAAGGCTACCAGCCCTTTATAAGGGGATACTTTCCTACTATTTTCCTAGAACCGTCTGTTCCTGCCCGGAATAGAGGGAGATTTTCCCGTTATCTTGATGTTCGCTTCTTTTTTTCACCCGTTCTGATGCTTGTTCGAAAATAGCCTTTTACTCTCTCTCGTTCAATCAATCACTAATTGTTAGATTGACCCTGAATATTTCGCATATTTATTCATTGCCCTTCCCTCCCTTCACTTCTTACACGCGCAAATAGGCGGCGCCCCCTCCGGGAGCAACCGCCCGTCTTACTTACGACGAAGCACTTCAATCTGCTTTCTTCATTAACAGAGGCTCGTTATTTTTTATCTACCTGCAATAGAGTGACAGTCTTCAGGGTATAAGTATGAGCGAGTTTGTCTTCCTGGAGGATATTAAGCTTGGTCAGGCTGGCGATTTTGGCCGGGTCCGCCCGGGAGAGCAGCCGCCATACCTCCGGATCGGATAAGGTTTGATACAGTTTCTCGTCATCATATTCTTTGCGGTTCTGTGTGACCAGCTTCACTCTGTAGGCGCCTATTTCGCTGTCCGTCTCCCCCTTTTCCGCGCAATAGTCCAGGATATCCTGGCGAAGCTCTGCCAGTTCCTTCTCAATCTCCTTCTGCTTCCCTTTGAGCTTATAATACTGCTGCACCTTTTTCTCCATGCGGCTTCACGCTCCTCTCCAGACATATGTATGCCGGATTGGCTCGTCAATTCCTTAATATTCACATTCTATTTTCACATGTATTGCAGGGATAAGGGCAGAGAAGAACGTCAAATGAGTGGAGGGCTCTCCATGAAGCTGATTCAGGATTACTGATGGTTTGGTGGTGAGCAGCTCACTACTATCATACACACGGCAGGTGGATCATGCTTCAACCTTATCTTTTTCCTATCTCTCACGCATTTATGTTTTTTCCGCTGGCGGCGCTGCTCTTCACGCTCCCCTTTCTTATTGTGCAATACCGGCGGCATGGTTATATCAACAAGGTCAGAGCGCTGGTGCTTTATCTGCTGCTGCTCTATTTGCTCAACGCGTTCTTTCTTATTATGCTGCCAATGCCTTCTTCACGGCATAACGCACCGCCTACAGGCTCAATGATTCAGCACATCCCTTTGCAGTTCATTCAGGAAATCAAGCAAAACACCGCCCTGAAGGCAAATGATCCTTCATCCTATCTGAAGCTTTTTAGCGACCCGGCTTTTCTGCAGGCAGCGTTCAATGTGGCCCTTGTCGTACCCTTTGGCTTGTTCCTGGGCTACTATTTCCGCACCCGATGGGTAGTTTGCATTTTGCTGTCCTTCGCATTGTCCCTTTGTTTTGAGGTTACACAGATTACGGGAATCTATGGATTTTTCGATTATCCTTACCGTATCTTTGATGTCGATGATTTGATTACCAACACACTGGGCGGCATTGTTGGGTACAGAATTGCGCTGTGGGTGTCGGGGCTGCTGCCGCGTATCGAACAGCTTGACAGCAAGGTGGATCTATCCGCCAAAAGAGTCACATATACGCGCCGGGGCATTGCTTTTATGCTGGATGCGATGGTCTGGATGCCTGTCGCTCTGGCGCTCAATTTGTGGTCAGTGCAAGGTGCCTACTGGATAACAACCGCCGTGTATTTCGTGCTGCTCCCCTGGTTGACTGGCGGGCGGACACTGGGAAAATGGATCGTACGCATTCGCATAAGCGGACTAGAGGGACGCAGCCGTTTAGGGGAACTTGTGGTGAGATACATCTTGCTGTATGGAATTCTGATTGGCGGAATCTGGTGGCCGGCCGACTTGCGGGGTCTGGCTCTCTTAACAGATTTTGTTTTTCTCTTCCACTTAATCATCCGAATTTTCAAGCGGAACCCGCAGCTGGTCTATGAAAGGTTAAGCCGGACCCGCAGCGTAATCACCTGGCCGGAAATGCCGCACAGTTCAGGCTCAGATACTTTAGCAGACTCCGCGTGATCATAGTTCCGCCTTGCACGGAGAAATTTCTTTTTACAAGACCTGAACGTATAATGAAATCTATAAGGCGTATCCTCTCAAACTACATATCTATTAGCAAATGTAATCACACGCTGAGCAGAGGACTCGCCCCAATAAATTTAGGGAGATGTAGATATGGGAACCGTCAGCACTGCAAGTCAATTGCCACGAAGCTTTCCAGAAGCGCAAGGAGTACCCTCAAGTGCAATATCCGCTTTTCTGAACGCCATTGAGGAACAAAACATCGAGCTGCACAGCTTCATGCTGCTGCGTCACCGCAATGTTGTAGCGGAAGGCTGGTGGTCACCTTACAAGCCAGAGCTGCCTCATACACTCTTTTCACTTAGCAAAAGCTTCACATCCACGGCAATTGGCATCGCTGTTTCAGAGAGGCTGTTATCACTGGATGACAAGGTAGTCTCCTTCTTCCCTGACGAGGCTCCAGCAGACATCTCCCCGAATCTGGCGGAAATGAAGATCAGCCATCTGTTAATGATGGGAACCGGCCATACCTTCGATACTACAATGGACATGCAGCGCAGCGCGGATGGCAATTGGGTCAGAGCCTTTCTGGAACTCCCTGTTGAAAAAACACCCGGGTCTCTGTTCCTCTACAATACCGGTGCCACTTACATGCTTGCTGCCATTCTGCAAAAAGTAAGCGGTCTCACGCTGCTGGAATACCTGGAGCCACGCTTATTTTCTCCGCTTGGCATCAAGAGCCCCACCTGGGAGTCCTGTCCACGGGGAATCAATGTCGGAGGATACGGGCTGAGTGTAACCACGGAGGAGATTGCAAAATTCGGCCAGCTCTATTTACAGCAAGGCATGTGGAATAACGAGCAAATCCTGCCTAAGGAATGGATCGCCGCCGCAACCTCCAAGCAGATTGAGAATGGAAACGGAAGCCCTGAAGCCAGCAGCAGTGACTGGTCTCAGGGCTATGGTTATCAGTTCTGGCAATGCCGTCATGATGCGTACCGTGCTGATGGAGCTTTTGGACAGCTATGCATGGTTATGCCACAGCAGGATGCGGTAGTTGCTATCACAAGCGGAACAAACAATATGCAGAGAATCATGGATGCCGTATGGGATCATCTCCTGCCTGCCATGAAGTCTGAGCCTGAGACTCTTCCGGACAACCCTGCAGCGGCAGCACTTGCAGATCAGCTTAACAGTCTGAGCCTTAATCCCCCAGAGGAGCAGCGGTCTTCAGAGCTGGAGAAGGTACTTAGCGGACAAATATATAAGCTGGAAGAAAATATGTATAATCTGGAAACCTTTGCGATTGCTTTCAGCGGCACTGAAGCAATATTGACGCTATACGGTATGTTCGGCGAGCAGACTGTTGCCTTGGGCCGTGGTAAATGGGCTGCAAGCACCGCCACAATTTTGGACAATACAGTCAACCTGATCATGTCCAGCTTTACCTGGACACAGGAGAATAAGCTGTTGCTGACCCTGCGGTTTGTAGAAACTGCTTTCTGCATCACACTGGAAATAGCTGTTGAAGAGTCTACTATTGTGGTTTCACAGCAATTTAATGTTTCCTTTCCACCGGAAGATCAGACAATAATTCTAGTGGGCCATCTGGAATAATCTATTGAATGCAGGCAGCAAGTCAAAGGCCATATCTCCCAATTACCGGGATGATATGGCCTCTATTTGTATCCACTGTTATAGCAATTATTCCTGTTAAGCTTCCAGCTCCAAAACTACCGGACAATGATCGCTGCCAAGTATGCTGGAATCTATTGCCGCCTTGGATAAACTCGGTGCAAGACGGGAGGAAGCGAGAAAATAGTCAATGCGCCAGCCGACATTACGCTCTCTCACCTTGGGCATATTGGACCACCAGCTATAGGCCCCTTCCTGATCGGGGTGGAAATATCTGAAGGTATCTATGAAGCCGGATTCCAGCAGAAGTGTCATTTTCCCGCGTTCTTCATCGGTAAATCCCGAATTTCCCCGGTTAGACTTGGCATTCTTGATGTCAATCTCCTGATGGGCGACATTGAGATCCCCGCAGACCAGCACCGGTTTATGCTTGTCCAGCTCCTGCAGATAGCTGCGGAACCGGTCCTCCCATTCCATTCTATAGTCCAGCCTGGATAAGTCGCGTTTGGCATTTGGAGTATACACATTGACTAGATAAAATCCATTGAACTCCAAAGTAATTATCCGGCCCTCAGGCTCCGAGTTCTCTTCCATACCATATCTAACGGAGAGAGGCTTGATTCTGGTAAAAACCGCAGTTCCTGAATAGCCTTTTTTGATCGCATAATTCCAATACAGTTCATATTCTTCTCCCAGCTCCAGAGCAATCTGCCCTTCCTGAAGCTTCGTCTCCTGCACACAGAAGATGTCCGCAGCAGTTTCTTTGAAATATTCATTGAAGCCTTTGCCTACACATGCCCTTAACCCGTTGACATTCCAGGAAACCAGCTTGATCATCGTCATTCTCCTTACCTATTAACTGAGTTATTCTCAGTTTACCATATTACAAGCTGTTTGGAGTTTCTGTCTACCAACTGATTCTAGCAATCTGCAAGCTATGAAGCCAGCCTATTAAATTGTGCTAAATTGAAGTTGCAATATCGGATTTCTAAAAAATGAGCTAGAGTATCACCTCATACTCTCATTATCATTCCCTGTTCAAGCATCTCCGGCTGGTAATCAGCCGGGGACGCTTTCTATATGTCCGAGCTTACATAGCAAATGATTCTTAAAACTCCGCTTCAGGCATCGGTCCGGTATAGACCGATTGCGGACGGAAAATCCGGTTGTTCTCTGCTTGTTCCATAATATGCGATGTCCAGCCGACGATTCTTCCGGCAGTGAAGGTTGGTGTGAAAATCTCTGGTGCAAGATGAAGCGCGCGCAGGATAGCGGCGGCATAAAATTCAACATTGGTGAACAGCCGGCGTCCAGGCTTATATTCATCAAGCAGACGGATCGCAGTTGCCTCCACATGAAGAGCCAGGTCAAAGGAAGCATCATTGCCAATCATCTCTTGAGTGGCAATCTGCAGCGCTTCGGCGCGCGGATCTTTGGTTTTGTAGATCCGGTGTCCAAAGCCCATGATTTTCGTTCCGCTGTTCAGCGCATGGCGGAGCCACGGTTCAGCGCGTTCCTTCGTTCCAATATCCTCCAGCATGGAGATAACCTCATAAGGAGCTCCGCCATGCAGCGGACCTTTCATCGCCCCAATAGCCCCGCTTACCGCCGCACACATATCCGATTCAGTGGAGAGAATCACACGGGCGGCGAAGGTTGAAGCATTCATGCCATGCTCCATGCAGAGGATCATATACGCACTGAGAGCCTTCATATGGGCATCTGTAGGAATTTCGCCAGTCAGCATATATAAGTAATTGGCGGCGTGCCCAAGCTCTGATAACGGTTCCACAGGCGTTAATCCGTTCAGCTTACGATATCTATAGGCAATAATGGTCGGCAGAACCGACGTCAGTCTCATCCCCTGCTTCTGTGTGGGCGGCCAGGCTGTGTTGCCTTCCCCCAAGGCAGCTACTGCGCTTTGGAGCACCAGCATCAGCGGCACCGATGCAGGCAGCAGGTCAATCATCCGGCAGAGATATTCCGGCATTGTCCGCGCCGCAGCCATTTCTTGCTTGAGCAGCTCCAGTTCTTCCGCTGACGGCAGATGCCCATTCCACAGTAAATGAGCTACTTCCTCGTAGCTGCGGGTCACTGCCAGCTCTTTGGCCCAATACCCCCGGTATACCAAATAGCCCCTCTCGCCATCCACCAAACCGATATCCGTCTCCCCTGCCACTACGCCTTCCAATCCGGTCACTTTTGCCATTGTTTGTTTGCTCCTTTTCCGGTTCAAAAAGTTAACATCATATTAGGAGTATAAACGCCAAATGTTACATTGCATATTTATAGTTTTTTATGAATTCATAAAATAAATTTATCATCACTCTAGCACATGCTGTTCCATAAGCTGTTTTAGCTTGGCTTCCGTGTTAGAATCCCCGGCAGGCGTATAAATGCTGCAACGCAGATCAGTGCTGCCCTGGACCTGGAGCGAGGTCAGATGAAACAGCATTTTCCCTGCCTTGGCATGACGGAATTCGAGCACCACATCGGGGGCTGAGCTGACCTGGCTCTCTTCCCACAGCGCATTGAACTCCGGATGCTGCCCCTTCATATCCGCGATGAAATCATCATACCAGCGGTCCTCCACATACTGCCCGTAATAGGCACGGAAGATGGCTAAATAACCTCTGACGAACTGCTGCCAGTTCACCGCCAGTCGCTTAAATTCCTTACGGGCGAATAATAATGCAATCATATTACGTTCCTCCGGCGCCAGCTTGGCGAAGTTCAGAAACACATGCGCCGCCGCCTCGTTCCAGCCCACAATACCGCAGCGTCGGTCTGAAATGATGGTGGGACAGGTGGTAAGCTCATGCAAAATTTTTTGCAAGGACGGACTGATAACAGATGGCTCCTCTTGCGGATAAGCGGCCGCTCCAGCGCTGTTCTCCAATGCTAATGCAAACAAATAGCTCCGTTCATCCTTGGTCAGTTGCAGAGCCGCAGCGATGCAATCCAGCACCGATGGCGATACCTTTATATCCCTGCCCTGCTCCAGCCATGTATACCATGTATTGCTCACTCCTGCGAGCTGCGCAACCTCTTCCCGGCGCAGCCCCGGGGTTCTTCTGCGTGTGCCCTCAGGCAGTCCCACGGAGGCGGGAGATATGGCCGCACGCCGTGATTTCAAGAAATCCGATAGTGCTTGAAGCCGCGTTTGATTGGACATGATGTTAACCCCTCTTCTTTATCCTATGCTGAGAATAGTAGTAATTATACTATGATAAATGACAACTTGTAATAGGATAAGATCCATGGAAAAATACAGGCATACCCCGTGCAGGGGATTTGCTTTCGAAGCTATTTAAGATGAACGTAAAAACCAGAAAATCTAAAGTTCAACTTATATCAAAAACTTTTAGGAGGATGCTTATGGAACGCGTAGTTATTACCGGTATGGGCCTCATTTCACCGCTTGGAAATTCTGTGGAGCAGTTCTGGAGCCGTCTGGTTGACGGTCAATCGGGGATTTCACCGATCACTTCATTTGATACAACACATTTTAAGACCAAAATTGCCGGAGCCGTGCGGGACTTCGATCCCGAGACAAGATTTGGGCGTAAGGAGGCGCGGCGGATGGACCGCTTCAGCCAGTTCGCGCTGGCTGCCGCAGAAGAGGCCTGGGAGCATTCCGGGCTTCAGCTCAGCAAAATTGACCGCGAGCGGCTGGGCGTATATGTAGGCTCCGGTGTTGGTGGCATTCAGACGCTAATGGAGCAGGGAGATTTGCTGCGGGAGCGCGGACCGGAGAGGATCAGCCCGACCCTCATTCCTATGCTCATCTCCAATATGGCGTCAGCAATGATTAGCATTAAGCTGGGGGCGCTAGGGCCGGCTCTATCTCCGGTTACTGCCTGCTCAATAGGCAATACAGCGATTGGCGAAGCCTTCCGGCTGATCCGCTACGGCAGCGCCGATGTTATCCTTGCCGGAGGTGCAGAGGCTGCGATTTCCGAAATCGCGCTGGCCAGCTTCGGAAATGCGACGGCATTATCCACGCGCAACGATGAGCCGGATAAGGCGAGCCGTCCTTTTGATGTCAGCCGCGACGGGTTCGTCATCGGTGAAGGCGCAGGCATAGTTATACTGGAGTCACTCTCTCATGCCTTGCGCAGAAACGCCGTCATTTACGGCGAAGTGATCGGTTATGGCGCAACCTCGGATGCCTATCATATGGTGGCTTCACATCCCGAAGGAATCGGAGCTTATCAGGCGATGAAGCTGGCGCTGAACGAGGCTGGCATCAAGCCCGCAGAAGTGGATGTGATCAGTGCCCATGCGACCAGTACTGTGGTCGGAGACCGCTCGGAGACGATGGCGATCAAAAAGCTGTTCGGTGAAGAGGCCTACCGTATCCCTGTGACAGCGAACAAGTCGATGACCGGACATGCTTTTGGCGCAGCCGGTGGCCTAGAGGCCATCGCACTGGTCAAAAGCATCCAGAACGGCATCATCCCGCCTACCATCAATCTGGAAGAGGCTGATGAGCTTTGTGATCTGGACTATGTGCCAAATGTTGCCCGTACCGCCAGCCTGAATATCGGGATATCCAATTCTTTTGGCTTCGGAGGCCACAACGCAGTTATTGTCCTGCGGAAATATGAGGAGGAATAACAACAAAAAACCTCCAGATTACCGCTCATCACGATAATCTGGAGGCATATAACGTACATTCCGTACTCAATAATGGGCTGCGCGACTAGCTGTTACTTTTTCTCCACAGATACATGACTTCCCCAAATGGAAATGCCTGCTTCCGACACCGCCGTGAACGTCATCACCTGGCTGCCCGTAGCCTCATTCCATTCCCGCAGGAAAACACCGCTGTACACAGCACCATCTATCGTCAGTTCCGCAGTATGCTCATCGCTGAGCTTCCAGGTTCCCGTTGCCGCTCCCGTTATCTTCCCGTCAGCCTTTAGCTCAATGAGCCGTGATTGAGCAATCTTCGCTGTGATCTCTTTGCCGTGATTCACAAGCTTGTACTCTCCAATGACGTCTTCGGCTGTGTACTTTCCTATCTTCTCGCCGCTGTAGCGGTGTGGAGCAACAACCGGCCAGCCGTCCTTGTTCATGAACATCTGATGCACGCGCACCTCATGCTCCTCTCCCCTTCCAGGGAAGCGGGTATGAAAAATCAAATAATATTTCCCGCTCTTGGCATCATAATATGCCGAATTGTGGCCGGGAGATACATAGCCTGCTCCGATTGCTGCCGGTTCGCCCTCCGTATTCAAGAATTCGAAATTGCCCATCAGCTTCACCCCGTAAGGCGAATAGGCCTTATCATCGAACAGCACTCCCTTTGTGCCTTGCGCATCTAGCATCGCTTTGCCTTCGGAATCTTCGAATGGACCGTCCGGATTCTTCGAACGGGCTACACGGATATTATAGCCTCCCTTCGCATCCAGCCCGCCGTAGGACAGAAAGAGATAATAGTAATCCGTTTCAGGACTGTACAGCATATATGGCCCTTCAATCCGGGCATGGTTGGCGCCGAGCAGCTTCTTGCCATACCCCTGGTCCGGCAGCGGAAAGCCAGTCGCAGCATCCAGTTCCATAATGAAGATGCCCCCGGAGTAAGACCCGTAGACCATCCACAGCTTGCCGTCCTCATCATAAAACACATCAGGGTCCACCACATTTGGCTTCATAGTGGCGTCGTACCTCTCTCCGTCATTGCCAATGCCAGCCATGCCGGACTTCAGAATGATCCCCAGATCCTTGTAGGGGCCTTCAATCTTGCTGGACACGGCGATGCCCATTGCTGACAACGGTGAATCTCCGCGGCAGGCATTATAATACATATAGAATTTCCCGTCCGCGAGTTGAATGACATCAGGCGCCCACAAGGTATCGGTCTGAGCCCAGTTCAGCGTAGCGCTTAATTCCTCGGTAACATTAGGAATGAGCACATTCCCGTCCTCCACTCCTGAAGAAATCTGCTTCCAGTCCATCAGGTCCTTGGATTTGGCCGAAGCCAGGTGGGAGCCGAATACATAATACGTATCATCCACCTTGATCACTGATGGATCATGTACGGATACATTATTAAACTCAGGGGCACTACTGCTGCTGCACGCTGTTAATAAGGATAAGGATAGCGCTGCGGTTAACGTTCGTTTTTTCATTTTCCAGCCTCCTATGTATACCCTTACATTTTGCTGTGAAAAGCTGAAATAGTCAATACTTTTATTTAGATATATTAGTACTATTTCATGTTTAATTAAACATAAAGGCTCCATTCTGCGCAAAAAAGCGCCAAGCCGACTTAACGGCCTGACGCTGATTCATCTGCAATGCTCCTGCAGCTCTAAATTAATATTCGCTGGGGTTTTCAACCAAAATCGGTTGAGGATAATTGTTCTTCAGTTCACGATGCTGCTTCTTCACCACTGCAGGCGGTTCTACCGCCGGCGCCATCGGGTGCATCAGCCAGGATTTCACCAAATGCGAATCGGATACCTTGTACATTGGCGGCTCCTTCTCCATATCAACCTTCATGGCGTAAGTGCTGCGAAGTGCAAAGGCATCCCCCTTCGGAGGTTTGATCAGATCGGGAGGTGTTCCGGGAATCGCTGTAAGCATGGAGCCCTTGCTTTCGAGACTTGGCATGGAGGCAAGCAAACCCCAAGTATACGGATGTCTTGGATCATAGAAAATTTCTTCAGCGGTACCCATTTCGACAATTTGTCCGGCATACATAACAGCTACACGGTCTGCCATTCTTGCTACGACCCCAAGGTCATGGGTGATGAAAATAATCGAGGTATCAATTTTCTTCTGCAGATCCTTCATCAGATCCAGAATTTGCGCCTGAATCGTCACATCGAGCGCGGTTGTCGGCTCATCGGCAATCAGCAGCTTAGGGTTCGCTGCAAGCGCCATGGCAATAACAACACGCTGGCGCATCCCGCCGCTGAACTCATGCGGATACTGCTGAAAACGCCGCTCCGGTGAAGGGATTCCCACCAGGCCAAGCAGCTCAATAGCACGATTGTAGGCGGCATCTTTGGACATGTTCTCATGCTTGAAGAGCACTTCTGTAATTTGTTTGCCGACCTTCATCATCGGATTGAGCGAGGTCATCGGATCTTGGAAGATCATCCCGATTTCTTTACCGCGAATCTTCTGCATCTGCTTCTCGCTTTTGTTAATCAGGTCTTGACCTTCGAACAGAATCTGTCCGCGTTTGTATTGACCCATCGGCTGAGGAACCAGCTTCATCACGGCCTGGGAGGTTACACTTTTGCCTGAACCGGATTCACCTACAATCGCCAGAGTTTCTCCTTTATTCACATGAAAGCTGACACCACGGATTGCTTGTACTTCTCCTCCGCGTGTTCTGAATGATATAGCCAGGTCCTTTACCTCTAAAAGGCGCTCCATCCTGTCACCCTCTCTACTTCTTTTCAAATTGTGATAATGATTCTCAGTACGCAAACAAGCAATAAGTATTATTTTATCTATGTTTATGCGCTTACGTCAAGATTTTTTCTGAAAACTACCATATTCCGCAACAATTTTGTCATGTATTCTTGTAACGTTCCCTGCTACCCATAAAAGCTAAACGCTCATGAACCTCTGCCAGCCCTCCAGCAAATTGCCGTGAGCCCATTCCAAATGCCCTTCACTGTCGTATTTGCGCGAATAACATTCGATGAAGTAAATCAAGTCAATGTACAGGTCGTACAGCTTTTTGCGGGCGGTCTCGTTCGGGCTGTCAAAGCCCCCGCCATAGCCGCGGCAGAAGTGCCTTGTATCCTCAACATAACGGAAGTAATATTCCATAAGATGGTCGCCCCAGAGCGCGCGCTCCCAATCAATTAGGGCAACAATCCGGCCATCGCGCACGAACACATTCCCATCCCATAAATCCCAGTGCACCAGACGCGGCTCTGTCACAGCATCGAGTGCGGGCAGCAGCTTGGCCATCTCCTCCTCAATCGTCTCTCTCGGGATTGGAAGCGGCGCATCCAGACGCTGTGCATCATCGAGCAGAGCTGTCACCAGACGGCCAAAGGTATCACGCCAGGAATCATCCGAAATATGAGAAGGCGCATTATACATGCCAAAACGCTTTCCGCGTATTTCATTAATGAACCGGTTATACCGGCCCAGCTCAGACTCAATCGCTGCTCTCGCTTCAGGTGTCAAGGTATCCTTGAGATCACTGTAAGGCTCGCCCCTGACCTTCTCCATGAAAAAAAAGTTGAACGGAATTACAGTCCGGCTGTTGTCGTAGATGTACACTTTGGGGACCGGCACTGTTCCTTTGGAACGAATCAGCCGCAGCAGGTCAACCTCCGCCATCATAATATTACGCTCATAGCTCAAAATCTCAGTATCATCTGACGGAGCAACCTTGAGAATCGTCTCTCTGCCATCCGAGAGGAGCAAGTCATACGCAGCGTTAAAATATCCGCCGGTCAGCTCCTTCCGCTGTAAGATGGTTACCCCGCTTCCAAAAGCGGACTTAACGATCAAGTCCTGCTGCTCAGAAGTCAGTTTGCTTTTTGTTGCGCTTTCCAGGAACATTCCCTCCATTGTCTATACAGGCAAGAAGGCCGGAGTCTCTGTAGAGAATCGGCCGCCTGTTTTGCTATACGGTTGTTTCTATATTACCATCAAAAGTCTTCAAGGTCTCTGTCAGATTATCGAACGCCCAGTGCACATGATTCTCGTCCTTGTATTGCCGGGAGTAACATTCAACAACCAGAATCAGATCAAGGTACAGATCATACAGCTTGATGCGAAGCTGTTCATTAGGACTGTTAAATCTGGCCCCATACCCCTCAAAGAAAGCCTGCGAGTTCTCAAAATGCCGGAAATAAAACTCCAGCAGCACATCTCCCCACATGGCCCGCTCCCAATCAATGATCGAGACGACAACTCCGTCTTTGACAAAAATATTGCCATTCCATATATCCCAATGTATCAGCCGGGGCTCAGTCACTTCTTCAAGCGCAGGGAGATATTTCTCAAGGCTCCGCTTGATCGAATCAATCGAAGCCGGCAACACGGCTTGCAGCCGTTCAGCATCAGCAAATACACTATCCATCATAGCCGTAAATGTCTCACGCCAGCCCGCACCTGTCTCCCCGTCGTGCTGGACGAAGAGGCCAAACTTGTCTCCCTTGATCTCATTGATCAAACGCTGATAACGGCCCACTTCGTACTCTATAGAAGCTCTTTGTTCCTCCGAAAGACTATCCTTCACTTCAGAGTAAGGCTGGCCTTCAACCTTTTCCATGAAAAAAAACGGGCACGGGATCAGCTCGCAGCTATCATCAAAGCTGTACACGGCAGGAACCGGAACAGTTCCTGCGGCCTGCACCATGCGAAGAGCTTCCACTTCGGCGTACATAATGTTCTTTTCATAGCTTAAGGTCTCTGTCTCCGCTGCAGGGGCAACCTTTAGAATGACATGCTGGCCATTGTTCATTTCAATATCATAAGCTGTATTAAAAAATCCCCCGGTCAGCTCTGTGCTGTTGATTATGGCCGTCTCCGTCCCAAAGGTGCTTGCTACTAAAGTACTTAGCTGCGAATCTGTTAATTTGACTTTAGTGAAGCTCTCCATGCTTTAGACCCACCACATTTCCGCAAGTGGTTCCTCAATCAGTACCTGGCGCAAATTGTTCACGGCTTTGGAGAAGCCCTCTTCAATGGACATCAGGCCATCCTCATGCTCAATGCTGACAACGTAGTCGTATCCGACCAAACGGAGAGCACTGATGATGTCTGCCCAGACCTTCACATCATGGCCGAAGCCGACCGAGCGGAACTGCCAGGCGCGGTCCAGCATATTCGTATAAGGCTGCATATCTGTCAAGCCGTACTTGTTCACATTCACCGGATCAATGACGGTATCCTTGGCATGGAAATGATGAATGGCGCCTTGACGTCCAAGAATGTGAATCGCCTGTACGGGATCAATGCCCTGCCACCACATATGGCTCGGATCAAGGTTCGCACCGATCACTTCCCCTGCCGCTTCTCTCAGACGGAGCAGGGTAGCCGGCGTATGCACAGAGAAGCCTCCATGCAGCTCAAGGCCGATCTTGACCCCATGCTCGGCAGCAAAAGCACCCCATTCGCTCCAATACGGTATCACCTTGTTTTCCCACTGCCAGGCCAGAATCTCCTGATAGTCATTCGGCCAAGGAGCTACCGGCCAGTTCGGATATTTCGCCCCCTCATGATCGCCCGGACAGCCGGAGAAGGTGTTCACAACGGGAACTCCCAGCTTCTGTGCCAATTTGACGGAGTTGACGAAATCCTCATGATCCTTGCGGGCAAGCTCCTTCTGCGGATGCAGCGGATTGCCGTGACAGCTGAGCGCACTGATCATAAGGCCGCGCGATTCCACCGCAGCTTTGAATTCCTTCAGCGCCGTCTCATTCTCCAGCAGCAGCTTGGGATCGCAATGGCTGTTCCCCGGATTGCCTCCAGTGCCGATTTCTACAGCCTTCAGCCCTTTGGATGCCACATAATCCAGCGCATCCTCCAGCTTGCGCCCCCCGAATAGTACCATAAATACACCAAGCTTCATATCCCTACCCCTTTCGTGGATAATTTGTTTCCTTTTTATGGTTAGATTAAGTTCATCTTATATCGGTTAGTTCCCGTATATGTCGAAATCCTTGATGGTCTGATTTGTCTCAGCAGCCGCGAAAATAGCTTCGATCAGCTTCAGCACACGCAGCACCTCGGAATTCTTGACGATAGGCTCTGCCGTGCCTTCAATGACGTCCGTGAAGTTGTCATAGAAGCTGGAAGGCAGCTCAGCCGCAGGCGGCAGCGCCTCGGTGATCGTTGACCCTTCCGAAGGAGGGGCCATCGTCTTGGTCAGGCCTACTCCGGCACGGATTGGCGTTGGCTCTAGTCTCTCGCTCTCATGGTTGCGGGCGACAATTCTTCCCGTCAAGGACCAGTCTTCGATAATCGCTGTTCCTTCTGTACCCTTCACATACCATCTTGGCAGTGTAATAAAGTTGGTGGTGCCTACTTCAACAATTGCTTTGATTCCATTCTCAAATTGCAGAACCGCATCAAAGCCATCATCCACTTCATTGCCGAGAATGAAACTCAGATTGCTGCTTACGCTGGCAACCTTGCTGTCAATCATGAACAGCAGCTGGTCCAGCAGATGTACGCCCCAATCCAGCAGCATGCCACCGCCCTGCTCCTTCACATGCCGCCAGTCACCGGGAATGCCGTTGGCGCCATGCACGCGCGATTCAAGCTGGAACAACGGGCCAATTGTCCCCTTGTCATACATTTCCTTAATGATCCGGAAATCCTCATCCCACCGCCGGTTCTGATGAACCATCAGCACACGTCCGGCTCCCTCTGCCGCCTTGACCATCTCGGTGAACTCATCCGAGGATAAGGCCACCGGCTTCTCGCAAATCACATGCTTGCCTGCTCTGAAAGCCGAGATGGCAATGTCCTTGTGCACATCATTCGGCGTAGCGATTAATACAACCTCAACACCCGGATCAGCCAGAACCTCTTCATAGCTGGCATAAGCGGGATATCCCGCCGCCTCCGAAGCGCTGCGGCGGTCCTGCAGCAGATCGAACGTTCCAGCCACCTTCAGGCGGCCGTTCTCTTCAATCAGTTGTGTGTGATAACTTCCCATTCCACCGTAGCCTACGATAACTACGGAATGTTTGTCTGAACTCATGGTCTCCACTCCTGTTACTAACAATGTGACTTATACAAGCTGAACTCAAAATCATCATAATAGGGGCTGGGCGTAACTGCGGGGAATGTTTGGACTTCCGGCCGCTGTTGTATCCAGATTTCTTGATTCATGCCGCTTTTAGCAGATGAAATCCGGATACAAAGGCGAACGCTACCGCTCCTCCAGTTCCAAACTTCCCCTCCGTCACTTCTGCCCCTATTAATTTTTTTCAGTTCGCTCGTACAGCTATCCCTTAGTTGTCCGAACTTCCGTCAAAATATACCGCGCGGCCCGTACGTGCCGACTCATAAATCGCTTCAAGAATTTGTGTTACAACAAGAGCCTGCTCCGGCTTAACGACCGGCTCTTTATCTTCACTTACCGCTTCCAGCCACAGGCGGGCTTCACGATCTGATTCATTTTCCGCTTCCCCGCTGTAGAAGGCTACACCACCGGTAGACAGGTCGACCTTGGTTTCATACAGGTGCCCGGCACGTTCGCCGTTGAGACGAAGACCGTCCTTCATGTCCGCGCCGCCTTCGGTTCCTGCGAGCAAAGTTTTAGCTTCTCCGAATTCGGATACATTAAGCGCCCAGCTGGATTCCAGAGTTATGGTAGCTCCGTTCTCCATAGTGATGTAACCAAACGCGGAGTCTTCTACCTTGAACTGTTCCGGGTCCCAAGGGCCGAAAGCATTGGCTGCATTTTTCCGCTGCCCCAGCTTGTGGAAGGTTGAACCGACAACCATATGCGGTTTGTAGTTATCCATCAGCCATAAGGTCAGGTCAAGCGCATGGGTACCGATGTCAATCAGCGGGCCTCCGCCCTGCTTCTCTTCGTCAAGAAACACACCCCAGGTTGGAACGGCACGGCGGCGCAGCGCAATCGCTTTGCCATAGTAGATATCGCCAAGCTCTCCGCTTTCGCACAGACCCTTGAGGTATTGACTGTCCGAACGGTAGCGGTTCTGGTAAGCGATGGAAAGCTTTTTGCCGGTGCGGCGCGCAGCGTCGAGCATTTCCTGAGCCTGCGCTGCAGTCTTGGCCATTGGCTTTTCACACAATACATGGTTGCCTGCTTCAAGCGCAGCTACTGAAATCACAGAGTGACTGTCATTCGGGGTACATACATGCACAATGTCAAATCCGCCTGCTGCCAAAAGCTCCCTGAAATCAGTATACACAGCGGCATCTTCTGTACCATAAGTTTTCGCCGCTTCCTGTGCGCGTTCCTCTATGATGTCGCAGAATGCCACCATTTCGGCATTTTTTTGACGGGACAAGCTTGGCATATGTTTACCGTTTGCGATACCACCGCAACCGATAATAGCAATTTTTAGTTTGTTAGACATGAATTTTTCCTCCTTGGCTTGCGTATGTTTTAACCCATTTCATGCTGTCCGTGACGCTCTCAAGCGGCGAACGGCTGCAATAATCCTGCTCCACTACCGCCCATTCCACGCCCGCTGCAGCAGCAGCCTCCACAATCGCGGCCAGATCCACTTCCCCTTCTCCCAGCACAACCGTCTCTGGCGAGCCGTCTTCACGTTTCTTCATATCCTTCAGATGGATGATCGGCAGGCGTCCCGCATACTTGTTGATGTATTCCACAGGATCATAGCCGCCGTAATACACCCAGCAGGTATCCATTTCCACTTGCAGAAGCTCCGCAGGCACTTCCTCGAAAATGCCGTCAAAAGCAGTGCGTCCGCCAAAATGCTCCGTGAATTCAAAATCATGATTATGATAAGAAAGAACAGCCCCGCGTTCTTTGCACTTCTCTCCAATAACCCGCAGGTTAGCAGCAACCTCTTCCCAATTACGCTGCTCTTCCGTCA
The DNA here is from genome assembly GCF_054483875.1 of Paenibacillus sp. BAC0078. Classification (NCBI taxonomy): domain Bacteria; kingdom Bacillati; phylum Bacillota; class Bacilli; order Caryophanales; family Paenibacillaceae; genus Paenibacillus; species Paenibacillus sp. BAC0078. Next base: position 19,057 of record NZ_JBTLRW010000010.1, read on the forward strand.
AATAAGGCACAATCAGATTGTGGTTGCCTATTTCAAGGTTATAGCTGATCTCCTGCTCTGTATCATTCAGCAAGGCGTCATACGGACGGTGTGCTCCAATGGCCACCAGTCCCGTCTCCTGAAGCAGTGCCTTCACTTCCTCTGCCGAGCGGCCAAAAAAGTGAAAGAATTCCACACCGCTGTATCCCAGCGCCGCCACCTTGCGCAATGTTCCTTCGAAATCCTGTTCCAGTTCTTCTCTCAGCGTATATAGCTGCAAACCTATCTTTAGCATCTTCATCTCACTCCTACCTGGGTTTAAATTCACTTAACCTGAACAAAAGGGTTGCACTGCCCGAATGTTCCTTATTCACTTCACCTATCCACGCATTTCCACAAACTGGTTTATCCGGCCTTCAGAGCCGAAATACAGCTTCCTCCACATCTTATATATGTTTTTTGCTCAGGTACATAGTAATATGAAAGCGTATATAATAAAATGAATAATATGATTAAAACATGAACAATCTGCTTATCTTTTAAAAGACACATTACGCTGTCCAGGAGGACCTATGACACCTAATTTACTATGCCATGTGCTTTCCGCAGGATTCTCATTTCACCGCAAGCCGTTCCATATGTCCCGCAGCGAAGGCGTCCAGTATTATCTCCTGCGCTTGCAGACAGAGGGACGCAGCCGGACCATGATTGACGGCACGGTCCAGAGCGTGGAGAACGGCGATCTGATGCTGTTTGGGCCAAAAGATCCCTACTACCTGAGTATCGACAAAGAGACCCATCCGGTGGGCAAGCCGCGGGTCGAAAGCGGCGATTATCATATCTTTTGCGGAGGGCCGTGGATTGAAGAGTGGTGGACCCGCAAGCAGCGGCCTGCGCTTCTGCATGTTCCCCACAGTGAGAACTTTCTTGGCCTGTTCCGCCAAATTGTGCTTGAGCAGCGGAGGCTTTCTGACTCCTCACCGGAAATTTCCGCTTGTTATCTGCAGATTCTCTGTCTGGAAATCGACAGGCTGATGTCTGAGCAGCCTGCGGTTTCGGCCAAGGGCTACCTGGCTTACCGCATGAAGCAATATGTAGAGGAGCATGCCGCGTACCCCTTCCACCTTGAGGATGTGGCCGGATATGTGGATATTTCCGTCTCGCGGGCGGTTCACCTGTTCAAGGAGGCTTTTGGCACCACGATTGTGAAGTATGTAAATGACGTCAGGCTGGAAATGGCGCGGGAGAGAATCACCTTCAGCCCTATGCCGCTGGAGCATGTCTCCGAAACCTGCGGCTTTGCGAACTATACCTATTTTCACCGTGTATTTCGGAGCCGTTTCGGGATGTCTCCTAAGCAATACCGCATCTACAGCCGCGAGAAAATCTAGGGATTGGATATGTAAAAGGAGCGTCATCCTGGAAGATCCGCTCCTTGTGTTTGACCTTATTCAGTTGCTGGCGTTTGCCGGGGGTGATTCGTTCATGCTGGGAGATTGCTCCAAAGTCCTGATTTATTCTGCGGTTACGTTCTGCGCACCAGGTGCCTGAGCGTTCCGCTTTAAGAAGAGCTTTTTGCGTTTTTGTGCGTGCCATGACGGCAACACTCCTTAATATATAGTTTATCGGCATAAGGCTTGCTGAAGCCCGCCGATATTTTAATTTTAACATATTCCTGCAGTTATTTCCCGGTATAGTTGATTATAATTATTTGCCGCGCTCCCTTCGGCTTGCAGTTGCGGGTCCGGTTACAGTATCCTTGATGTGTACAAGGACTGGGAAAGGCTGTAATTCAACAGATGCGGAGGAGAATCAATGAAATACGATATTTTATATGAAGGCGCTTTTGCAATGCTCAAGGTGCATTTGAATCCGGGAGAGAGTGTCAAAGCGGAGATGGGGGCAATGGTCGCCATGTCGCCGAACGTTGAGCTTAGAGGCACTGTGGACGGCGGACTGATGCGGGGTCTGGGCAGAATGCTCAGCGGGGAGAAATTTTTCTTCCAGGAGCTGACGGCGACAAGAGGTCAAAGCGAGGTGCTGCTCTCCCCCGGTTCGATCGGTGACATTCAGGCGATTGAGCTGGACGGGTCGTACAAGCTGTATGTGCAAAAGGACGGCTTCCTCGCCGGTACTCACGGCATTCAAGTCAATACGAAAATGCAGAATCTGACGCGCGGCCTGTTCTCGGGCGAAGGTTTCTTCATCATTGAGATCAGCGGCAGCGGGACCGTGTTCCTCTCTTCGTTCGGAGCCATCCATGCCATTAACCTGGAGCCGGGCGAGGAAATGATCATCGACAATGGGCATCTGGTGGCCTGGCCGGATTATATGAATTACAAGGTGGAAAAAGCCGCCTCCGGCTGGCTGAACAGCTTAACGAGCGGTGAAGCTCTGGTCTGCCGCTTCCGTGGCGAAGGTGTTGTGCTGGTGCAATCCCGCAATCCGGGCAGCTTCGGAACATGGATTAAATCCTTTGTGCCGTCAAGACCATAAGCGATCAATATGTAATGAATAGAAAACGGCATTTCAGAGCGCTGGCCGCAGGCTCTTGAAATGCCGTTTTGTTGTTAAGATTGCAGCAATATAAGTTGAACTGCCCTTTTTATGTTTTCTTTAGTTCAACTCAGCTATTCCAACAGGCGGTCCAAATGATAGGAGACCAGCCTCACGATATCTTCGGGCGTAACCTGCTCGGGGTGGATCACATGATGCAGTACAAGACCATCCACCAGACCGTGGAGCACCTTAATCTCCAGCTCCAGGTCCAGGCCCTTCCTCAGCATCTGTTCAGTGTTCAAATACTCTATCATCTGACGGAAGCCTTTATGCAGCCCATCATGCACTTCCTGCTTCAGCGCCTGAATCTCCGGGTCGGTAACCGCTCTGCCTACAAAAGCCAGCCAAACCTCCGCCTCGGCCCTGCGCTCCTCATCCAGCGGCATCAGCTCGCCAATCAGGCACTCAACATCCTTCCGGGGATTGCCTGTGGTCTGATAACCTACAATACGGCTGTAACCCCGCTCCGACACCAGCCTCATCGAGAATGCGAGCAGATCGGACTGGCTTGCGAAGTAGTGCCGCAGCGAACCAAGCGACATTCCGGCTTCTCTTGCAACATTCCGGACAGAAGCGGCTTCCAGCCCTTCGCGGCGGATAATGCGCCACGCGGCTTCCGCCAGCCTGTTGCGCCGTTCATCATGGTCTACTTTTTTGGGCATTGGGACCTGCTCATGATACTGCCTGGCATTCCTTTTCGCCTTTGCAGCCGTTACGTTTGCATGTATTGTAAGTACCCTTGAAATCCAGCCGGTGATCCGTAACGATAAAACCGTACTCACGCTCCAGCCGCCGTTCAAGCTCAAGGAGCCAGTCATCCTTGATTTCCTCCAGCCTGCCGCAGACATTACAGATCAGGTGGTGGTGCATATGGGCATGGTCATCACCGCGCAGATCGTAGCGGGCAACGCCATCGCCGAAATTCATCTTTTCTACAATATGAAGCTCACAGAGCAGCTCCAGCGTACGGTATACCGTCGCAAGTCCAAGATGCGGATAGCTGCTTTTCACCAGCATGTATACCTCTTCCACACTTAGATGGTCTTGCTCATTATCAAGCAGGACCTGGACTATGGCCTCACGCTGAGGGGTCAATTTATAATTTTGCGCAGCGAACTGCTGGCTGATCTTAGCAATTGGGTCCATCTTTAATCTCCCACCTTTCAGGAAGCACAGACTTGGAATTTAATTAGTAATCGTTACGATATAAGCATAACAAAAATACCCGCCAAAGAAAAGTGCACTGACCACATTATAACATTCCTCCGGGGAATTCAGTACCAGCCATCAAAAAGAAACGGTTTTGCCGCCATCTGAAAGAAATTCACCTGGCATTCCTGTAGATTAAGCATCCGCCCAAACCGTTCAAAGCCCCCGCTCCATACTTTAAATAGACAGATGATTTAACAAAGTGAGGATGGTTCGGATGGTAAAAGTAAACCTCAAGAAACCCCAGCTTCTTGTAACTGGACGTGTTCTGCGCCAGGTCGCCTGGAGGATGCTGCCTTTTTACCGGAAAATCGCCGGCAATCGCAGCTTCGCTTCGCAATGGACAACCGCTGTCGTTACCTCTGATCTTAGTAGGATGGGCAGGCTGCTCGCCCGCATTCCGGCACTTGCTAAGGTGGAGCATTTCGGAACAAACGGCATCGGCTACTTCATCTCCTTTCCTTTTCCGCCGCCGGTTGATTACTATACGAACGGAACGACAATCCTGCCGGGCTCGGTGCAGTTTACGTTTGATACAAAGGCGCACCGCAGTATAGCCCTGGCCGTGATCCCGCTGTACCGCAAGCTGGCTGTAAGCCCCTCCTTCGCCAAAAGCTTCGCAGCCGCAATCCGCCGGAAGGACAATAAAGCTGTAGACGTTATGGTCCGCGGGCTGGTCAAGGCCGATTCACTGAAATCAGTGACCATAGAAGAGCATGGAGTAGCGCTGCTGTTCCATACCAGGTTCAGTGAATATTTCTACCGGAACCTGCTGTTTCAAGAAACAATGTAGACATTCGTGTGGAACAAATATGAAGGAGTCTGCAACCTTTCCATATTCTGCTCCGTCAAGGGAATTGAACAGGCCAAGCGGCCTTAACCCTACTGATAGAGGTGGAATTCAGATGATGATCAAAAAAAGCTTTTTTGCAGCAATTACAACCGTTTCGCTTCTCTCGTTCTCACTAGCAGGGCAAATCTTTGCCGCTGACAGCAGCTTCAAAGACATTGACACCGTAGCCGGCAAGGACAAAATCAGCTCCCTGAAGGAGCAAGGCCTGATCAAAGGGATTTCCGATACCCAGTTCCTGCCCGGAGCCAAGGTAACAACAGCTCAAGGCATACAGTTTATCTCCGGCGGCCTTCAGCTTAGCCTTGCGGCAATAGATTTCACCAAAGCGCCTGTAGCCAGCGGAATTTTCACAAAAGTAAAGGACAACGCCTGGTACGCGGATGCCTTCATCAACGCCCACTACAATGGCATCGAAATTGCTCCCGATATTGATCCTTCGAAGCCGATCACCAAGGAATTGTTCACTAATCTGCTGATTCAAGGGATCGAGAAGGTTGGCAATCTGCCGATGATCAAGCTTGTTCCTGTAGAAATCAAGGATGCGGATGCCCTTGAGCCTTCCTATCAGGGAAGCGTTCAGCGCTCGCTGAAATACAATATCAACACTCTGGATGCAAACGGCAAATTTAATCCAAAAAGCGAAATCACACGCGCTGAAGCGGCTGTTATGGTGTACAACGCTTTGGAATACCTGAAAACCAGCGCAGCGCCGCAAAGCTAATATCGAGGCAAAAGCTCCAACAACAAAACGGCAGTCCGGGTCGGGATTCCCCGCCTGAACTGCCGTTTTTATTATTCCTCACCGCTTAACCGGTTCAAAAACTGCAAGGCCCGCAGATTCCTTGGATGCTTCAGCACCTGCTGCGGCGTGCCCTGCTCCAAAATAACGCCATTATCCATCATAATGATCTGGTCCGCCACATCTGCGGCAAATTTCATTTCATGCGTGACGATAACCATCGTCATACCCTCGGCGGCAAGCTGCCTGATCACCTTCAGCACTTCGCCCACTAGTTCGGGATCAAGCGCTGAGGTTGGCTCATCAAAGAGCAGCACCTCCGGCTCCACCGCCATCGCCCGGGCAATGGCCACCCGCTGCTGCTGGCCACCCGACAATTGATGCGGATAGGCATCCCCCTTGTCTGCCAGGCCAACCTTGGTCAGGAGCTCTATTCCCCGCTTACGCGCATCCGCCTTGGAGCGCTTCTGAACCGTAACCTGGCCCTCCATCACATTGCCAAGTGCGGTCATATGCGGGAACAGGTTGTACGATTGAAAGACCATACCTGTCCTTTGACGAAGCGCCAGTACCGAACGCAGCTGGATTTTACTAGTAGGTGCAAATTCAAGCTGCAAGTCATCCAGCTTCAGGCTTCCCCGGTCAGGCCTCTCCAGCAGGTTGAAGCAGCGCAGCAGTGTTGTTTTGCCGGAGCCTGAAGGCCCGATGATCACCTGCACCTTACCGTGCTCCACGGTGAGATTCACACCCTTCAATACATGCAACGAACCGAAAAATTTATGCACATCACGGATTTCTATCACGGGATATTCCTCCTTATCTTGCCGAGTAGCGGTCAAGCCGTTTCTCCAGGTAGCTTTGCAGCACTGACAGCACGGAACAGAACAGCAGATAGAACAACGCAGCCTCGGTGTATAGGAGCATCGGTTCATAAGTGGTCGCCGTTATTTGCTGTGCGGTTTTGAAAATTTCCACATAAGTAATCGTAGCAGCAAGCGAGGTATCCTTGACCAGACTGATAAAGGAATTGGATAAAGGCGGAACCGAAACACGCGCTGCCTGCGGCAGAATGATCCGCCGAAGCGCCTGTCTGCGGGTCATTCCAACAGAAAATGCCGCTTCCCACTGACCTTCAGGAATGGACAGCACCGCAGCCCGCACAATCTCGGAGGAATAAGCGCCTACACTGAGCGTGAAGCCAATCGTAGCGGCAGTAAACGGATCGAGGATGATACCCACAGCCGGCAAGCCATAGAAAATGATGAACAACTGAACCAGCAGCGGTGTTCCGCGGATGATCCAAACATAGAATCGCGCAATCAGCTTCGGCAACGTCCACGGCGAAAGCCGGATGAGTGCGGTACACACGGCAAGCAGCAACCCCAGAATGAAGGAGACCACAGCCAGCGGAATGGTAAAAGCCACCCCGGCTTTCAGCAGGGGCAGCAAGGAATCCAGGAAAATTTGTATTTTGCGATCATCCATTGATCAGACCTCCTTCCCGGAAATTCAGGGACCAGCACTCCCGAACACACCGGTAATTTATTTGGATACATCAGCACCGAAATATTTCTCGGAAATTTTCAGGTACGTTCCATCGCTTTTCATAGCTGACAGCGCTTCGTTTACCGCCTTCACCAGCTCATCATTGCCTTTCAGGAACGTAGCCGCACTATGTGAGCCTTCAGCGATTTCATCGACAACCTTAATTTTCACATCCGGTCTCTGCTTTTTCAGATCCAGATAGGACAGGCCATCGTTCACGGTTGCATCAATCCGGCCCGAGGTCAGCAGGTCAATGGCTTGGTTGAAGCCCTCAATGGCGACAATCTCAGCACCGTTCTCACGGGCGATAGCGGATAGATTGCTGGTTAGTGACTGGCCGGCTTTTTTGCCTTTCAGGTCTGCAAAGGATTTGATGTCTTTATTCTTCTCGCTGACAATCAGCACTGCCTTGGAGACAATGTATGGATCGGAAAAAGCATATTTCACCTTGCGTTCATCCGTAATCGACACCTCATTAAAAATCACATCAAACCGCTTGGCATCCATACCGGCAAAAAGGCCATCCCACTGCGTCTCAAAAAACTCCGGCTGAACCCCCAGCCGTTTGGCTACCTCCTCGGCGATTTCCACGTCAAATCCCGTCAGCTTGCCGGAGGTATCATGAAAAGTAAAGGGAGCATACGTGCCTTCGGTGCCAATGCGCAGCTTACCACTCGCCTTTATGGCTTCCAGGCTGTTCTGCGCTGCCGGGGCAGCCGTTGCCGCACCTTCGCTTGGCGTAGCAGACTGCACTGCCGCATTATTGCCCTTATTATTGCCGCAGGCCGCCGCCAGTAACACCGTAAGCAGCAGCAGGATGGTCAGGCTTATTTTTTTCATGATCTATGTCCCCTCTCATCTGAAAAATCTTCGGGATTAGCATCCCCAAAAACTACCCGCTCACTCAGCTCGTCCGTTGACATCAAGCCTGAATATGATATATTAATTAGCAATTGTGAATTCAATATCGACCTGTTATTTCACTAGGGGAGTCTGCCGACTGAGACGAAGCCTTAAGCTTCGGACCCTTGGAACCTGATCTGGATCATACCAGCGGAGGGAAGTGGAACAGAATTGCTCAGCGGTACCGCTTCATGCTGTCTAGCTGAACCTTTCAGACCCATTTGTCTCCTCCAGAGACGGATGGGTCTTTATTGTGTCCATTAAGTATCGCTACATACGAAGGAGGCTTGCTTACATACGAATATGATCTCTATTACTAACCTGTCCTATTCTTTTGATGCATCATCCGGGGCTCCGGTATTCTCCGGGCTATCCATGAACGTCAGCCAGGGCGAATTCATCTCCATTGTCGGGGCCAGCGGCTGCGGCAAAAGCACGCTCTTCAAGATTATTGCCGGACTTCTGCCCCACTCCGGCGGTGAGATCAGCATTCACGGTCACCCCTCTGGGGATCCTTCCTCGCGCTTAGGGCAGGTTGCCTATATGCCGCAGCAGGACCTGCTGCTGCCCTGGCGGACTGTGCTGGACAACTGCCTGCTGCCTTGGGAGCTGAAGCAGATTGGCAGCAAGGCTGAGGCCGCTGCGCAGATCCGTGAAATGCTGGTCCGCTTCGGCTTGGCAGGAACGGAGACAGCCTATCCCGCAGAACTGTCAGGCGGGATGCGCCAAAGGGTTGCCCTGCTGCGCACTCTTGCCGCCGGGAATGAGCTGATGCTGCTGGATGAGCCGTTTGGGGCGCTGGATGCGATTACGAAACGCGAGCTGCACCGCTGGCTGCTCTCGCTGTGGAGCAGCCTTGAGAAGACGGTGCTGTTCATCACCCATGATCTGGAGGAGGCCTTGCTGCTCAGCGACCGGATCTATCTGATGTCCGGCGGCGCAAACGGCGGCTTGCAGGAGCTGGCTGTAGATTTGCCGCGCCCGAGACATTACAAAATGAACTATGAACCGCAGTTTGTCGCCCTGCGGGAGGATTTGGAGCGGAGGCTATATGAGAGCCGCATTTTGTAGAAAAGCACTTAGGAATTACGGGCCTTTTGCTATGCTGGCAGTGCTTACTTTTATCGCCTGGGAGATCGTATCGCGTCTGGGGCTGATCCCCTCGTTCATCCTCCCTGCTCCTTCCGCAATCTTCATGGCGCTTGTCCGGCAAAGAGGGCTGCTGTTCGGAGTGCATTTGCCCGCGACACTAGAGGAGGTACTGCTCGGGTTTGCCCTGTCGGTGTGCTGCGGCTTGCTGCTCGGGACCGGGATGCACATGTTCACTCCGCTGGAGAAGGCGCTATACCCTCTGCTCGTTATCAGCCAGACGATACCGCTGATTGCACTGTCGCCAATTTTTATTATGTGGTTCGGCTATACGCTATGGAGCAAGGTTGCGGTGGTGTTCCTGACCGCCTTTTTCCCGGTGGTGATAGGGACCTATGATGGTCTGCATAAAAGTGGGGCGATATACCAGGAACTGCTGCTGACCCTTGGCGCGAACCGCTGGCAGATCCTGCGGAAGACGCAGATTCCGCCGGCGCTGCCTCCTTTTTTCTCTGGACTCAAGCTCTCCATTGTCTACTGTGTGATTGGGGCAACCATCGGCGAATGGCTGGGCGGCAGCAAGGGACTCGGTTATTTCAGCCGCCGGATGGCCGGAAATCTGCAGAGCGCAGAAATGTTCGCCGCCGTTGTCCTGCTGTCTGCGATCGGTGTCGCCTTGTTTCTAAGCATAACCTTGCTTGAAAGGATCATTTTGAAGAAAAGAGGTATTTATCGGTGAAAATTATCCGCTACGTAAATTCTGTAAGGAAAAGGAAGCTGTCCCTAGCTCCCCTCATATTGCTGCTGTGTCTTGGACTGGTTGCCAGCGGCTGTGGAGCCAGCAATAATGCTGCCCCTTCCGGTTCTGCTCCGGCTAAAGAAGACGCTCCGCGCCACAAGCTCACCATAATGCTCGACTGGTATCCGAATGCAGTCCACTCCTTCCTGTATGCCGCACAGCAGAATGGCTATTTCGCCGAAGAAGGTCTGGACGTGGATATCCAGATGCCTGCTGACAGCAATGACGCCCTGAAGCTGGTGGCCGCAGGAAAAGTTGATCTGGCCCTAAGCTACCAGCCGCAGGTGCTGATGGCCCGTGGCGAGCAGATTCCGGTCAAATCAGTTGCAGCCATCGTGAGGCATCCGCTGAATCACCTGATGGTTCCGGCTGACAGCGGCATCAAGAGCCCCAAAGATCTGGCGGGCAAAGCAGCCGGTTATTCCTCCGTCCCGCTCTATGAAGCGATGCTGAAAACTATGGTCAAGACCGATGGAGGCGATCCTGGTGCCGTCAATCTGATTGACGTGGGCTTTGACCTGATTCCCGCTATTTCCACCGGACGGGTGGACGGGATTATCGGCGGCTTCATTAACCATGAGCAGCTCATTCTGGAGAAGGAAGGCCATCCCGTAACCTCACTTGATCCGACGGATTACGGCGTACCCGACTATTATGAGCTGGTTCTTGTCGCCAGCGAGCAGGGTCTCCAGAACTCAAAGGCCGAGATCCAGAAGTTCATTAATGCGGTACGAAAGGGACAGAAGTTTGTGGAGGAGCAGCCGCAGCAGGCGCTGGACCTCCTGATCGCGCATGAGGATGCCACAGCTCCGCTCGACAAGGACATTGAAACTAAAAGTCTGCAAATTCTGCTGCCGCTGATGGATGCGGGCGATCAGCCGTTTGGCTATCAGGACCCTGAATCCTGGGACAAGGTGCAGAAGTGGCTAAGTAACAACGGGCTGCTGACCGGAGAGGTCAATAGCCAGGAGGCTTTTATTAATTTGTAGGGTATAGCGTTAAAAAACTTTTAGGAGTGATAAATAATGTCATTTTTATCCAGAGTACGGGAAAGCAATCCGCTGGTGCATAACATTACGAATATCGTGGTGGCGAACTTCAGCGCGAACGGGCTATTGGCCTTGGGCGCTTCGCCCTTTATGGCCGATGCGCATGAAGAAGTAGCAGACATAGCGGCTATGTCGGGGGCTGTCGTGCTCAACATCGGCACCCTGAACGACTATGCCATCAGCTCCATGCTCCTGGCCGGACAAGCCGCTAACCGCCATCAGGTGCCAGTGGTACTTGATCCGGTGGGTGCCGGAGCCACCGCGTACCGTACAGAGGTTACGCATAAGCTCGTGAACGGCATGCAGATTACCGCGCTGCGCGGCAACGTTGCCGAGGTGGCCCATGTAGTCGGAGAGAGCTGGAGCATTAAAGGCGTGGATGCCGGAGCTGGAGACGGCGATGTGGTCGCACTCGCGGTAAAAGCTGCACAGAAGCTGAATTGTGTCGTGATCATCACCGGCAAGGAGGATGTCATCACAGATGGCAGCAGTACCTATGTGGTCAGCAACGGGCATCCCATTCTGACCAAGGTTACCGGTACAGGCTGTCTGCTCAGTGCGGTTGTGGGCGCTTTTCTGGCGGCCAGCGGCGGAGCCTGGCTGGAAGCGGCGGCGGAAGCCCTCTCCTTCTATGGCGTTGCTGCCGAGATTGCCGCCGAGCGGACGAACGGCCAGGGTCCGGGCAGCTTCCAGCCCGAATTCTTAAATCAACTGGCTCTCGTTACTCCGGAAATATACACCGAACACTCCCGTGTACAGCGGCTTGGACAATAACGGCAGGCTATCAAAGGAGAATTTATGATGTCAAAAGTATTCAAGGCATTAACTGTCGCCGGTTCCGACAGCGGCGGTGGTGCCGGCATTCAAGCCGACCTCAAAACCTTTCAGGAGCTTGGGGTATACGGCATGTCCGCGCTTACGGCGGTGACGGCACAGAACACGCTGGGCGTCCAGGGCGTATATCCGCTCGAAGCGGAAGCTGTTGCTGCCCAGCTCGATTCGGTAGGAAGTGATCTGGTGCCGGATGCGGTCAAAACAGGCATGCTGTTTAGCAGCGGGTTAATTCGCGTGGTGGCCGACAAGGTCCGGCAATACGACTGGACCAAGCTTATCGTCGATCCGGTGATGATTGCCAAGGGCGGTTCCCCCCTGCTCCAGCAGGAGGCCGTACAAGCGCTGATTACCACGCTGCTGCCGCTAGCCTTAGTCGTCACGCCGAACATTCCTGAAGCGGAAGTCCTCACCGGGATGACAATCGCCTCTATGACCGACCGCGAAGCAGCCGCCAAGCTTATTCATGCAATGGGACCGCAGTACGTGGTGCTCAAGGGCGGCCATGATGAAGAAACAGCCCTAGTGACGGACCTGCTCTATGACGGGCAGGAATTCGCCTATATGGAGAGCCCGCGCATTCATACCCGGCATACGCATGGAACGGGCTGCACCTATTCGGCAGCGGTTGCCGCCGGATTGGCCAAGGGTCAGGGGATCGCAGAAGCAACCCGCATCGCCAAAGCTTTTATCCAGGCGGCGATTGAAGACAGCTTGAACCTTGGAGCGGGACATGGGCCAACGAATCATTTTGCTTATCAGAACAGACTTCGGGGGGGTGCGGCAATGAACCGGATCAGCAGTGAACACATGCGGGGAATGCTGAAGCTGTATTTCATTATGGGCAGTGTGAATTGCCGGAGATCACCACTCGATACTCTTGCGGCGGCCATTGAAGGCGGTGTAACCATGTTCCAGTTTCGTGAAAAGGGCCAAGGCGCGCTGACCGGACAGGCATACTTCGAGCTGGCGAAGCAGCTTCAGCGGAGCTGCCGGGAGCATAGTGTCCCTTTTATCGTGAACGATGATATCGAGCTGGCGGTTGCCCTTGATGCGGATGGCGTTCATGTCGGCCAGAGCGATGCGCCGGCCCGTTCCATCCGCCAGCGTCTCGGAGCGCACAAAATCGTCGGCGTCTCCGCCCATACCCTGGACGAAGCGCGGCAGGCAATCGCTGACGGAGCGGACTACCTGGGAGTCGGCCCCGTCTATCCGACCAGCTCCAAGGATGACGCCGAAGCCGTTCAGGGAACTGCTGTAATTGAGGAGCTTCGGCAGAGCGGGCTCACTATTCCCCTCGTTGGCATCGGCGGGATAACGGCAGCGAATACCCCCCCGGTGATCAAGGCTGGCGCAGATGGTGTTTCCGTGATCTCAGCAATTGCCGGTGCGGAGGACATCAGCGGAGCAGCGCGGGAATTCCTGCGGGCGATACAGCCTTAGCAGATTTAGCATCAGCCTGCGGGTCCACCGCTTGGCCCGGATTGAACAAAAAGCACAGCAGCCTGAAATGCGGCGCTGTGCTTTTTGTTCCTTTTAAATGAGGTGTTATTCGCTCCATCTTCCCATCACAACCGTGTTGTAGTAGCTGCCGTCAGACAGAAGCTTGTCTTTTAGCAGCACGCCTTCAACTTCGAATCCCAGCTTGCGGTAGAGGTTAATGGCGCTGCTGTTGATCTCCAGCACATACAAGGACATTTTGCGGATGCCGCTGGAATCGGCCCAGGCAATCGAGGTTTGCAAAAGATTATTCCCGATGCCGTAGCCCCAATATTCCTGCAGCACTCCTATTCCAAACTCCACTTTATGCGCTAGCCGTTGTAAACTATTGCCTTCACATCTGGAGAATCCAGCGATTCTGTCATTCACAACCGCCACCAGAAAAAGGTTCCTGTCATTTGCGGTATCCCTTTGAATGAGCTGTTCAAAACCTTCTGCATCAATATAACCCTCACCGCGTACACGGTCCAGGTTCTCTGTCTCTCCATCAATCTGCAACCGGACCTCAGAGAGCTCCTGTGCATCTGCAGGCACTGCGGATCTTATGGTGTAGCTTAATCCGTTTCGGGTGAATTGCTGTGGCTCAATTTTCATGCTGTACCCCCCTTCCCATTCAATTAGTTAATTTACATCAGCCTGATATTGGCGTATTATCCAGAAGGAAGTAACTAATATTCAGAAGCTGGTGATTTACAATGTCAAGAGGTTTCGGATCGGTGGGCAGCGGCGGCCACGGCAAATTGAAATTCGCTGATGATGAAGTGAAGCCCAATCTGTCCAAAGCGCTGCTGCTGCGCATATCCAAATATTTCTTGCCGTACTGGAAGCAAACGCTCCTGGTAATGGCTGAACTAATTGTATCCGCTGTACTGGGTCTGCTGCCGCCCCTGCTGATCCAGAAAATTATCGACGTGGCACTGCCTGATAAAAACCTTGAGCTGCTCATTGTGCTCGTTGTCGCTTCGCTGGGTACGACTGTCGCAACCGGTCTGCTGGGTGTGCTGCAGAATTATTTGAATTCTTTTATCTCGCAAAATATTGTCCATGATATGAAAAACCAGATGTACCGCCATTTGCAGAGGATGCCCCTGCAGTTCTACTCGGGAGTCCAGCAAGGCGAAGTGATCACGCGCATGACGAGCGATATTTCAGGCGTTCAAGGCGTGTTCAGCAGCACGGTTGTCAATTTTGCCAGCAATCTGCTGATCCTCGTCGCCACTACCGGGACATTGTTCCTCATGAACTGGAAGCTGGCGATCCTCGGTGTGCTTGTCGTCCCTCTGTTTGTAGTGCCCACCCGAAAAATGGGCAACGTGCGCTGGAAGCTGGCCAAACAGACCCAGGAAAAAATTTCCGAGCAGAATCAGGTGATCCAGGAAACGCTCAGCATCAGCGGATATCTGCTAATGAAGCTGTTCACCAAGGAAGCAGCGGAGTATGCAAACTTCACCACCATCAACGCTGAAGCGACACGCCTGCAAATCCGGGAATCCATGGCCGGCCGCTGGTTCCTGATGGTGCTGTCCACCTTTACCAGTATTGGTCCGATGCTGATTTATCTGTATGGCGGTTATCTTTTTATTCAAGGCGAGCTGTCCATAGGAGCCATTGTCGCCTTTGTCGCACTGCTGGGCAGACTCTACGGGCCTGTGATGCAGCTCACGAATCTGTATGTAGATATCAAGCGCTCAACAGCACTTTTTGAACGGATTTTTGACTATTTTGACATGGAGCCGCTGATTGTGGATGAGCCCCAAGCAATGCCGATCAGCGCAGCAGGTAAAAGCATCGAATTTCAGGATGTCTATTTTGCCTACCAGCCGGATAAACCGGCCATACGCGGAATCTCCTTCACCGCTGCCGCCGGAACACTGACTGCACTGGTCGGGCCCAGCGGGGGAGGCAAAACTACGATCACGAACCTCATTCCGCGCCTCTATGAAATCCAATCGGGAGCCATCACCATTGGCGGCAGAAGCATTCGTGAATTTACACTAGAGTCGCTGCGTTCGCAGATTGGCCTCGTGACGCAGGATACCTACCTTTTTAACGGAACCATTCGCGAAAATCTTGTATATGCAAACAGCGGCGCCAGTGAACCGGAGATCATTGCCGCCTGCCAGGCCGCCTACATCCATGACTTTATTATGGGTCTGCCGGATGGTTACAGCACCGTAGTGGGCAACCGGGGAATCAAGCTGTCCGGCGGCGAGAAGCAGCGGATATCCATTGCCAGAGTGCTGCTCAAGAACCCTCCGGTCATCATTATGGACGAAGCAACATCATCACTTGACACAGCATCTGAGTTCTATATTCAACAAGCGATGTTCTCCCTGCTGCAGGGCAAAACCAGTATCGTCATCGCCCACAGGCTCTCCACAATCATGGCGGCTGATCAAATTCTGGTCGTCCAGGCCGGCTCAATCATCGAGGAAGGCACACATCAGT
Source organism: Paenibacillus sp. BAC0078 (assembly GCF_054483875.1). Lineage (NCBI taxonomy): Bacteria > Bacillati > Bacillota > Bacilli > Caryophanales > Paenibacillaceae > Paenibacillus > Paenibacillus sp. BAC0078. The sequence continues at coordinate 34,560 of NZ_JBTLRW010000010.1, forward strand.
CACTGCTGGAGAAAAATGGCGTGTACAAGGACCTGTATGACAAGCAGTTTGAGCCAAAGGTGTTGACTTAGCAGAACCGGGTTACTTGGACTCTGTGGTACGCAGCGGTTTCAGCTTTTTCATCCAGCCGTTGATGTGATCATAGGAGCCTGTTTTGATCGTATTCAAGTAAGTGTCCACAAACCCTCCGTCTCCGGAGGTCTGTCCCGCCAGCTTATAGAACTCAGGAAAAAGAGCCTTGGCTTCATCCAAGCGGTCCAGCACAAGATAGGCATCTAGGAGCACTTCCAGGGTGCCTTCGGTTGGATCTGCCTTGTAATTCTTATCCCCTTGCAGCAATTGCTTCTCCCAATATTGACGAGTTTTTGCCGCGTTAGGAACATATTGATTACCCTTGAGCTCATACGCGGCAAATAACGTGGGTCCCAGCGGCATCTGACCGGAATAAGGGCTTGCCAGCAGCTCCGGGCTGCCGTCCTGATCCACATCCTCATATTTCAGCAGAACATTGTCATGCACGGTAACCTTCATAGCTCCGTCTACTTTTTCCAGAACGATATAGGCCGACTCTGGACGGTTATCCGCCAGACTGAACATAAATGTAGGCCGGTTGTTCTGCATAAGTGACTCTGTCCAAATGTTCTTCGCTTTATTCGAGATATAGCCGCCTTCAATGGTCAAACCGGCCTGCTGGCTGTCAAAAAGAACCTCCTGCTTATTCGTTATCAAAAATTGCGTATAGTCAAAATCGCCGCTGTTCCAGTAATAAACCTCATAGGTCTGCCCGTCCAGCGAAGCGGATTCCTTATGGACAAAACCGGAATATTTCTTCTCAATTGACACAGCAGGTGAGGGTGATGCTGTCAGAGATGGCTGAGCGGATGCAGCCGCTGAAATGGTTGGCGAAGCTGTAGCTGTTGCCGTTGCCGCGGGAGTTTCCGTTGGGTCTGCTGCCTGTTTAGCACCTGATGACGAGCACCCCGTAACTATCAATAAAGTAATAAAAAAGCTCACATATTTTTTCATTCGGGTCTCCTCCACAATGATTCAGTCGTTTAGACGGTCAAGAAGCTCTGACAGCTCATCGTTCCCCAGGTGCCTCCACTGCCCTCTTTCCAGTCCGTTCAAAGTAATATTCATAATACGTATTCGCTCCAGACGGAGTACACGATAGCCCAGCTCCTTGCTCATGCGGCGGATTTGCAGATTAAGTCCCTGGGTAAGAATAATTCCGAATTGGGCTTCGCTTATCTTATAGGTCGTGCATGGTTTGGTCCGGGTCCCCAGGATTTCTACGCCTCCGGCCATGTTCTCCAGGAATTCTTCAGTCACGGGTTTATCGACGGTAACGACGTATTCCTTTTCATGCCCGTTCTCCGAGCGCATCATTTGGTTCACAATACTTCCGTCATTCGTCAAAAGGATCAGACCCTCGGACTGTTTGTCCAGCCTGCCAATGGCGAAGATCCGGGAAGGATATCCGACAAAATCAATAATATTCCCCTCCACCTGACGCGCCGAAGTACAAGTAATGCCTATAGGCTTGTTAAGCGCCAGATATACAGGCTCTCTTTCGACAATAGTAATGGGAGCACCGTCTACAGCAACAATGTCCTCCGGCTCCACATTGTCTCCTTTTTCACATACCCTGCCGTTGATCGTAATCCGTCCGGCGGAAATCATCCTGTCGGTTTCTCTGCGCGGGTATAGCCCTGTTTCACTTATGTATTTGTTAATTCGCATGCATACGCCCGCTTTCCTGTTCTCTAAATAAAAGACACCTGAAATTTCCTTGTTATATCTTACCATTTCTCAGGACTGATGTCAGGTGAACGCACAAACAGCCTATCAGAGTAGCTCTGGCAGGCTGTTTGTATGCAAATACTATTTAAGGTCCAGGGATTACTTCGGCTGAATATAACCTTCAGCTTTCAGCAGCTCCGCGATCAGAACAGCACCGCCCGCTGCGCCCCGTACCGTATTATGAGACAGGCTGACGAATTTGTAGTCGTACAATGAATCCTCACGGAGTCTGCCGGCCGAAATTCCCATCCCGTTCTCGATGTCACGGTCAAGCCTCGTCTGCGGACGGTTATCCTCTTCGAAATAAGTGATGAACTGCTTAGGTGCGCTTGGCAGCCCCAACTCCTGAGGACGGCCCTTGTAGCTGTTCCAGCGTTCAAGAATCTCTTCCTTGGATGGCTTCTGCTCAAAGGATGCAAACACCGCAGCCATATGTCCGTCAGCGACAGGCACACGGATGCATTGGGTGGTGATGACTGGCTGTTCGCTTTTGACAATACCATTGTCGGTCACGTTTCCCCAGATCCGCAGCGGCTCCTGCTCACTCTTCTCTTCCTCGCCGCCAATGAACGGAATTACATTATCAATCATCTCCGGCCAATCGGCAAAGGTCTTGCCGGCCCCGGAAATCGCCTGGTAGGTTGTAACGACAACCTTCGAAGGCTTGAAATCATGCAGCGCATGCAGTGTAGGCATGTAGCTCTGAATGGAACAGTTAGGCTTCACTGCGATAAAGCCGGTTTCGGTTCCCAGACGTTTCCGCTGCTGGGCAATAACCTTGAGATGCTCCGGGTTGATCTCAGGAATCACCATCGGAACATCCGGTGTCCAGCGGTGTGCGGAGTTGTTCGAAATAACCGGCGTTCCGGTGCGTGCATACGCCTCTTCCAGCGTCTTGATCTCTTCCTTCTTCATATCTACGGCGCAGAAGATCAGATCCACATCTGCAGCCACTTCCTCTACCCTCGAGGCATCCTGAACCATGATGCTCTTGACAGCCTCCGGCATCGGTGTGGACAGCTTCCATCTGTTATTTACCGACTCTTCATAGGTTTTCCCAGCCGATTTGGCGCTGGCGGCGATAGCCGTCACTTGAAACCAAGGATGATTCTCAAGAAGTGCAATAAAACGCTGACCCACCATGCCTGTACCGCCGACAATACCCGCTCTCAACTTACTTGACATAAGAAATTCATTTCCTTTCAAGCAGCACGTCGATAAGTGCTTTTTAATAACCGATTATAAATGATATATGCAGCTTACACAATATGTGATTGTAAAGTATATGTTTCCATAGGCAGAAATGACTTAAGAGGCTCCCAGACGTTTGGCCAATTCGCCAAGATCCTGGCCTTTGAGTGCACCTTCCACGAGTGCGGGCAGCAGAGCCGGAGTACAGGCAAAGCAAGGTGTGCCGTCACGTGTAAGCTGCGCAGCCAAACGCTCGTCGTAGGAAGGCTTGCCTTCATCCGACAAGGCCAGCAGCGTCATCGTGCGGACGCCAGACTCGCGCAGCTCACGCATCCGGCGCACCAGCCCGGCCTGGTTGCCGTTCTCATACAGATCCGACACAATAATGAACAAAGTCTTCTTCGGCTCTTCAATGAACTGCTCGCAATACTTCACCGATTTGTGTATATCCGTTCCGCCGCCAAGCTGGATGCCAAACAGCATATCCACGGGATCGTTGGCGCACTGCTCCGTCAAATCCACCACCTCGGTATCAAAAACCACTACACGGGTATTCAGTGCCGGGATGCTGGCGAAGATGGAGCCGATAACCGAAGCCCAGATGATGGAGCTTGCCATCGAGCCGCTCTGGTCAATATCTACAATAACGGTCCATTCCTTGCTCCGGCGGGCCCGGTCAAAATAAAAAAACCGTTCGGGGATCAAAATCCGCCGCTCCTGATCATAGTGCTTCAGGTTCCGCTGAATCGTCAGCTTCCAATCCAGCCCGCTGAGCGAAGGCAGCGGCGAATGCTGGCGCTTGTTCAGCGCCCCGGTAACCGCACGACGGATATCTGTTTCCAGCAGCTTGACCAGATCGTCAACCAGCGCCTTGACGAGCAATCTTGCCGTATCTTTGGTTTTCTCCGGGATCTTGCCCTTCAGAGACAAAAGCGTGCCCACGAGCTGGATATCCGGCTTCACGGCAGCCAGCAGCTCCGGCTCAAAAAGAAGCTGCTTCCAGCCCCTCCGCTCCATCGCATCGCTCTGGATGATCGACACCACATCCTCCGGGAAATAGCTGCGCACATCTCCGAGCCATTTGGAGAGATGCAAGGCGGCATGCCCCGTTCCGGCGCCTTTGCCTCTGCCGGAGGAAGACCCTGTCCCGCCGCCACCGTCTGTATCATCATAAATGGCGGCAAGCGCCGCATCCATAATCAATTCCTCATCAGTCAGGCTAAGCTGGCCGCCTTCGCCATAGGCTGACAATGCTTGTTCTGCTTCCTGGCCCAGAATGAGCCGCCAACGGGCAACTGTGCTCTCCTGCTTGTTCTCATTCACCATCTAAAAATCCCCGAAGTCAAAATCATTCAAATCGTCCAACATCTTGGCTTCATCCTCCTTCAGTTCTCCGGTGAGAATCTCAGCCGCCTGCTCGACATCCACACCCCACAGCTCGCCCAGCAGCTCAGAGATCATCGTCTTCTCGCGCGGCGAAAAGGTGCTGAATGCCCGCCGCAGGAACACCAGCGCCCGCTTGAATTCCTCATCCTCCAGAGCGTTGATGTAATCATTAAGCTGTTCCCAGAGGCTCATCCGGGACAGCAGTCCATAGCGGTTACGCATGGACAGTCCTTCGAACCATCCCGCACCGAGATCGGCGGGAATACCAGGCGACAAACGACGCGAGACCTCGGAGGCGACGTCTGCCGCCGAGATGGCGCCGCGTTCCATCAGTATCGCACAGGCAAAACCGGACAGACGCGGATTCCGGTCATCCCGCTCCGCGAGATGCAGCAGCTCTTGCAGCCATAATGCTTCATCCACCGTCTCGCTGTGCTCCAGCGAGATCACGTTAAGCTCATTCATGGCAATAAGCATTTTGCCGGCGGCTTCATCATTGCAGCTGCTGGCATCCAGCAGGAACAGACAGCCGCGCCGGAACATCTCCTCCATGAGCGGCACAAGCGGGGCGGTGTCTACCTTGCGGATGTCGCCGAACCCGATGATCGTTGCCAGCTCACGGGCGGCTGCCGCAATCCCGACAACGTCGCGGCTGTCAACTGCGAGACTCTGCAGCACCCGGCTGCTCTCCTCCATCTGCGCAGTCATGCCGCACTCACAGGCCAGCCGGATAAGCGCCGAGGCTTCGGCAATGGAGCGGCATTCCTGCAGCTTCTCGCGCAGCACATAAGCAGCCGCCACTTCAACGGTTTCACCGAGCAAGGTCGATTCCACGACCTGAATCTCCACCTCGGGCGACCACTGGATGATCCAGTACTCAGCCCATGTGGCTCCTTCCTGCCCGCTGGGCCTGTTCTTGGCAAAAGAGATGCCGAGCAGGCCCAGCCGGTGGAACAGAATGGAGCGGTGCAAATCCAAATAAGCCGCCTCCTGGCTGGAGACTCTGCGGTTCTCTCTAAGGTCGAGCGACAGCTCGCTGGCTACAGTCGTTTTGTATTTCTCCAGCTTATAGCGCTTCAGCAGCCGGTTCAAATCATCCTGGATTGGCGTCTGGCTGACGCCATCGGCAAGGTTGCCGATGGCTGTGCCGACATCCACTCTTGCCAGTCCATCGGCGACGGCCGACAGTTCGCCGTGCCCAAGCAGCGTCTGCGCGGCATCGCGCAAATCGCGCAGCGTAGGCGCACTCCCGTCGTGCAGCGCGGCCAGCGACTCCGCCAGCCGCACCGCCTCGATCACCTCGGCGGTGGAGCGGTGTGTACCGCCGCTGCGCACATGGCGGGCCACCGTAGACAGATAGAGATGCGGCAGCTCCTCAGGCCGTCCGGCCGTCATCGTCTCCCACATCATCTCAAAATAATGCGGCGCTCCGTTACCCGCGCCATAACCCGACATCGTGGACAGCTTGTAGTAAGAGTATGGCATCAGCGTCAGCTTGGTGCTGCGCGAAGGCAGCCCCGCCAGCTCGGAATCAGTCATGGCCTCAGTTAAGTCGGCAAGTGCTGACGCATGATAGGCGCCGCAGATAACCACAATCTTCTGCGGATCATGTCCGGCGGCAATAGTCTTCTGGATCTGCCGCCGCATGTAGGCTTCGCGCAGCGCATTATACGAATGCTCCTTCGGCTGCTCAAGCTGTTCCTTGCCTTCCGACAGCTCGCGCATCTGGGCGGAGAAGGAAAGAATCGCCGCCCGGTACGCTCCGGTATTTGCGTTATGCTCGAAATTACGCTCCCAGTACATATCATAATCATGTTCTCCGGCAAGCCGGGCAATCCGGCTGTAGATGGACTCCGGTTCCTGAATGTCTTCACTTGCAGGTTCACCGGATTCAACTGCCTCAGGCTTCGTTCCCCTCCCGGAGATTTCTTCCCGTCTCATGGCATCCTGTAGACTTAGGGTAACCGAGGAAGGAAGATCAATAAATGCCGCTTCGGCCCCGTTCTCTTTCGCCCATTTCATGCCCTGATACTCCGGGGAATAGACGGCAAAAGGCCACAGGACGGTTCGTACCGGCAATTCCTCGGTGAAGGCTAGAATCGCCACCGGAGGTTTCGTCACCTCATGCGTCAAATGACGGATCTCACCGGTCGCATCGCTAGGGCCTTCAATAAGCACTGCGGTCGGCTGAAGCTCATTCAGGTAATCCAGTACATGCTTCGCGCCGCCCGGAGACAAATGCCGCACCCCGAAAATATGTACCCCGGCTTCAGCAGTCACCTTCACTCGTTCATCTCCTTACAGGCCTGATACAGGCCGCGCCATTCCGCTCCTTTTTTCTTCATTACATTATCAAGGTATTCCTTCCAGACCAGCTTATCCTTATCATCATCCTTGACAATGGCCCCCTGGAGTCCGGCAGCAAGGTCGCTGTTGGTTAGCTCACCATCACCGAAGCTAGCCGCAAGCGCCATGCTGTTCGTCAAGAGTGAAATGGCCTCTGCGGTGGAGATGACTCCGGTCGGTGTTTTCACCTTTTCCTTCTTGTCCAGCGTCATGCCGCTGCGCAGCTCGCGGAAGATCGTAACTACCTTAAGCAGCGCTTCGTCAGCCGGAACGGCAGCCTGCAGCTCATAGGAGGACGCGATTTCCGCGACTCTCTTCTTCACAATCGACAGCTCTGTTTCGATATCTGACGGCGCGGGCAGCACAATGATGTTGAAGCGACGCTTCAATGCCGCTGACATTTCATTGACCCCACGGTCCCGAGTATTGGCTGTGGCAATAATGGAGAAGCCTTTGCGCGCTCCGGCCTCCTTGCCCAGCTCAGGTACGGAGATCGTCTTCTCCGACAGAATGGAGATCAGCGCATCCTGCACCTCTGAGGCGCAGCGGGAGATTTCTTCGAAGCGGGCGATCCCGCCATCCTCCATCGCACGCATAATCGGGCTTTTGACCAGCGCTTCCGGGGTAGGGCCGTTTGCCAGCAGCATGGCATAGTTCCAGGAATAGCGCACATGCTCTTCGCTTGTCCCGGCAGTTCCCTGCACAACCAGCCCGGAGTTGCCGTAGATCGCCGCAGCCAGATTCTCAGACAGCCAAGATTTGGCCGTCCCCGGCTCGCCGATCAGCAGCAACGCCCGGTCTGTGACCAGCGTAGCCACAGCCATCTCAATCAGACGCGTATTGCCGATATATTTCGGCGTGATCACCGTTTTGCCCGCCTTGCCTCCGGCAATGAAGGTCAGCACTGCGCGCGGAGACATCTGCCAGCCTGCGGGGATTTTTCCGGTATCCTCCTTCTTCAGCGCTTCCAGCTCTTCACGATACAATATCTCTGCCGGCAGCCGCATATAGTCTTGAAGCTGCTCTTGTTTCGTTGACATGGACACCTCTCCTTTAAACTGTTTGAATTATGCAGAACTTTCTGCCCTTTTTATATTTTCTTTAGTTCAACTGATCCATTTTCAAGAGCTTCATTAACCAGCCGCTACATTTTGCTCCGCAGATGGATAATCAAGTGCTCAAGCTGCCTATGGCTTTCATATCTGTATTTCGGAAGCAGCGCTTCTATGCGGCTGATGTAGTCAGGCGGGAAACGCAGCATCTGATTAAGCAGATAGTAATCGAACATATAAGGATTAAATGACTTGTCATTCTCCAGGACATCTATCAGCAGCTCCTGGCGCTGAGCTTCTGTCATACCCGAACGTTCCAGCCCGATAAAGATATGACTAATAGCATCATGGCTACGCCGTTTGTTCTGTTCCTGAAGCTTGTTCAGCAAATAGCTGCGCACTCCTTCATGACCGGGGCGGGCAAAGGCGCACACCAGATCCAGCGAATTGCGTTCAATGAACCAGTCCAGCCAGTGCGGGTCCCATTTCGCGGCAATGGTCTCCGCTGGCAGCATTTCATGTGCATAATACTCCCTCTCGCTTAGCTCCCAGCTCGCCTCATAGACAACTCTCTCCACGTTCACAATTTGCCGTTCGATCGTTTCCAGAAGCTGCTGGGCACGCTGCACCGCATTCTTGGTTAGCTTGGATTTCAGCTTGTTCACCATCGTGCCGCCGAACTCTTTATACAGGTCTGCAGGTGTCAAAAGCTGCTGTGCTGCCCGGAAATAATTCGGCAAATAGCGGGAATTCAGCTTCTCCAGCTCCTGCAGCTCCGCAAGTGCCGGCTCGGACGAAGCCAGTTCCTTGTATAGCGCCGCCCGATCAATCAGCGGCATCCAGCCAAGTGAAGAGAAGCGGTGATATTCCTTGATGACATAGCTATAAATTTCATCAAGCTGTGAATTCCGCTCCTCATAGAGTGCTGTCAGGAAAGGCTGAATTCCATCCCAGACGGACTCTGTTTTCTTCTTGTCCCCATTCTCCACCGGAGCTTCGCGCAGCTCCTCCATAAATAGAGTGGACAGCCTTGCACCTAGCTCTGCGGAGGGCCACTTGGCTAAAGCATCCGCCACCAGCGCCCGATCCTTCTTCGCGGTAAAAGCTTCGATCAGCCGCTCCCCGCCCTGCAGCGAGCCGCCTGCCGCCAATGCCGCAAACGCCGCCTCGCGGATCACCTTTTTCTTATCCGTGGTCCACTCAAGCAGATCTGAGGTGTACTCTTCATGCCCGCCAAGGCATTCGATCGCCGCTACCCGGATATCGTCACTGCCGCTTTCGGCGGCTTTGAAGATTTCACCCAGCAATCCGTCCCCGCCTACCTTGCCGATCACCTTCAGCTTGCGAACCTCGCTTCGGCCGCCGGCCGGATTAAAGGTATCCAGCAAATAATCGGCGATAGCCGGGCCATAAGAAGGGAGAATCTCCGTCATGGCAAAATCGGCAATTTCCGAATAGGGATCGCTTAACGCCGCAATTGCCAGCGGAAGCAACCGCAAATCCTGAAATATCCCTTCCTTAAAGGCATCAACAACAATCTCATGTCTGCCGCCCCCGGTTGTAGTTAGGGCCTGCCGCACTGCGGCCAGCTTTCTGTAAGGCAGCTTAGTTTCCAGGGCAAAGCTCCGGGTCCGCAAAGCTCCGGGAGTCCCGTCAGAAGTGCTAACCCCCTGTGTATAGAGCACAGATTCCAGCAGCAGGGTCAACTCCTGCAACTGCACGGCCGGGGCAGGCTCCTGCCCTCCTGCGGGTTCGAGCAGGGAAGCGATGCCTTCGCCAAGCCGTTTAAAGACAGCGGCCCGCTCTCCAAGCTGCTGAAACTGCGGAAGCAGCCGTTTCAGGCGGAAGTCTCCGGCGGCCAGGTCACTGCCGGCAATATATAGCCTTCTGACCTCTTGATGAAGCTCTTGCAATAATGCTGTACTCATGGGCTATCCCCCTATAGATATATATAAGAACGGAATATTTTAATACAATAGCCGGGTGATCTCGCCGTCTTTAATGACGGTTAGCGGCTGGGCTACCAGACGTCCCTGATCCAGACGGTGCTCGAACATTACCAGGATATAACTGTCAGCCAGCGATGAAGCAGGCAGGAAAGGCAGCAGATTCACAGTGCCTTGGGGCAGGGATGGAATATCCTCAAGTACCAGAGAGCTGCCAGACTCATCCGTGATCACATACTGCCCGCTCTCCGTTACACCCAGGCTGGCTGCATGCAGCAGCAGCACAGGCGTTTTGTCACCAAGCGGATTCTTTAATTGATTTTTGACCTTCTTGACAGCTTCTGCGTAGGAGCGGTGTGCTCTTTCCGATACAAGGGCTAAGTCATCTGCTGAGACAGCTCTGCTCGTCATCTCCTCATAGCGGACCCTGGCATTCATATCACCTGGATACTTGTACAGCATAGGAATCCGGGCAATTTCAAAAAAGCTGTCTTCCTCCCGCATCAGCTTAGCCGCTTTGTAAGGGCGATAGGTCACTGTCCGGTGAATCTCGCCGTTTGCAGGCTCTATCCAGTAACCCAAATCCACGTACTCCTGCCGGGCGAGATCATCATAGCTGTAGAAGGCCAGTTGAAGCAGCTCCGCTGCTTCCTTCACCAGCCCGTATTCCTTCAGCTCGGACAATTGCCAGGCATGTCCAAGCCATTCATCAATTGTAGATTCATGATCCAGCGCCAGCTCCGGATCCTCTGCTCTGGCGGTCAGATAGACCCGGCCTTTCTTGATAAAAGCATGAAGCCGGGTCAACTGCTCCATGGCATATGTATAATTCTCTTCAAGGTCCTGCCCGCCCCCAAGCAGCAGCGCAAGCCGGCGCAGTTCAATCTGCGCTCCGGACAAATAATAGTTGCCGAGCTGCTTCACATGCTCTTGAATCATCTTGAGCGTCTTACTGTCAATGGTGGACAATCCGCCGCGGATCAAGGACAGCACCAGCTTTTCCAGCAGATCCAGTCCTTCGAGCTGTGCGGTGATTTTTTTCTTGAGCGCGGATTTATTGACCTTCTTCGGCTTGCTCCCCCCGCCTTCGGCTGCCTGCTTCGCCTTGTTCTCCTCCCGCTTCTCCGCCTTCTCGCGTTTGGAAGCTATATCCTCCGGCACAGGTGCAGGTGTGAATGTCTGTCCTTCTGTATAAGCATAGAGCAGACCTAAAGCGTGCTTGCAGGGAAATTGACGGCTGGGACAGGTGCAGCGGAAAACGGGATTCTCCGGCACAATGAAGTCCACAGAACATTCATAAGGGGTTTTACCGCTGCCGGCGCACTGTCCGAAGAGCAATTCACTGTTCTCAGAAATATGCAGCTGTATGAAGCTCTTCTTGCGCACCAGTCCCATACCGTTCTTGATAGCGGCGGCGTTGGGTGCGAGTGAATCAACATAGGATGATGTGAGTTCAGGCAAATGGGTTTCCTCCCGACTGGATTAAGTGGCTGAACAGCCAGAATAATTGTGCGTTGCTGAAACATGTTCTGTCATTGCCATAATCAGGGATAAGAGCACATGTTTGCATTCATCATAGCAAAAATGCTTGCCGGTTCCAATCCTGAGCACCGATTCATGGGAAAAATAGTCATATTGTCCCAGATCGCATTAGGACTACAGAGTATAGCCGCAAGTAAAAAAAGGACTCCTAAGAGTCCCCTGATTCGGGTTTTATCCAACTTTCCGCGAAAACCTATTTAAACCAGCCCTTTTCTTTGAACCTGGTAATGGCTTCAATCCGGTTGCCCACATCCAGCTTGTCGAGAATGACGGAAATGTAGTTGCGGACCGTTCCGGTTGTAATGTATAGCTGGCTGGCGATCTCCTTGGTGTTTTTGCCGTCGGCGATCAGGCCCAGCACCTCCTTCTCCCGCTGTGTCAGGGGATTGGATTCGCTGCTGTAAGCCTCGTCCATAAGCTCGGGGGCATACAGCCGTTTGCCGGCCATCACGCTGCGGATCGAAAGCGCCAGCTCCTCGCTCGGACTATCCTTGAGCAAATAGGCATCCACACCGGTTTTGACGGCGCGCTCGAAATACCCGGCCCGGGCAAAGGTGGTCAGAATCATGATTTTACAGCCCGAATCCTTCAGCGCTTCCGCCGCTTCAAGACCGCTCATCGCCGGCATTTCAATATCCATGATGCAAATATCCGGCTTGTGCTGCTGCACCAGCTTCACGGCCTCCTCGCCGTTCCCGGCCCGGCCCACCACCTTCATGTCATCCTCCAGATCAAGCAGGGAAGCCAGTGCCCCCAGCAGCATGCGCTGATCTTCAGCGATTACAATTCTGATCATTGTCCCTCTACCTCCAGTTCAGCCTGCATAAAAACATTGGGCACCTTAATAACAATCGTTGTCCCTTCATGGGCCACAATGTCCATACTGCCGTTAACAAATTCAAGCCGTTCTCTCATTCCCTGCAGTCCATGTCCTTTATTGTAATGATTCGCCGCCCCAAAGCCAGCTCCGTTGTCATGCACCCTGATAACCAGATCGGTGCGGGATGGCTCAATAAGGACCCGGCAGAGAGTGGCGCCGCTGTGCTTCACCACATTCGTTACGGCTTCCTTAAGACACATGCTGAGCACATTCTCGGTAATTAGTGAGGTATTGGTCAGCTTCGGATTGCCTTCGAGCTGAAATTCAATCTCCGCCGCCTGCAGAAACTGCTGAATCCGAATCAGTTCGTCTTCGAACCGGATACCCCGCATCTGCGTAACCATCTCCCGGACCTCCTTGAGCGCGCTTCTGGCCGTCTGGCGGACATCGTTGATCTCAATAATCGCCTGCGCCGGGTTTTTATGGATTAATTTGCCGGCGAGATCGCTTTTGAGTCCGATCAGGGACAGCTTCTGCCCCAAGGTGTCGTGAAGATCACGTGCGATCCGGTGGCGTTCTTCCATTTTGACTAGCTCGGAAATCCGTTTATTGGCATCCTCAAGCTGGCCCTGCAGCTTATCCTGGTTGTTGCGGTTATACGTCGTCGCAGGCAGCAGCACCACAGCGATCATACTGACCAGAACGAACGGAAGCTGCGCGATAAATACGGGATTGCCAGTGATCAGCTCATAGTTGATCGCCACAATCGTCGTCAGCAAATGAATGGAATAGAAGGTGAAGAACCCGGCCCGCTTCTGGATATTCCCGATAAAAAAAGCCAGGAACAGCGCAAAATACATATATCCGAACAGCAGAGTCATCGTAATCGAGACGAGAATCTGCACACTGGTCCAGAAATAGACCACCCACCCCTTAGACTTGAACGAAAGCACATAACAGGTGAAAAATATCGCTACCATGAACACGCCATATATCCACTGGTTCTGGTCAACAGAGGAGAAGCGGAAGATGAAATAGAACGGCAGAATGTAAAAAACGACCCATACATAAGGGCTGAGGCCAGTGCTTTTATGGAAAATGTGATGCCACTTCTGCATGTCAGCCATCCTTTTTGCCTGCAAGTTTGTACCCCCATTCTAGCATAAACCCGATGGCAACAGGCAATATGCGGCAAAAAAGAGAAAGAGCAGCACCGGCTTTCGCTTTTTCCGGTTACTGCCTTCCTCTATCTGCATAAATTGAACTTGAAAAATAACCAAAAAGGGCAAAGTGACGGAGGGGAAGTTTGGAACTGTAGGAGCGAACGCGTCCGCCTTTGTCTGCGGATTTCCACCGCGAAGAGCGGTATAAATCAAGAAATCTGCAGACAACAGCGGCCGGAAGTCCAAACATTCCCCGCAGTCACGACCAAAACCCGAAAATGGAAATATCTCAAGTTCAGTTTATCCGCTTCCCATCTATTCGCTCTGCAATCCCGGCTTGATTCTCTTCAAGCCTTCGGCCTGCTGTTTGCTCTGCCGTTTTCTGGCTCTGAGCTCCTTGAAGCTGACAAACATTTTGTTCTCCTCATCCCACAGACGGAAACGCAGCGCCTTCAGACTTGTAGCAATCGTAATGGTTGTGGCATGCTGCAGCGGTGGCGAGGCGTCGTGAGCCCGCTCCAGGTTGTAGTTCGGCACCTTCGGGCTTAAATGATGAACATGATGGAAGCCGATGTTGCCGGTAATCCACTGCAGCAGCTTCGGCAGCTTGTAGTAAGAGCTTCCTTCCACAGCGGCGGAGACATAGCTCCATTCCGCATCATGCTCAAAGTAGGTATCCTCGAATTGATGCTGCACATAGAACAGCCAGATTCCGAGAAAGCCGGAAAGGAATACAATGGGGAGCTGAACCAGCAGAAAAGCCTGCCAGCCGATGGCCCAAATCAACAGGCCGTAAAGTGCCGCAATCAAAACATTGGTTAGATAGGTGTTCATCCGTTCCTTGCGTTTTGCACCTCTGGCATTAAAGCGGTATAGAATCACAAATACAGCAATCGGACCAACCACAAACAGGGTTAGCGGATGGCGGTAGATCCGGTAGTACAAGCGTTTCCAGGGATTCGCAGCCGCATATTCATCGGTAGTCATGATCCAGATATCGCCGATTCCTCTTTTATCGAGATTGCTGCTCCCGGCATGGTGAATTGAATGGCTATGCTTCCACTGGCGGTAAGGCACAAGCGTTAATACGCCTGTAATCGTCCCGAGGATATCATTGGACTTGCGGCTTTTGAAGAATGAGCCATGACAGCAATCGTGGAAAATAATAAAGGTGCGGATCACAAACCCCGCCGCAGGAACCGCTAACAGGAGTGTCAGCCCATAGGATACGGAAAGGCTGAAATATGCGGCTGTCCACAACAGCACCAGCGGCAATAGTGTGTTCGCGAGTTGTCTGATGCTCGAACCCCGGTCTGTTTGCTCGTAGGGGGCCATGCTTTTTTTCAAGCTGGATAGCTGGGACGTCTGGTTGGTCGTCATCTTGCTCGTTTCCTCCTCGGATGCATCCGGTTAAGGATACATTCATCTAACATCATTATAGAGAAGGAAATGTCACCCCGGTAAGACATAAACATCAACGATTCAGCATGACATTTGTCACATTCATTAGGAGGACATCTGCCGTACAGACCTCTTGTCCTTCTTTCGGATCATCGGCAGCAGAACCAGCATAGCGATCAGGAACAGCACTCCGCTTCCGGCAAATACCGTGAACAGCGAGGAGGCTTCCTTCAAATACCCTGCAATAGACATGCCGATGACCATAAAGCCCATAAACAATGGTCCCATGATACCGCCAACCCGCCCCATATAAGCACTCCCCGTATTTTGCATAAGCAGCGTATTGATGCCAATGTGTATGCAGGGATAAAAGAATCCGGTCAGCGTCTGAAGCACAATGGTCAGCGCAACATGGTGTGACCAGCCTACACCTATGGTTCCCGCGGCACTGGCGAGCAAGCCAGCAGCGAGCATGATTTGCGGCTTCACCTTGCGGCCGGCCGCCATGATCAGCGCACCTCCGACCAGCATGGAAGCCCCATTCGCCATCATTACCCATTGCAGGAACCCGCTATCCTTGCCCAGATTCTCAATGATGACAAACACCCCAAGCGGTTGAATCAATCCGGCCGCCAGCCCTGCGAAGGCAAACGCTGCTCCCAGATTCTTCAATACACTGCTGGAACGCACATACCGCAGTCCGGCTGCCACTTCAGCAATAATTCCGCTTCGCACAACTTCGCCGTTCTCGATTGCGTCCTTAGGCAGCAGGCTGAGAATCAGCGCCGAGCCGGTAAACATTGCCGCCATAATGACCAGAGAGACCTCAATCCCGTAATGCTGATAAATATAAGCCCCCACCACCGGACCAATCACCATAAAGAATGCTGTCAGCGACTGGAACATCGCCATCACGCGCTGAAGCTGATCTTCCGGCACATGCTGTTTGAAGAGCTTCATCGCCGAAGGCTGCGAGAACTGTGACAGAACGGCAGATGCAAACGTAGCCAGCAGTAGAACTCTCCATGCCCCCCCCGCTACCACAAGCAGAACAACCAGGACGGACACCGCTGAGAGCCCATCGCTTAAAATCATCGTTCTTTTCGGCCTCCATCGGTCGGCAAAGGTCCCCCCGATAATCGCAAACAGAAAGATCGGGGCATATTCAACCACCGAAATCAGGGATACATAAAACGGGTCATTATTTGTTATTTCTGTTACATACAGCAGAATGGCAAAATTGCGTACCCAAACACCAAGCTGCAGCAATACTCTGGACAAAACAATCGTCCTCACATACCGGTTCTTCAGCACTTCAATACCCCTCCATAAAAATAAACAAATTATATATACGTCTATTAATATATAGACATTCAGTTATTTTGTCTACATTTAATTAAACAAACATCTAATTTGTTTACTTTTTACGCTCCGATCTGGACGCAAAAAATCCTTTATGCCAAGCGCCGGAAACTTAACTGGACGCTTCACATAAAGGATAGGTTGTGATTACTCGTGCTTATTGGCGGCAAAGGCTAGTTTGCCTGCTGGGCATGCTCCTCGCGGTATTCCGTCGGCGTTTTACCGGTTGCTTTTTTGAACACCTGGGTAAAGTAGCGCGGGTCCTGATAGCCGACCAGTGGTGCTACCTGATAGACCTTTACATTGCTGCTGCTCAGAATATATTTGGCCTTCTCCATCCGGCAGTGGGTCACGAACTCCAGGAAGGTATAGCCGGAGATTTGCTTGAACAGTGTACAGAAATGGCTGATGCTCAGATCGGCCACCTCCGCGACCTCTTCGATGCTGAGATCCTTGTGGTAGTTGGCCTCGATATACCGTTTGGACTTCTCAACCACACTCCGGCCATCCTCACGGGAGGTTGTCTTGCTGCTCACCAGCATCCACTCACGGAATTCGATCTTCAACGCGGCTATCATGGAGGCTAGCGTACCCAGCCCGTGCATTCTGCTGAGCAGACCTTCCAGTGACCAGTCCGAGTGCATATTCAAGTGCTCGAATTGTCTGTACAGTACAACGATCATTTCAATAATCAGCCGTTCAGCCAGCTCCTGCGGAAGACTCTGGGCTTCAATAAAAGCGGCCATTTCATCGAACAGACCGAGCATCCGCTCCAGATTCAAGGTACGGATACTCTCGATCAGCGCAAGCTCCAGCTCCTTGGGGTACTTCACCTCCCGGCTGCCGGTCACCGTTGTCTCCTCATCAATGAACACTCCCGCCTGACCGGAGTAGAAGCGCTGATACAGGGCCTTGCTGGCGAGCGGGTACACCGTGCTCAATTGGTTAATCCCCCGTGTACTGCGGCTGATTCCGACCGAGCAGTTCAGCTTGGAATATCTTTTGATGCCGGCAATCAGTTGCTCGCCAAGTTCTCTTTTACCGCCGCCAAGACTCCCGGGAAAAAGCAGAATCCACTCTCCATTATAGAAAGGGAATACGGAGAGTACTCCATTCTCAAGCGACCATTCTTCCAGGATATTGCGCACCGCGAACAGCCAGAGCCGTTTCTCCTCCGCACTCCACTGTGCCGTCAGTTCCGAGTAGTCGTCCAGACGGACTACCGCCATGAAATATTCGCCCTCCAGCTCGCTGTTCTCCAGCCATTTCAAGTGCTGCAGCGGCCGCGGATTGCCTTGGGTAAACTCGGCGAGCATCCGCTCCCGGGCCAGCATGGATAAGGTCTGCACCGAAAGCAGCATCTGTTCATTCTCTTTCTGGCGATCGAGCTTCGCTTTGGCCCGGGTCAGCATTTCCGTCAATTCATCATGATCAATCGGCTTCAGCAGATAATCAAAAGCACCCTGCCGCAGCGCCTCCCGGGCATATTCAAATTCCCCATAACCGCTGAT
Organism: Paenibacillus sp. BAC0078; assembly: GCF_054483875.1. Taxonomy (NCBI): domain Bacteria; kingdom Bacillati; phylum Bacillota; class Bacilli; order Caryophanales; family Paenibacillaceae; genus Paenibacillus; species Paenibacillus sp. BAC0078. The sequence continues at coordinate 52,083 of NZ_JBTLRW010000010.1, forward strand.
AAAAATAAAAATCAGGCGGCTACTCCGGGGCAGCACCTCCTTCATCAGCGCAATACCGTCAATAACCGGCATGCGGATGTCGCTGATGATAATCTGCGGCGAAGTCTCTTCAATCAAACGCTGCGCCATTTCCCCGTTTCTCGCTTCACCAACAATCGTCAGGCCCAGTTCCTCCCATGGAATAGCTACCTTCAAACTGCGCAGTATAATCGGCTCATCATCCACCAGCAATACTTTGTATTTCTCATGTTGCGCACACATCAGGGCAACCCCCCAGGCTTATTGAATGGTCGAGCTTTGAATCAAGTTCCAGTACTGCTTCGATGCGGATTGCAGCTGCTTCAGCGCCTGATCCGCCTGCAAACCTCCATCAATCATCTCTTCAATGACACTCAGGAATGTTTTCTTGACTTCCGGCGACATCAGATTGTCATACGGCACGAAGCTCATCTGGTTGTCTTCCATGATCCCCATGACCTGGGCAAATACCGGTCCCGTCTTCTTCGGATCAAAGGGAATCCGCATGGATGGAATTCTTAAGCCTTCATAGACAATCCGCGTCTGTATTTCCTTGGTATAAAATCCCTTGAGCAGCGCAAGCGCCGCTTCCCGCTTAGCTCCGCTCAGACTTGAGGAGAGCCCGATCCCAATCGTATACCCTCCCGCCATTGAAGGCTCTTCTCCGCTCTTTAGGGCAGGGAAGGGAATCACACCGACCTGATTCTGAAAATCAACAGGGGCTGTGTCTCCTGAGAACAGATTAATGTCCCAGTTCCCGTTAAGATACATGGCGGCTTTTCCGCTAGTGAACAGCATGACTGCATTCTCCGTTGACAGATCATTCGATGAAGGACTGAATGCCCCTTCGGATATCCACTTATTGAGATGCTTAAAGGCCTCCGTATACGCGCTGTTCTGAAAGCTGGCTCCATCCTTCCCGGTGACCAGCTTCTGGATCAGATCGGGCCCGGCATAGCGGTCCATTAAATAATGGGCGAATATTCCGGCAGGCCAGCGGTCCTCATTGCCAAGTGCAAAGGGAATGTAGCCCGCCTGCTTCAATTGCAGAATCGCCTGATCCAGCTCTTCGACCGTCTCAGGAACTTTAATGCCCAGCTTGTTGAAGATGACTTTGTTAAAATACAGCGGCTCTGCATTCCCTTCGATGGGCAGCCCGTAAATATGATTGTTAAACGTCCATAGATGAAGGTCCTTGAACTGATTCTTCAGGCCGTTCTCCTCAGTGAACTCCGTCAAATCCATGAGCCGGTTGGAACGCACATAAGGCTCGATCTCCGCACCCCCGAAGAGCACAAACATATCCGGCGGCGTTCCTGTAACCATCTCGCTTTTGAGCTTTTGCTCGCGGTGGATGGTCTGGTCCAGGCCTTCAAAATTCACTTTTACATTGGGATGTGCCTTCTGATACTCCTTCACAACCTCCTCGAAGATCGCCAGCAGCGGCCGGTCATGCTCCTTGATCCAGAAATGGCGGAAGGTCAGCGTTATTTTCTCCTCCGTGTTGTTCTCAATCGGTTCTCTGCCCCCTTGCAGAATATAAAACACCGCGCCTGACATCAGCATAATGTAAAGGAATATCCAGCCCCATTTACTTAGCCACCTTACGGCCCTTTGCTTCTTTTTCATCCTGCGTCCTCCTGTCATGGCTGAATTTTCGGTATACGGATGCAGATTGTCGAACCGAAGCCCGGGGATGAACAGACTATAATGCCATAGGGATTGCCAAACCGGATTTTCAGGCGCTCATGCACGTTCTTCAGGCCTACGCCGCTGTCGCTGTATTTCTTCGGATTGCTCGGTTCCTTGTCCCACAGACTGGTCAGGGTTGCAAGATCAAAGCCTGGCCCGTTATCCTTGACGATAATGATGATATCCTTCCCGGTTTCCTCGGCTTCAATGGTAATCACACCGTGCTCTTCCATCTGTTCAATGGCGTGGTATAAAGCGTTCTCTACAATCGGCTGCACGATCAGCTTCTGTGTCCTTAGATTCTTTAGCGAATCGGGAAGCTTCAGCGCATAGGAGAACTTGTCTTCAAAACGGAACTTCTGTATATCGAGATAATGGCGAACATGCTCAAACTCCATTTGCAGCGGAATCAGCTCCTGATTCTGGCTGATGCTGATGCGCAGCAGCCTGCCGAGCGAGACAACCATTTTGCTGATATCCTTATTGCCCGCCAGCACTGCCATAGAGTTGATCGACTCCAGCGAGTTATAGATAAAATGCGGATTAATCTGCGCCATGAGCGCCTGCATTTCTGCTTCCTTTTTACGGCCCTGCTCCGTCTGCACCTGACCGATCAGCTCGCTGATCTGTGAGCTCATCCGGTTGAAGCCGTCAATCAGCGAATCGCTTTCATCATCAGCATGCAGCGGCATCGAAATCGGCGTGAAGATCCCCTGCTTAACCCGCTTCATCCCATTCACCGCGCTGTTAATGCTGCGCACAAGCCTTCGCACGAAATAATGGTCGAAGAAAAAGGCGGACACCAGGGAAATAGTACCCAGGATAAGCGCGATGTTGCGGATCGACGCCGACTCCGAAGAAATCAGATTCATCGGTGTAATAGCCGCCAAATACCAGTCCGAATTATGTGAAGGCAGGAAAGTAATCAGAGATTTCTCCCCTTGATAGTAGTCAATGTAATAGTCCTTCTCCTGGGTATAATTAACTTGTAAAAAAGGAAAATCCGTGCGCTGCCCGATGTGTTCACCCGATTTGTCAAAGACGATATTTCCCTGTTTATTGACAAGCAGTATATCCCCCTTCTTCAGCGTATTGGCTTCCCAGAAAATTTGATCAAGCAAATCCGGCTTTACGTACACTACCAGATACCCGATATCCTCCAGCGAATAATAATCCTTAATGATTCTGGCCTGCACCAGCACCGGGTTGCCGGAGGATTCGGAGCCGTTCTCCCCGGGACCGGACCAGACGGGACGCCCTTCGGCGCTCTCCATTGCCCCGTACCAGACCTGCTTGCGCATATCCGCAAAAGACATGGGAGCATTATATTGATACAGCAGACGGTCCTTGCCGTAAAGACTGAATGAGGTAATCATCGGATGATTGATCAGCAGGTTGTTGATCTCCTGCTTGCGGTCATAGGTCAGCACAAAATCCGGCTGCTTCAGAGACTGCTGAATCGCCGGCTGCGTGATGGCCGAATTGGTTATGGATGAAATTTCACTAAGCGCAAACTTCAGCTTGCGGTCTGTTTCGAGAAGCGAGATCCAATAGAAATTACTGGATTTCTTCTCCATAGCATTGGAAAAATTAACATAAGTAACGCTGCCCATCACAATGACGGGGATGAACACGAGAAGAATAATAGCGAACAAAATTTTGCGGCGGAGCTTCATATGGCCGTTCCCTTCCTCCTGCTGTCCTATGTCCTTATTATTCTTCACGGCAATCCCAATTTCCTTTTACAACCATTTAAATTGCAGCCATCTACAGAAATGAATTACAGTAAATCAGCTCTTAACCGCACCGGAGGTGAGTCCGGCAATAACCCAGCGGCTGAAGAGCAGGAAGACAATGAGCAGCGGCAGAGTCGCTGTAAAGGTAGCGGACATGATCATTCCATAATCCAGACCGTCACGGTTGGAGAACAACTGCTGGAGCGCAATCTGGATCGTAAAATGCTCCTTGTTCTTCAGAACGACAAGCGGCCAGAAGAAATCATTCCATACGGTCATGAAATTCAGAATGCCGAGCGTAGCCATAGCCGGGGTAATGACCGGAATCGCAATGTTCCAAAAGATGCGGAAATGTCCCCCGCCGTCGATCCGGCCCGCTTCAATGAGCTCCGTGTGCACCGCTGTGGAGATGTATTGGCGCATCCAGAAGATCCCGAAGGCATTCACCATCGCCGGCACAATCAGCGCCTGGAAGCTATCAATCCAGTGCAGCTTCGCCATAATGACATAGGTCGGCAGTACACCAAGCTGCTGCGGAACGAACAGGGTGCCAATAACGAAATAGAACAGCACATTTTTGAGCGGAAAGTCATATTTGGCAAACGCATACCCGGCCAGCGTGCAGAAGAACACAACCGAGATCGTCACCATCGACGCAACAAACAAGGAGTTGCCCAGCGCCTGGAAGAAATCCGCCTTATCCAGCACACGCTTGAAGTTATTAACGAACTGGTCTCCTATGGTCAGCAGCGGCGGCACATGAAAGACAGCGCCCTTATCATTGGTACCTACAACAAACATCCAATAGAACGGGAACACGGACACCAGCGCTCCGATAATCATTAGAACATAGAACCAGATTTTGCCGAAAAGGCCGAGATCGTCCGGTTTCTTTTTCGTCATTCGCAGTGTGCTCACGCTTTTCTCCCTCCTGTATCTCCGCCCATACGGCTTGAGGCCAGCATATTAAGCAAGGAGAAAATAATCGTAACGAGGAACAGCAGAACTGCCGTAGCCGCCGCCGTACCAAAGAATCCATTGCGGAACGCTTCGCTGTACAGGTAAGTAACCATTGTAATCCCTTCCTGCCGTGTCGAGCCGGTTCCGGATTGGCCCAGGAATACATATGGCTCGGTGAAGAGCTGCAGGGCACCAATCGTTGAGAGCAGGGTAACAAAAACAATAAACGGACGCAGCAGCGGCATTGTAATAAAAGTAAACTGCTGTCTTCTGTTCGCTCCGTCGATGCGGGCCGCTTCATACAGATCCGTCGGTATGCTCTGCAGACCGGAAAGGAAGATAATCGCGTTATAGCCCGTCCAGCGCCACATGACCATCGTGGAAATGGCGATTTTGACACCCCACCAGCCCGAGTTGAAAGCCATGCTGTCCAGGCCGAGGCCGTTCAGCATCCAGTTGATCATCCCGTTGTTTCCGAACAATGTGCTGAACACGAGGGTAACAGCAACGATAGAGGTGATGTTCGGCATGAAATAGAGAATGCGGAACGTTTTCTTGAACTTGGTCATGCCGGAATGCAGCAGCACCGCAAGCAGCAAGGCCAGAATAAGCTGCGGCACGGTTCCCATGAGGCCCATAATGAGCGTGTTGGAGAAGGAGATCCAGAAGGTTGGATCACTCGTCACCAGATCATAGTTCTTCAAGCCGACGTATTTCATGGGACCCAGCGCATCCCATTTGAAGAAGGATAAATAAATTGTGAAGAAAATCGGGTACAGTCCGAATATCGAGAACAGAATAAAGAACGGAGAAATAAAGGTATAAGCAGTAATGCGGCTCCGTCTTTGTTCAGTTAAAAATGGGCGTTTGCTCTCGGCATGCGGACTCACGAGTACGGGTTCAGCCATGTCACACCTCCAAGGAAAATTACATTTTTAAATCCGGATTCATAGAGGGTGCTTCCCTCCATGAATCCGGACGATCATGAAAACCAAAACCTTAATTGAAGGACTTAGCCGCGTTCTGCCAAAGTCTTCGCCTGTTTAACAGCTTCATCCCACTCTTTGGCCGGATCGGCTTTCTTCTCCAGCACGTTTTTCAGTGCATTTTTGAAGAAGGTATCAGTCTGGTCATGCAGAGGACCATAGTATACAGGTTTTACGCGGTTTGCCGATTTACCGAATTCAACTGCAGTCTGCTGACCGCCGAAGAAATCATCCTTGAAGTCCTTAAATGCCGGATCTTCATACAGCGCAGGAATGGAAGGCATCAGACCTTTGGTCTTGAACGATTCAAGCTGGTTGTCTTTGTTAACCATCCATTGGATGAAGTCATAAGCTTCCTTAGGATGCTTGCCTTCCTTCGGCAGGGTGATGAACGAACCGCCCCAGTTGCCGGCGCCTTCAGGAAGCTGGGCAATTTTCCACTTGCCGGAGGAATCCGGCGCATTGCTCTTAATGTTACCGGCCATCCAGGCAGGTCCCATAATAACTGCGAACAGACCGTCGCTCATGCCTTGACCCCACTCAGGAGACCACAGCATAACATTGCTGATCCAGCCTTCTTGAATTCCTTTTACCGTGAAATCATAAGCTTTTTTGACCTGAGGATTCTTGTCGCCGATAAATGAGCCATCCGCTTTGCTGAAATAAATTTCATCAGCGGATTGGTCACGCAAAGCGTTATAAGTCAGATCTGTCAGATCGACAAATGGCTTGCCGATTTTGTCCTTGTAAGCTTTGGCTACAGCGGCGAATTTATCCCAGGTATCAATGGCTTTGCCGAAGCCGTCCGGGTCATCCGGCAGTCCGGCAGCTTTGGCCAAGTCTGTGCGGTAGTATACAACTGTAGGACCAATATCGGTCGGCAAGCCCAATTGGAAGCTGCCATCCTTCGAAGAAGCCTGCTTCCACTTCCAGTCCAGATAGTTGGCCTGAATATCCTTGGCGCCGTAGTCATTCAAGTTATAGAATTTGTCCTGAGCGCCAATAAAGCGTTCCATGAAACCGATTTCAAGTTGGAAAATATCAGGTGCGCCCGAACCGGCCGACAAAGCTGTCGTGAGGTTGTTGTGGTGCGCTGTCTGGTCACCGGTGTTCTGAATCTTAATTGTAATGTTCGGGTGCTGTTTGGTGTACTCCTTCGCCAGATCTTCGTAGTTGACGTTACCGAGCGTCCAGAAGGAGAGCTCAATCTTCTCAGCAGGGTCTGCAGCCTTTTCAGTAGCAGGAGCGTTTGAGCTTTTTGCGTTGTTACCCGAATTATCTTTCGCTGTGTTGTTCGCGGCGTTGTTGTTGCCTCCGCATCCCGCCAGTGAACCGACGAGCAGAACGGCAGCAAGCGTCACCGCTAGGTTCTTTGCTTTTTTCATTCTCTGTACCCCTCTCAAAAGTTTCTCTTACAAAACTTAGTGTACAGTAGGCAATCTATTTTTTTGAGGAGGTAAACTTCCGATTTATGGTGGAAATACTTACGAAAGGGGATTTTTACAGTTTGACCAGCATACGTTGAGGATTCTCCTCCAGTCTCCCCGGCATCTGGATTTCTCTGCTGCACACAGGTATACTATTTTTAAATATAAGAAAGTATAAGTTTCACCCTATACTTTGTCCTTATATTTCTCGCTGAAACGGATACCGTCCTTTTAAGGACGGCGTAGCCGTTTCTACTTGTTTACAGACTTCATTTATTATGCAAAAGGAGCGTACATCCATGCCTATCAACCGCCCATTACTGACGGATAGTGATCTGCAGGAGGCCGTAGACCGCAAGCTGCCGGTACGGGTCTTCCAGGATGATCATCTGGTGAATTCAGGGGCCACCGTTGTCCGCTTCACGGATTCGGAGGTTGTTATCCAGTCACGGGTCAGTGATTTGACCTACTACTCACGCCAGAGCTGCCAGTTCTATGAAGTCAGACCCTAGCGAAACGGAGTGAATACTGCTTGGTGAACCCATTCGTAAAGAGCATTGCCACACTTGAAATTCCTGTCACCCTGATTGAGCAAGCCACCGAGTGGTACGTGAAGTTTCTGGGCGTGCAGATTCAACATGAGTCCGGCCACGATGCAATGCTTCAGCTCCCGGGCGCTCCCGGTGCTCCGCAACTGTATCTTGTAGCTGCCGGCGATCAGACAGAGCGGCTGTTCTTCCAGAACGGCAATACCGGCACAACCCACGGAATCATTGATTTCTATACGCCGGAGCTGGAGAGCTTTCATCATTATCTTATTGAAAACGGGGTAACTGTAACCGGCATTCATTATTTTAACGGCAGTGACGGGTTCGGCGGCTTCGGCTTCAGCGATCCCGACGGCAATCATTTTGGAGCAACCAATCTGGACAATTAAGGAGAAATAGCTCCTTATATCCGCACCAAGAAGCCGGACAATGGACCACAAGGTCGAATTGTCCGGCTTCTATCTTTTTATACCATTATAAGCTCCATAGGCTACTTCGCTATTTCTTCTTTTCGCTAGATGCCTTCAGCTTCTCATTCAGCACATCCTGAAAGCTCAGCGTCTTGTCACCGGATATTTGCGGCTTAGCATCGGCCACGGGCTGAGGTCTGAAATAATGATGATTGAAAGCCATAAGATTATGTACCGTCATATTCATATCAATTCAACCTCCTTCGTAGTATCCACAAATTTTGCGTATCTGCGCAGCGTCTTATTTCCTATATACCCCGCTTCGGCCCATCCTAAACAGTTTTTTGCACATCAATGCTCACAACCTCCGGCCCGCATAACGGGACGGAGGTTGTGAGCATACCATTTGTATTTACATTATGATTAGGGCATGAGTTCATCTATTTCAGCGCTGACCAGGAGGCTCCATTCAGATGCTCCAGCTCATCCTGGGTCAGCCGGAAGCTCATTGCCCCAATGTTCTCCCGGGCATGACGGACCTTGGAAGCGCCCGGGATGGCAACCACCGTATCTCCGTTGTAATGAATCAGCCAGTTCAGGGCAATCTGGCCGGGGGTAACCGCATATTTATCGGCGAGCACCGTCAAGCTGTCAATCAAGGGCTTGCTGCGGGCCATACTGTTATCGTCAAGACCGGATTGCATCCGCCGTACACGGGAAACGGCCCGGATCTGTGCAGGGTCCTTGTGGAAGCGCCCGGTCAGAATTCCTTGCTGGAGCGGAGAATAGGCAATAATTGAAATGCCCAGCTCTTTTGCCGCCGCCATAGTTCCGTTCCGGTCTATTTTGCGGTCCAGCAGATTGTACTTCACCTGATTGGAGACAAGACTCAGATCATATTGCCGCAGCAGCCTGTGCGCCTCCGTCATCTGCTTCGCCGAATAATTGCTGACGCCGACGTAGCGGATTTTACCCGCCTTCACCAGTCCTGCCATCGCCTTCATCTCACTGGCAATCGAAGATAAGGAGAAGGGCTGATGAATCTGATACAGATCAATATCCCGCCCGCCGAGGTGGCGGATGCGCTCATCAATCGTGGAGGTTATGGAGCTTGCAGTGCGCATGAGCGGCCACCACTTGGTGGCAATCAAAGGGGTCGCATGGGGGCTGCCCTCCTTCTTCAGTTGATCCAGCACATGGGCCAGCGCTTCCTCTGATTTTCCCCCTCCGTAAATCTCTGCCGTATCGACCCAGTTCATACCGCCTTCCAGGCTTGCCCGCACAATCTCCAGAATGTCCGATTCGTCCAGGTTGCTCCAGTACCGGCCAACGATGCCTTTCCCCCGGCTGAATTGCCAGCATCCCAGACCAAGCGGTGAAACGGACAATGAGGAATGTCCCAACGGACGCAAGCTTGCTTTTGCCAATTCAGACTCCATAAATCATCCTTCTCTCCAAGATATAGTAACCACAGCTTAATTCCTGACCCACCGGGTGTCAATTCAGTGAGCCTTTAGACTTCTGTACAAAAAATAGCAATCAGAAATAAAGGATGATATGGTATAATTACCCTGCCCCGCTGCTCCAACAAAATTAGTGATTTCGGAAACACAATCATAACGGAGGGAAGTCATGTTAAAATTTTTTGGTTTCTTACTGCTATACCGTCTGGTAGGCAACCCTTTTCTTGCGATCATTATCCTGCTCGTTATCTTGTATTTCCTGGACCGCCGATATGTCGGCCTATTCCCGAGCTTCACCAAGCCGTTCCGCCGAAGCCGGCAAATTTCCAAATTGCGGACTACCATTTCACTGAATCCGAACGATGTGTCGGCCAAATTCGATTTGGCAAGACTGCTTACAGAACGCAAGCGTTATACAGAATCCAAGGAGCTTCTTGTGCAAATCGCTGACCGTTATGAGCAATCCGCCGAATACTGGGTGGAGCTCGGGTTTGTAAATCTCAAGCTGGGCCAGCTTGCCGAAGGGGAAGCGCAGATGCTGCAAGGTCTGGATATTAACCGCAAAGCCCAATATGGCCAGCCTTATCTGCGTCTTGCCGAAACCTTCCGCAACATTGACCATGATAAAGCTCTACATTATGTAGGTCAGTTTCAGGAAATCCAATCTTCCTCCAGTGAAGCCTACTACTTGGCCGGTTCCATGTATAAGGCACTGGGCAGAGATGAAGATGCCAAACGCGCTTTTGCCGAATCGACGGCGGTTTACCGCTCACTGCCCAAATACAAGAAACGCCAGGAACGCGGCTGGGCGCTGCGCAGCTATTTTGCGAAGCTGCGCTAGATTTGCTGCTACATAGCTCTATAAGCAAAAAAACCTCCGGTTCTGCACGTACACATGTGCACCGGAGGTTCTTTAGTGTTCAATTACATATCCAGCGTTTTCGGCTTGTCATCAGAGGCTGATCCGCTGAACGGCCACCAGTTGGCCCGGCCGAACATCCGCACCATAACCGGCACGAAGAACGGCAGGAATACCAGAGCGTACAGCGCAAGACCGGACAGCACCACTGTAGCGATCTGCATCATGGACAGCACCCCGGAAGGAAACATGGAGGCAAAGGTTCCGCCCAGAATGACTACGGCTGACAGAATTACCGTACCCATGTTGCGCATGGCGTGCAGGATGGCCTCACGTACATCCCAGGTTTTGTTCTCATTGAAGCGGTCCATCAGGAAGATGCTGTAATCCACCCCGAGCGCGATCAGCATCACGAAGCTGAAGAATGGCGTGGTCCAGGTGATCCCGGAATAATCCAGCATGTGAACAAAGATTGCCTCAGTGATCCCAAGCGCACTAAAATAAGTAATCAAAAGTGAGATGATCAGATACAGCGGCATAATAATCGAACGCAAGAGCAGTACCAGGATGATGAAAATTCCGCCGAGCATCAGGACAACGGTCCGTGTATAATCCTCGTTGGATATTTTCTTCAAATCGCTGAAGGTGCTGCTCACACCGCTGATAGCCGTTTCGGCATTTTCCAGCTTCGTGCCTTTGACGGCGCGGTCTACCGCCGCCTGGACCCCCTCGATGCTGTTAATCGCCTTCTCGCTGTAAGGATTCGCAGCGAATACCACATCCAGCGTCATTACCTTCCGGTCACCGGATAGATAATTATCGAATACCCGCTGCAGGTCAGCCGCTTTCATGGCTTGCTCCGGCACCAGGAAGCCGCTCAGCTCATCGTCCTTGGCGTTCTGAATCTGCTTGAGGTAATCCTGTGCGGAATTAAGGCCGCCCGTGATCTGCTTGAGGCCGTCGGCACTGTCGCTGAGTCCATCGGTCAACTGGCCGAGCTGACCGGTTAGCTGGCCGAAGCCGTCTGCCAGCTTCTGTTGCCCTCCCTGCAGCTCATTCAGTCCTCCGGAAATGGCCGGAATCTTGTCAACAATCTGGCCTTGGCCCGCTGCCGCCTGCTTTAGGCCGGATTGCAGCTGGGCGATTCCCGCCACCAGCTTATCAAGACCTTGGGCCAGCGCGGTCTGTCCGGCAGCCGCTTTGGCGTAGCCGGCATTCGCCTCGTTTAGCCCTGCTGCAGCTCCCCCCAGCTGTCCGGAGATTTGGCCGAGGCCTCCGGCAAGCTTCGCGGCTCCCGTGCCGCTCTGCGTTACGGTGCCTTTGATCGTCTGGTAGTTCACATCCTGCAGGAGATCAGGATGCGACGCTTCCAGACCGGTAAAGGAAGCATCCAGGCCTTGCAGTGCGGCTGCAACCCCTTGAAGCTGGGTCTGCAATTGCCCCAGCCCTCCGTCCAGCGCGGTCAGGCCTGCACCAATCTTCTTGTAGCCTACCAGCAGCGCTGCATTGGCATCGGCCAGCTTCTTGGCGCTGGCTGCTGCCTGGGCCAGACCGGCTTTTATCTCTCCGGCACCTGCGGAGCCGCTATTGATGCCTTTCTCGATACGCGAGAGGCCGCCGCCCAGGGCTTCGATGCCTTTTTTCAGCTCAGCCGTACCTTCTGTCAGCTTCGCGCTGCCCGATACGGCCTCGTTCAGCTTCGGCTCATTTCCCTTAAGCTGCTTGCTTGCCTCTTCAAGCCCCGACTGAATCTTGGTCAGCCCTTCATTACTCTTACTCAGCCCGTCAGTGAGCGTAGCCACTTGAGTCGGGATCAGGAAATCATTGATTTGCTCCCCGGTTGGACGCGACATGCTGCGCACTGCTTTGACGCCATCCACCTTTTCCAGCTCACGGCTGATTTTCTCCGCAAGTCCCATATATTCCGAAGTGTCCATGCGGTCATCGTTTTTAATCACGATTTTGCCGGGCATGGATTCACCTGGGCCGAAGCTTTCGGAGATAATATTGAAGCCTTTAACCGAAGCATAGTTCGAGCCGATTTCATCCATGTTGTTAAAAGACAGCTTGCCGCTGTAGGTAAATAGAAACGGTACAACGATCACCGCAACAATCAGCAGCGCGGCCCAAGGTCTTTTCAGGGAAAAGGAGCCTGCCGCCCCCCAAATCCGGCTCTCGCTGTGCTCCAGTTTGCCGCGTGACGGCCAGAACAGCTTTTTACCCAATAACGCCATAAAGAAAGGCACCACGGTAACAAGTGCGAGCAGCATCACAGCTATTCCTACAGCCACTGCCACCGCCGAACGGTAGAGCATGAATTTGGACAGCCCGATCGCCAGGAAGCCGACAAATACGGCAAGCCCGGAGTAGAACACTGTGCCGCCCGCCTTGCGGTAAGTAGCAATTATGGCGCTCTTGGTGTCTTCAGCGGTAGCCAGCTCTTCCTTGAACCGGCTGATCAGCAGAATGCAGTAATCCGTCCCTATCCCGAACATTACGGCCACCATAAAAATTTGCGTAAACGTCGATAAAGGAAAATCATAGCGGTCCACCAGGAAGGCCACCACGGATTGTGACACAATATAGCTCAGTCCCACGGTCAATAGCGGCACAAACGGCGCTACGAACGAACGGAACACGATGAACAGAATCAGCAATATAAAGATAACAGTAATGTATTCCGATTTCTTCAGTCCGGCTTCCGAGCTGACAATCGTATCCTCTGTGATCAGCCCTTCACTGGTCAGATAGTGATCAGCGCTCACACCGCTCAGCAGCTCATTCACCTGATCCGGCAGCTTTTTGACAGCTTCATCCCCGCCTTTGACCATCAGCGCAGCCATTAACGTCTTGCCGTCCTTGGCAATCAGCGTGTCCTTCAATTCCTCTTGGGAAAAAGGATCGGTAATCGAGTCGATCTCCAGCGCATCCTTCTGCGCCGCAAGCTTCTCAATCCCCTGCTTAATGCTCGCTGTATCTTCAGCGGTAAGGCCGCCCGGCTTGTTAAATACAAGCGCAACCTGGTGCAGGGTTTCCCCGCCTTTGGCATTGGCCACTTCCCTCATAATTTCAGCAGCTCTTGTAGAGCTATAGCCGTCCGGAACACTGATTTGCCCTTTCTCACGCACCAGATCGGACATGGCCGGAGCGTTCAAAAATAAAACAACCGCTGCGGCGATCCACACGGCAATAATAGCCCATCTTGCTTTAAGTATGGTCTTCAATTCGCTTTACCTCCCGTTTCCTGCATTAGAAATGCCAGCCTCTCAAACATCGCAATGAACTTCTCGATATCCGGCTTATTGAAATGGGCAAAATATGGGGAGATGATCTCATGGACCTGTTTCTCCGCGGTGTGATATCTGCTTCTGCCCTTGTCTGTCAGTGACAGATACACCTGGCGGCGGTCACTTTCGTCACGGGTCCGTTCAATCAGTTCGGCTTCTACCAGCCTGTTGATAATCGCGGTAATCGAGCTTTTTCCTACTGCTACAGCTTCCGCCAGAAAAGTTGAAGTACAAGGCTCCTGGCTGTTAATCAGCCGCAGGATCTGAAACTGGTCGTTGGTCAAGCCCTCGGTCATACTCTCCCTGATCTGTGCCTGAATTTGGCGGGTCACTATCATATAAGCGTCCACATAGCGGTCAATCCAAAGCTGTATCTCCTTGTTCAAAGGGTGCACCTCCTTTTGTGAAAAATAGTTCATGTATAGAATAGTTTCACAGTAAAACTATATGGTTTGCCACTGTAAAAGTCAATTAGTTTTCTGAAAAAAAGCCACTCCGCATCTATATGCGAAATGGCTCATATTACATTCCCTTTTATTCTTCGTCCTCGACTTCCTCGACCTCATACACGCAGCGGAACATTTCGATTCCAGCAGGATTCTCTCCAAGACTGTATACCATGAATCCCAGATTACGGTAAAAGTCCGCGGCTATCTCGTCCTCCGTCTCTGCCAGCAAATACCGCGGATTTCTCGCCGCCAGCAGCTCCAGAATCATACCGCGAGCGTAGCCTTTTCCTCTATTCTCCGGAAGAACGGCAATGTGGCGGATTTCAAGAGAGCCGTCCTCGGTTTCTTCAAAGCCCACCAGTCCCACCAGCAGCCCCTCTTCTTCCCAGCCGCAGAGCTGCTGTGCCGCCTTGCTGCCATATTCGGCTGAAGCACGCCACAGCGCATCCGGCTCATCAATTACGGCATAGCTCAGAAGCTCCTTTACTTCATCCGTCTCTATATGTTGCTTCAGATCAACAAGCATATTTATCTGTTCTCCTTCACTATAGCTATCCAACATTTGATCACGATGCCAGCTTACCTTTTAAAGATTCGGGCATGTGCAATTATCAAAAGCAAACCGTACCCAATACACACTCCCAGCAAATTAAGCAGCAAATCGTCGATGTCAAAGCTGCCGACGCGCAGCAGCATCTGCATGGTCTCAAGCACCAGAATACCCGGAATCGCGAGAAGCGCCAGCCGGATAAAGGATTGCAGATGCCGTATCAGCAAGGGCAGCAGCAGGCCGTAAGGAGCAAATACTGCTACGTTGCCCAGCAAATTTATCAGCCTCATGGAAAAGGACACTCCATTACCCAGATCAAAGTACAAGCGCACGGTTCTCAGCGGTACAAGGTTATACTGGAGCGGTCCCTCTGTATGTACGGTTCGTCCAAACCCGAGAAACATCCAGTAGACAAGTGTGGCGGTGTAGACAATCAGCAGAACCGCCACAAGTCCCTTCCAAATCCCGCGCGGCTGCACAATTCGCGCCTTAGTCCGAGTCCCTGCGCCTCTTCGCTTCGCTGAGCTAGAGATTGCTCTCACGCTTTACAATTTCAATGCTGCCGTCTTGTTTCGCTATAATTGCCAGGTCAGCAATACCGATGAACAGCCCATGCTCTACAACTCCGGTGATGCTCTGCAGGGATAGGGCCAGCTCAGGAGCCGAGGCAATCACTCCAAAACGGCAATCCGCGATATAATTCCCGTTATCCGTCTTATACAGCTCATCCCCGCTGCGCCGGAGCTCTACTTTGCAGCCCAGCTTGGTCAGCTCGGCAACCGTCCATTCCCAAGCAAAGGGGACGATTTCCACCGGCAACGGAAATTTGCCAAGTGTACCTACGGCTTTACTCTCATCAGCAATCACAATCATCCGCGTGCTGTTGCGGGCAACAATTTTTTCACGCAGCAGGGCGCCGCCTCCGCCCTTAATGAGCTGCAGCTCCTGATCAAGCTCATCCGCTCCGTCAATCGTCAGGTCCAGACCGTCAATATCGCCGAAGGCAACCAGCGGAATGCCCAGCTCACGGGCCTGCTCCTCCGACGCCTGCGAGGTTGCGACAGCCGTGATCTTCAGCCCCGCCTTCACCCGCTCGCCCAGCTTGCGGATTGCATAGTACGCCGTTGAGCCGGTACCCAGACCGACCTTCATGCCATCCTCCACATACTCCACCGCTTTTTCCGCTGCAAGCTGTTTCACATTGATACTCATTTTATTACCCCCATATTATCCGTTATAATGTTCCAAGTAGAAGAGCTAGATGCCAACAAACCGCCAGGAGGAATCCAAGATGAGAACCGAACACCAGATCCAAGCCAAAATCAATGAACTGACACTCCAGCGCAGATCCTTGGAGTCCCGTCTGGCTCCGCTGGCTGCAGACAATCCGCAGCGGGAACCGCTGAATGCCCAGCTTACCCGGCTCGAGGATATGATCCTGATGCTGGAATGGGTGCTGAACGCGCCCACCGGCAAATATCACGCTTAGTATGCTTCAGATCAACATTTTACCGTAACATAGGCTGTCGGGATCGCCTATGTAAGGACCGAACAATTCAATCGGCCGGTAGCCGTGCTTCTCATAGAGCGCTATCGCTTCCGGCTGTTTGATGCCTGTCTCCAGTCTAATCTCTCCGCAGCCCGCTGCTTTAGCTTTCTGTTCCAGGTTCAGCAGCATTTTGTTCGCAATCCCCCGCTTGCGGGTATCCGGGTCCACGTAGAACCGCTTCAATTCCATTACAGCATGGTCTGGAGCAAGAGGACGCAACCCTCCGCAGCCTACAGGCTTGTCTTCCAAATAAGCGACCACGAAGATCATTTCCCGCACCTTCGGATCGGAGAAATCAACAACATAAATGGTCTCATGCGGATACCGTGATTTCAGCTCGACATCCAGACGTTCGATTAACGCCCGCAAATCCCGGTTCTCGGGATCAACCACCACAAAATTCACATCCGCACCGGTTGCCATACTTTCTCCTCCATATCATCCTTTTATTCTCGCAATCATTATAAATAGGGCTGAAACTCTGGCATGCTGTTAATAAAGACTAGCATGTTCGGTTTCCTCCTTCACCGCAGCTTCAAGCCGGGTGATCAGCTCCTTCTCCCCCTTGCGGACCGCCTTGTCCGGGAAAGAAGCAGGCATAATCCGCTCACCGCGCAGTGCAGCCTGACGAATGCTGCCCAGCATCCAGCTCTGCGCGCCCGAAAGCGCCATCTCACCGCTGCCGGCCGGAACACGGCACAGCGCAATCGTCTTATCGGCTTCTCCTGCGGAGATCCCTCCATCCGCCTCCGAACGTACAGTGAACTGAAACAAGGGGACGGCTTCCGCCCGCTCTTCATTGTCCGCGAAGGACTGATGGTAGACGGAGTACATTAAACTGCTGATACGCCCGGCGGATTCCTCGGCCTCTTGCCTTGAGAGCAGCTTACTGTTCTGGAAGGCTATGATTCCGGCAGCAAGCAGCAGAAACAGAACAGCCCCCGCAAATAACATCATCATTCCAATCACCTGTCATTTCACAATATAGGCAACACCGCTTCTATATTATCACGTAGAGAACACACCGGGGAATGGGCCAAACTAGCAGATCATAACTTTTTCGGCGCATTCTATAAAGTTATTTTGAAATATTCATATTAACAGTTGAAACTTCAGGCAGCATGATTCATAATGAAGTCGTGCATACTGTTTGTCAATCCATATGAAACCAAGGGAGGATACCACGAAATGAAGTTTTTCTTGGATACCGGAAATATTGAAGAAATCAAACGTATTACCCGCCTCGGATTAGTGGATGGCGTTACGACGAACCCGTCGCTGATTGCCAAAGAAGGCAGACTGTTCAAAGACGTAATCAAAGAAATCGTTGCAATTGTGCCGGGTCCGGTCAGCGCAGAGGTTATTGGCCTGAAAGCCGAAGAAATGCTCAAGGAAGCTTACGAAATCGCCGAATGGGCACCAAATGTCGTGATCAAGCTCCCGATGACCGAAGATGGTCTGGAAGCCTGCTATGAATTAACCAAAAAAGGCATCAAAACCAACGTTACCCTAATCTTCTCCGCAGCTCAAGGCCTGATGGCCGCCAAAGCAGGCGCTACTTATATTAGCCCATTCGTTGGGCGTCTGGATGATATCGGCGTTGACGGCATGAAGCTGATCTCCGATCTGAAGACGATTCTGACCAACTACGGCCTGAAATCGGAAATTATCGCCGCCAGCATCCGCAATATTGCCCATGTGGAGCAAGCAGCCATTGCCGGCGCACATATCGCCACAATTCCAGGCTCGCTGCTGCCTTCCCTCTGGAAGCACCCGCTGACAGATAACGGCATCGAACGTTTCCTGAAAGACTGGGAAAAAGTGCCGCAAGCCTAAGAACATTCAGCTATATCTATCAAGCTTCTCTCTGCATCTGTGGAGAGAAGCTTTTTTTGCTTTGCATTGACCAATTTACTTGTCTTAATTATAATTGTCATGACAAGTATTTTGAAAGGAGAATGCTTATGCCCCGTCTCTCGCCTCAGCAATTCCTTGGGTTTCTGCTGGGCTCGACCCACCGGAGGATTGCCAATAGTTTTGCCCGGGTGCTGAAGCCCTACGACATTACCCCTGAACAATGGTCCACTCTCCTCATAATCTGTGGCCGTGAAGGCATCAATCAGAAGGAGCTTGCAGCCGAGGCCGCCAAGGACCAGCCGACAACCGCCCGAATTGTAGAATTGCTGCAGAAAAAAGGCTTTATCCTAAAAACGATGAGTCCCACGGACCGCCGTGCTTTTCAGCTCTATGCCACAGATGAAGGGAAAGCGCTGATTGACAGCACTTTGTCCCTGGAGCAACAGGCCGTTGCAGCAGCCGTTAAAGGGCTGAATCCGGAACAGCTTGAAGAACTCCGCAGTATGCTGGAACTGATCTATAACAACACCGGAAATTCAACACATGAATAGGAGAAGAACCACTTGAATCAATCATCTGAACGACTATGGACCCAATCATTTATCATTCTAACCCTATGCAATCTGCTGCTGTTCACCGGTCTGCAGATGACCCTCTCTACACTCCCGGCTTATGCTGAAGGGGTGCTCCACGCTTCTTCCGTACAGGTTAGTCTTGTCACCAGTCTCTTCGCGCTAAGCGCCATTGCTTCCCGCCTCTTCTCAGCCAAGGCCTTAGAGCACGGCGGGCGCAATTTGCTGATCTTCCTTGGACTGGCAGTAATACTAGTTGCCGTAATCGGCTATTACTGGGCCGGAAGCATGCTTGTGTTCCTGCTGCTGCGCATGCTGTTCGGCATCGGCTTCGGCATGGCCAGCACCGCCTTTCCGACGATGGCCTCTGATATTATCCCTATCCGCCGGATGGGTGAGGGCATGGGCTATTTCGGATTGTCCACCAGTGTGGCGATGTCTGTCGGTCCGCTGATCGGACTCAGCCTGCTGCAAGGTCCAGGCTTTGTCTCGCTGCTGCTCTCTACTTCAGCGGCACTTGCGCTGATCTTTCCTCTGGGGTACCGCTTAAGCACGAAGCTGCCGGCACATCACAAAGAGCCCGCCGCAGCCAAGCTGCCGGAAACTAAGGGCGGAGCCTTCCGCAGACTGCTGATCCCTAGCCTGCTGAATTTCCTGCTCTCCATTTCCTACGGGGGGCTGCTCGGATTTCTGGCTCTTTACGGGGCCGAGGTTCACCTGGAGCACATCGCCTACTTCTTTATGTTCAATGTTATTGCTATTGTTATTGTGCGGCCGTTATCCGGTAAAATTTTCGACCGCTACGGTCCGGCGGCCCTGCTGATTCCCGGCAGCCTGTTCATCATTGGCGGCTTGCTGCTGCTCTCCTTCGCTACAACGACCTTCGCGCTTTTACCGGCGGCATTATGCTACGGTCTTGGCTTCGGCTCGATGCAGCCAGCACTGCAGACCTGGATGATCCAATCTGTGGAGCCGCGCCAGCGTGGAATGGCCAACGGCATGTTCTTCAACTCCCTGGACCTTGGAGTAGCGATTGGCTCCATGATACTGGGCTCAATCGCCCTTTATACCAGCTATGCTGCCATGTACCGTTACTCGGCGCTGGCTCCTGCATTGCTGCTTCTGATCTACAGCGCGATTCTGCTCGTTAAGCGTTACAGCGGCCGCACTCCCGCAGCCATAGACTCTCGGGCCGCCGCAGGCAGGAAGTGATTGGGCTGTCCCAGACTGTAAATATGCAGCAAATGCATCGCCCGTGTACAAGCCGTATAGAACAGCTTCCGCTCGCTTTCGCGGCCATATCTTTCTTCTGAGCCATCGTAAATAATGACGGCATCGAATTCTACGCCTTTGGCCAAGTATGCAGGAAGCACCAAAGTACCCTTTTGAAAATTAGGAGTATCCTTGGTAACCAGTCTCACCGGCAGGCTGTTCTGCAGCTTGGCATGTACACGTGCGCTCTCCTCCGCTGTTTTGCAGATCACTGCCACATAATGATAGCCTTGGGAATGCAAATCAAGCACATCCTGCTCCACCGAAGCCAGCAGCTTTTCCTCAGTGTCTACCACAGTCAGCAGGGGGGACTCTCCCCGCCGGTTGAACGGCACAATCTTCTCTCCTCCGGGAATCATTGCCCGCGTGAACTCTACGATCTCATAGGTGGAGCGGTAGCTGCGGGTCAATGAGACCACTTCCGTATTCTCCGCACCATAGATACTGACCAGTCCGGCCAGCTCGCCCAATACCTCGCCCTGGGCGTAGATCGCCTGATTCAGGTCGCCGAGCACGGTCATTTTGGCCCGCGGGAACAAGCGGCGCATGAACTCCAGCTGGAACGGGGAATAATCCTGCACTTCATCAACAATGACATGGCGGATCTGTGTATTAGTGCGGAAGCCTTGGCTTAATTCTTTTAGATATAGAAAAGGCGTGGCATCTTCATAGGCCAGCTCATTCATATTTAGAGACTCTACAGTTTGACTGCAAATATCATCCCAAGCCTCGGGAAGCTCCCTGCCGCTGTCCAGACTCTCCATAAGCTCACGGTCTTGAAAAAGCCGGCAGTACAGCGCTTTGACATCCACGAACCGTCCGCGTTTGGTCCAGCCGCGCAGCGGCTTCAGGCGCTGGCTGACGATATATCTGGCCA
The DNA here is from genome assembly GCF_054483875.1 of Paenibacillus sp. BAC0078. Taxonomy (NCBI): domain Bacteria; kingdom Bacillati; phylum Bacillota; class Bacilli; order Caryophanales; family Paenibacillaceae; genus Paenibacillus; species Paenibacillus sp. BAC0078. The sequence goes on from NZ_JBTLRW010000010.1 coordinate 72,595, forward strand.
GCAGGCTTTTTTCGGTATCGAAATCATCAAAGCTCTCATTGTGCCCGCCGCCCTTGCGGCGCATCGTCTGGTAGGCGCGCTGATACTCGCTGGAGTCCAGCAGCTCGATTTGATCCTCCACCCAAGCGGCATTTCGTTCTTCCATGCTGAATGCAGCGATTTTTTTGAGCAGCCAGCCTGTCATCAGCTCTATCCGGTTCGCCAGCGTAATGTTGGCATCGTAGGAGTAGAACTGCCGTTCCATCTCTTCTTTGCCGACAACAGCCTGGCCTTGAAACATAAGGGGCTTAAAGAGCATTCCCTCACGCTCCAGCAGATTGACATAGCGGCGGATGACACTCAGGAACTGCACAGAGGATTTATAAGTAATCCCTTCGCGGCGCGTGGCAGCATCAGACCCTTCAGGCGCATTCAGCAGACTTTCGGTCTGGCTAAAGACATCCTCAAGCTGAAACTCCTGGCCCAGCCGGTGCTCCAGATACATCTGGAAGGTGGTCTGTTGCATATTTTCTTCACCAAGCTCGGGCAGAACAGTGGACACATAGCTGTTGAACAGCGGATTCGGCGAGAACAGCAGCATCTGATCGGCCTGCAGCACCTCGCGGTATTTGTAGAGAAGGTACGCCACGCGCTGCAGCGCCGCTGAGGTTTTCCCGCTGCCGGCAGCCCCCTGGACCACCAGCATCCGGCTTTTGTCATTGCGGATAATCGCGTTCTGCTCCTTCTGGATGGTCGCCACGATACTCTTCATCCGGTCATCTGCACTGTGGCTGAGCACCTGCTGGAGCAGCTCGTCACCTATGGTCACCCCTGTATCAAACATGACTTCTATATTGCCGTTGTCGATGACAAATTGGCGTTTCAGCTCCATCGTCCCGGTTACAAGACCGCCCGGTGTATCATATGCAGCCGGACCCGGCGCCCCATCGTAATACAGGCTTGAGATCGGCGCCCGCCAGTCGTAAATCAGGAAAGTACCATCGTCCTCCATCAGCGAACCGATGCCCAGATAGATCTTCTCCGCTTCTCCATCAGGGGCCTCCGAGAAATCAATCCGGCCGAAATAAGGCGATAACACCAGCTTTTTATATTTTTTAAGCGCTTTGCTCGACTGCAGATGATGGCGCTCACGTTCGTTCAGGATTTGGGACTGCTGCCGCAGACTTGTCGAGGTTTCCCCCAGATCATCCGGGCTGCTGAAGTTCACCGTAACCTCTTCCCAGAAATCCTTGCGCATATCCACAACATCGCTGCGGTGAAGACCAAGCTCCTCGGACAGCCGCCGGATATGGGCCGACAACAGCCTGGTGACCCCTGTTACCCGCTCCTGTTCCTCTATCCATTCACTATCATGTTTCTCCACTGCAATTCATCCCCTTAATCTTTTTCATTCGCCGGCAACCGGTTGATCTGGTCAGCCAGCTTGTCAAGGCGCTCGAGCTGATACCCGTAGTCATAGATCGCTGCCGCTACTACGGACAACCGCAACTGCCCAGATTTCTCAGCGTCATAGCTCTTGATTGCCTCCTCCAGAAAGCTGTCATTATCATTCCCCAGCGGATTAGTCTCACTCGCTCCCGGCTTCAGCTTGTTCTCGAATTTAAGCAGAATCGTCTCATGATATTTAATGAGCTGCTCCAAATGACGGTCGAACAGCTCATCCGTCCGTTCCGTCCGTTCTGCCTGGAAATAATGCCGGTCCACCGCCTCAAGCACCTCGAAGCCCTTCTGCAGGGAAGTGAGCAGATTCTTGTAGACAACCATTTGCCGGGTCTCGCTGAATTTAGCGCTCCCAAGCTGCTTCTGCTCTTCCTCGAACAAGGCGTATTTATCCGCAAGCGACTTGATGGAATCCTCCAGTGTTTTTTTCTCGTCGCGGAAGACACTTTCCTTCATTTCATGCGACACCGCCGTCCGCAGCAGCAGCGACAGGCTGCCAAAGACATTCTCAATCTGCTGGATATACTGCTTACGCGGCTTTGGCGGAAAAACAGTAATATTAATTATAAATGCAGCTACAATGCCCGTCATTGTAAGCAAAAAGCGGGTCAATGCAAACTGCCACTGCCCTGAGGCATCCATCACTGAAATGACGGTTACGAGCGTCAGGCCGATGGTATCGGCCCGTTTCAGCTTCATACTGATCATGATCACGAGGATACATACCAAACCGACCGCAATCGGCTTGTTGGACAGCAGCATTTCCCCCAGCAGAGCCAGAATTGCCCCCATTGTGCTGGTCAGAATCTGGTCCAAAAAATATCTCCACGATCTGTAAATGGAAGGCTGCATGGCAAAAATCGCCGCAATGGCCGCACCTGCCGGAGTAGGGAACTTCAGCAGAATGGATAAATAAAGGGCAAGTGTCACGGCCAATCCTGTTTTGAGTACGCGGGCGCCAAAGGCCAAATTATTACCCTCCTCGAAGTATGGTGAGCATAGGCTTCACTGAATTATGTATAGATTGATGTGATTCAGGTCATTTCTATACAGGTACAGACATATTTACCCATTACAGCAGACGAGGTGAATCTATGAGCAACCATATCACAAAAATAATTGTCGCAGCAATTCTGCTCGGCTTGGCGCAAGCTGCGTCTTTTGCAGAGAGTGCTGCCGGCAGATTACCTTCCGCTGCGCCGGATAAGGCGTTTCACGCTAAGTCGGAACACCGCCACCCTCCTGGCAAAGAGAGAGGCTTCCGGGCGGGAGGATATTTCATCCTTAACGAAACGTCCAAATTGCTCGAAATGGACCGTGCAGAGATTGTCCGCAGCCTGAAGTCGGGAAAAACTCTCTACACACTGGCCCGGGAGAAAAAAGGCTGGAGCGAGGAGCAGTACCTCCAGAAGCTTAGCGAAGCAGCAAGTCCCAGGCTTGAGGAAGCCATAAAGAATGGCCGTCTTACCCAAGCTGAAGCCAATAAGCTGAAGGAAGGGCTGCCCGCTCTGCTGAAGCTCAATATTAGCCATGCCGAGCAATTCCACGAATCCAAGACCTCAGAGAAGTCTGCAAAAACTCCTTGATGGATGCAGGCAAGCGGTGTATTCAGCCGTCTCAAAAGCATGCGGACACCCTGCGGGCTACTCGCGGGTATCCGCTTTTCTTATGCCAGCTTTAGCTTTCTGGAATTGCGGTAAGCCTCAAAAATAGTGATGCACAACATAAGCCAGGCTCCGCTGGCCGCATAGCCCCCAATGACATCGCTCGGGTAGTGCACCCCCAAATAGATGCGGCTCCAGCCGATGCCCCCCGTCATGAGAACTGTGAATACAATAAGTATGCTTCGTTCCCGTCTGTTCCGCATATGCCGCCAGAGCAAATAAGCAAGCACACCATACAGGGAAAAGGCAGCCATCGAATGGCCGCTTGGAAAGCTGTACCCCGCCTGTTCGATCAGCCGGTGAATACTCGGTCTTTCCCGGTGAAACCATCCCTTCATCATTGTATTCAGCAGCTGTGAGCCTAACCCGACCGCCAGGAACAACACCAGCTCAATACGGTGCTTCAGCACAAAAAAGAGCAGCGCCATCGCCAGCAGGGAAATCCCGACCGCCAGCTTGGAGGAGCCGACCAGGGACAATCCTTTCGCCAGTGAAGTGAGCGCAGGCGATTCCGCCGATTGTACAGCATGAATGATTGAGTTATCGAAAAACGCGATCCTGTCCAGCTTCACAAATACAGCAATCACCATAAAAGCTAGCATAAACCATAAAAAAAAGCGAAAACCTCTGGACCAGTATTGATTTTGCAACATAACTTCCCCCTTGTCTATGTCTAAGCCGCTTGAGCGTATTTTCAGAGTCGGGCTTCCCCGTGGTATAATGTTACATGAAGTCAATTTATAAAAAGATGGAGTGCTGCCATAGTGGAACCTCTAAAATTGCAGGAGCGCTTGTTGAATCAATGTATCTCAACCAAGGTTCCCGTGACGATCTTTACAACCAACGGAGTCAAAATGCAGGGACTTGTAACCTCTTATGATGCCTATACCATCACTTTGGAGGGCCAGGGCGACGGCAAACAGAATGTGCTTTTTAAATCAGCCGTGTCCACGGTTGTGCCGTTTAAACCCGTTTCACTCAAATGAATATGTCCGCTTAGCAAAAGGAACACCGAAGCGTTAGCCTCCGGTGTTCCTTTTGCTTGAAATATAAGGAATTCTACAGAGACGGGTTAGTAAGGATTATTGTGCAGCAGACATCCATGCCGCTCTTTCGCGGCACTTCAAACGATGATATTTCATAGAAGGCCCTCAATTTGGCTTCGCCAAATTCGAGGCTTCCATAACAATGTCCTCTGTTCGGACATCGTTATTTCAGGATAGACACCTTAAAGTATGCGGGCTTTACACATACCGGCTTGGATACCTCTGCCTCATTGCCTGTGAAGCTCAGCCGTCCGCTGTCCCGGTTAACGCTGAAGACCACCAGGTTATTGCCGTCACGGTTGGCCGCGATCAAATAGCCGCCGTCCGGGGTTAGAGCGAAATGGCGCGGATGACCGCCGCGTGTGGGTACATGCTCCACAAGTGTAAGCTGAGCGGTTTGCGGATCAACGGCATATACCACAATGCTGTCATGGCCGCGGTTAGAGCCGTACAGATAACGTCCATCCCCGGACAAGGCAATTTCAGCGCAGCCGTTATTTCCCGAATAACCTTCAGGCAGTGTAGATACGGTAGCCACCGTTGTCAGAGTACCCTCTGCGCTGTCATACAGGAAGGAAGTAACCGTGCTGTCCAATTCATTGATCACATATGCGGACTTGCTGTCCGGGTGGAATACGAAATGGCGCGGGCCTGCTCCCTCATGCAGCAGCGTGTCGCCCAGGGCTTCCAGCGTCTGCTGTTCCCGGTTAATCCGGTAGGTGCGGATCAAATCAAGACCAAGGTCGGAGACGAACAGAAATTTTTCATCCGGACTAAAAATAGCGGAATGCGGGTGAGGCTTGTCCTGCCCCGGAAGGTTTCTTTGACCCGTATGTACCGCAGTATCCGTCAAACGGACAGGCAGCCCCTCCTGATCAAGCTGCAGCAGGCCCACCAGCCCGCCGTGATAGCTGCATACAACAATATATTCATTGCCCGATTCTCTTGAAATATGGCAAGTCGTTGTTTGCGCCTTCCCCTCAGCAGGCATGGTTGCAATCCGCTTCAGCTCGGTCAGCTTGCCCGCCTGCGGATCAATGGCAAAGGAAATAATCTCGCCTTCCTTGCCCCCGTCTGCCCCCGGCTTCTCTCCAATAGCATGCAGCCGCAAGCCTTCAGCATCTACATTCACAAAGGTCGGATTCGTAAGGCCTTGGGCCGTATCCAGCAGTGTCAGCGTACCTCCAGCCTCTGCATTGAATTCAAACACCTGAACCCCGCTCTCCGCAGCGCTTGCGTAAGAGCCGGTAAATAACAGCAGTCTAGTATTTTCCTTCATCTCAGTAATCCTCCTCCACTAGTCATCAATTATTTCATCTTTATAATTTACATTTTTTCTGCGGCTATGACAAATCTAACGGAAAAATTGACACAAATTATTTCAAAAATTAGGCTTCTCAAAGCACTGATGTTGTGTTATAATGAAAGCGCTAACATTTTTGATTCAATTTTTTTATAAAGGGGGAACATGAATGAGCAGCCTGCTGGAAGCCAGAAATGTATATGAGGACTTCGAGGTGGAGACGGACATTCTGTTCTTTAAGGTCGGTGACCATGATTTGGTCATCTTTCACGGCAGAAACTATAACATTAAAAAAAGAATGACTGCCGAGCAATTAAACCGTTTAGTATCGAACGAAAGTTTTTATCATGTGTACGGGGGCTGTTATGTTAACCTTAACAAGATCAGCTCCATTGAGGACGATTGCATTTATTTCGGCGAAATGGGCCTTTATGCCAAGTCCGTCCGGGTTCCCAGACGGAAGCAGGAAGGCATACGCCATCTGTTGAGAGGCCTCAGCTCTTAAGCGGATACATATCCGCTTGTACGGGAGAGGCAGGATTCCCGCTCTCCTTCAAAGCCGGCAGCGTATGGGCGACCATACGCTGCCGGCTTTTTCCTTGCAAGACAGCTCACCTGCGCTTCACAGATACAAGCCGCCCGGCTTGTATCTTAAGGGAATCTTAAAAAGTAAATCCGCTTTTTTATACTTTCTTAAGGTTTGGAATCCTGATTTCTGGTAAAGTTGTAGAAAGACAGGCAACACCTATATTGAAGGGAGTCATTAATTATAATGGACAAAAAAGATTTCAATGAAAATGAACACCTGAACAACAATGAAGCACCGGAGGAGAGCAACACTTCCGATATCAATGAAGGAGCTACTTCCGAGCCCGAAGCTGTACCGGCAGCGGAAGAGGTAACTCCGCAGGAAGCTGTCGAGGTTTTCGAGGAAGCCGATGAAACAGCCCGCAATGAAAATGTGCCCGTTATGAACAGGATTGGAGACGGCACACCTCCCTCCACCCCATCTGCCAAAGGCGGCAAGGGCTGGATGGTCGCTTCGCTTGTTCTCGCTGCGGCCCTGATCGTTGTTCTAATCGTACGGCCTTTCCAAAAGGACGACAGCAAAATAGCCATTGCTACCGTGAATGGAACGGATATCACCAAAGAGCAGCTTTATGATAAATTGGTTGAAGCCGGTGGTAAATCCACTCTGCAGAACCTGATCACTACTACACTCGTTGACCAGGAAGCGAAGAAAGCCAATATCAAGGTAACAGACGCTGACATTGCGCAAGAGATTGAAGATCTGAAGGCCCAATTCGGCGGCGAAGAAGGTCTGAACAGCGCCCTTCAGCAAAGCTCCATGACGCTGGATGACCTGAAAAAGCAAATGCCGCTTCAGGTGGAAATCCGCAAGCTGATTGAACCTAAGGTTAAAATAACCGACGAAGATATTTCCAAATACTATAATGATAACAAGGCTTCCTTTAAGCAGGAAGAAGAAGTCCGCGCTTCCCATATTCTTGTAAAGACCAAAGAAGAAGCCGACGCCATTGTCAAGCAATTGAAAGAAGGAGCGGACTTTGCCACACTGGCCAAAGAAAAATCCGCTGATACCGGCTCCAAGGACAAAGGCGGCGATCTTAATTTCTTCAAAAAAGGTGATATGGTTGCCGAATTCTCCGATGCCGCCTTCAAGCTTAAGGTTGGCGAAACAAGTGGTGCAGTCAAAACCAATTACGGCTACCATGTAATCAAAGTAACCGACCGTAAAGAAGCCCATGAATATACGCTTGCCGAGAAGAAAGACGAAATCACCAAAACGCTGAAAGCGCAAAAGGTATCCGAAATGTCCGCCACTTGGCTGCAAGAGCTGACAGCCAAAGCCAAGATCACCAATTCGCTTACCGATGCGAAGACGGATGCATCCGCTTCTCCTGGCGCAAGCGCAGCTCCAGATGCCAGTGCTCCGGCAGCTAGTGAAGCTCCGGCCACCAAGTAAGACAGATCAGCGGGAACTTTATAACACGCACAAAAAAGAGACAGGCCGATAATCGCCTGTCTCTTTTTGTGCTTGGCTTAATGAAGCTGCTTATTTAATAACCTTCACGCGGTCTTCAACCGGCTGGAATTCTTTATCGCCAGGAGCAGAAGCCGTCTTGCCGAAAGGCATTTGGGCGATCAGCTTCCAGTCAGCCGGAATGCCGAAGGTGGATTTCACTTCATCGTCAATCAGCGGGTTATAATGCTGCAGCGAAGCTCCAAGACCCTCTTCAGCGAACGCGGTCCATACAACGTGTTGCAGGATGCCGGAGGATTGGTTGGACCAGATCGGGAAGTTCTCGGCATACAGAGCAAAGCTCTCTTGCAGATGCTTCACAACAGCCTGATCCTCGAAGAACAATACAGTACCGTATCCGGCTTTGAAGGAGGCCAATTTCTGTGCAGTGCCTTCGAATTGTTCAGGCGCAACAATTTTACGCAACGTTTCTGTTGTAATATCCCATACCTTGTCATGCTTATCTCCAAGAAGTACTACCGCTCTGGAGCTTTGGGAGTTGAATGAAGTTGGGCTATGTAATACTGCCGCCTCTACGATCTCTTGAATCCGGGCATCGGAAATTGTGGACTCTTTGCTTAGTGCGTAGATGGAACGTCTGCCTTGTACGGCTTCCAGGAAACTTTTAGACATAATATAACTACCTCCATTTAATATAGTAACTTACTTTTTTAAATCTTAACACTTATATTCCATTAACACAATACCCATTCGCAATTTATTGTCGCTATCTTGAGAAGATTTATTCACTATCCACTATTTTCAATAATCACAATCCCATGTTTTTGAAACAGTTACTAACTTTTCGATATACAATCCTGCTGCAAATAAGCTACAATGATTCAGCAAATGTGCAGAAGAAAGGTGAAGATAACATTGCTGAAGATGAACGGCTTTTGGGAACGCGGAATATCAAGCGCACTGGCACTATCTACGCTGCTGACAGCAGCTATAATACTCGGAGGCTGCAAGGACGGCTCCCCTTCCCTATCCCCGAATACTGCAGCCGTAGAAGCGGAAGCAGCCGGATCAGATCCGGTATCGTTCTGGGTGGCTACAGATACCCACTATCTGGACAAAGGCCTGGAGGATGGCGGAGAAGCCTTCCAGACCTATGTAAACGGCGGTGACGGTAAAATCCTGCCCTACAGCGATGAGCTTATGGAAGCTCTCGTCTATGATGTGCAGCAAAAAAAGCCGAAATTCCTGATTCTCAGCGGGGACCTGACCAATAACGGCGAAGCAAGCAGCCATAAGAAGCTGGCAGAGAAGCTGAAGCGTGTCGAAGAAGCGGGAACCGATGTCTATGTCATTCCAGGCAATCATGACTTGAATAATCCCTGGGCAAGATCGTTCAAGGGTAACAAACAGGTCGTGACAGAGCACATCACCCCCACTGATTTTGCCGGCTTGTATGCCGATTTCGGCTTGAGTGAAGCCCTCTCCAGGGACAAGGACAGCCTTAGTTATTTCGTCAACGCCGCCCCGGGGCTATATCTCTTGATGATCGACAGCAGCCAATATGCCAACAACGAGAGCTACGGCTTCCCGCAGACGGACGGCCGCATCCTCCCTTCTACCCTTTCCTGGATGGATGAGTGCAAGAAGCTGGCGGCAGAGCAGCATGGTTCCATTATTACGGTCATGCACCACAATCTGCTCAGCCATACCTCCATGTCCGTTTCCGGCTTCAAGCTCAACAACAGTCAGGAAACGATGAAGACGCTGCGCAAGGACGGACTCAATCTGGTGCTGTCCGGCCATATCCACATGCAGGATATTGCGCATACCGGAGACTCGCGTAATTCGGACAGCTCTGCGGAAGCCCCGGTATATGATATTGCCACCAGCGCGATGGCCGTGAACCCGCACCAGTACGGAGCGATGACCTTTAGCCCCCTATCCCGGGAAGTAACCTACAATTCAACTTCGGTAGATGTGGAGGGCTGGGCCAAGGCAAATGAAATAACCGACCCCAATTTGCTCAACTTTAAAAAGTACGCGGAGGATACATTTGCGAAACAATCTGCAGGCAAGGCCATGAAACGCCTGCAGGACTCCACCTTCAGCGCCAGTGACAAAAAATCTATGGCCGAAGTTATGGCCAAGCTGAATGTGAAATACTTTGCGGGAACCGCCGCAGAATCTTTGGAGGAGATTACAGCTATGCCCGGCTACAAGCTGTGGGCGAGCATGGACGGCGGATTCATGTCCGGTTACATCCAGAGCATGGCTGCGGATAAAGAGTCCAGCAATGTGTCGCTTAAGATGGTTCTAACCAGGCAGTAGGCTGGCGATTCCTGATTTACATTGAGCAGTTCTATCTGCTTACCGAATATGCATGTACGGCAAAAAGCCGAAGCCTCTGTTTACGAGGTTTCGGCTTTTTGTTTATTTACTATTTAAGGACGGTCAATGTAAATGTAGCCATCCTTATCTTTTTCCACCTTGGCATGAAGCGCCTCTGCAAGCACACGAAGCGGCACATAAGCGTCTCCGTATTCGTCAACGAATACCGGCTGCGGGAGCTTCACCGCTTTGCCGTTAATCAGAGCCTGTGCAGAGCCGATTTTGAAGACCAGCTTATCGCCGTATACATCATCTGTAACATTGATGGCACGGTTCGCTCCATCCCACTCGACTACTGCGTCCAGGTCTTCCGCCAGATAGCGCAGCGGCACATAGGTTGTGCCCCCTTCGACAATCGGATAATAATAATCGTCATCCGGAGCGATGGTCAGGGACTTGCTGGTAATGCCAAAATCATTCTTAAGCAGATTATACACAGATGAGCCTTGCTCGAAGCTTCTCAGAGTCTGCCCTGGGGTAAGATTTGCTGTGGAGAGATCAAGCGCTCCAGCCGTGCTGATCGCGTCGGCAGTCACCGGACCGTTAACGTTCCAGGTCTGGGTCTCTACCTTGAAGGAGATGCTCTGAATCGGCAGATCCTCACTTGCAGGAAGCGCGACATTCAGCGCGACATTTTGCTTGCGCACATGGAAACCGCTGTCCACAAACAGATCAACATTCAGCTTCGTATCCTTGCTGAGGACTGTTTTCAGCTCAGGAGTTGATTTATAGAGGTTCTCAAGCTGCTTGTCGTAGACAAGAAGCAGAGCATCTACAGCCAATTTGGCTGCATCATGCGCTACAGTAACGACTCCTTCCTTGTCCTCCAGCGGAATTTCACCAAAGCCCAGATCGCTGAGTTCACTGGAATCTATGCCATTCGCCTTCAGAATCGGATAGAGATAATCATACAGGCCGCCGATAAGTGCGGTAAAACCTTCCGTATCCTTGGAGACAGCCTTCAGGAAGCTTTTCACCAGGGCAGGCATTTCATCACCCGTAATCTCCGTATGTAGCTTAGTCAGATTCAGTTGCTCGCCATATACAGATTCATTTACGGAAGCGACGCTGATCGCACCGGGATTCGGAAGATTCTTCACCACGAACTGTGTAAGGAGCTTGGAAATTTCCTTCGCTTTGTCCGGGTTGAGTCCTTCTACGCCCACAGTCTTTTCATAGTCTTGAACCGGGAAGTAAAATGGCTGTTTCGCTCCTTCAGCGGTAAAGACAACAGCCGTCTTGTCGATGAAGAAGTTAAACGGAATGGATACTTGCTTGTAGCCGATAGTACCGGTTGCGGAAATATTGCCGTTGTCCTGAAGCTTCATTTTGCTGATGTTCAGGGAGAAAGAATTGATGAGATCTACTACTTTCTGATCATCTGCGCTAATGCCTGCGGCAGGTACAGCTTTCAGCGACAATGTCGTGCTGGACTCAGACGACTTCACATCCAAATCTCCCAGCAGCGCCTTGTTGACGTCAAATCCGGCTACAGTCTGGCACCCTGCCAGAATCAGCAGCAGGGCGAGAATCGGGAGCAACCACTTTGTTCTTGATTTCATTTTCCTCATAGCATGTCTCCTCTAAGCTTATTTTGTAATATATATCCATCAACTCATATAGAGGAAGGATTGTTCTCATGCTGCCTGCTGGACTTGCGGAATTATAATAGAAATAAACTTCGCCAATCTATAGATACCCATTCCTGAAAAAAAAGAATCTTTACCGCGGCCAGCACCGCCAAATGTACCGGATAGAAGGACCACCAAATCCAGCGCGGCAATCTTCTTTTCTCCAAAAGCTTCCAGAATCCAGGAGCCGCTCCAATCAGTATTGTAGGCACTATACTGAATAGCTGCACGAACCAGCCATAGTAGAAAAGAAAGATGCCATTCAGCACAAAATGCGCGAGAATCAGCCAGTAGGAACGGGCATAGCGGAAGACCAGCACCAGCAGCAGGCCATAGGCGTTATAATCCAGCGGCAGGCGGTCCATGATCAGGAAAGCCACGATTACTACTGGAGCTCCGTACCAGGGATTGGGCAGCTTATCCAGTATAGCAAGCACTACAGCGGACAGCAATAAGGTGAACACCACATTCCAGCCGCCGGGATCAAGCGCCAAATTATAAGGAATCTGGGTGATCAGCGCAATCCACAGCAGCCGCCGCAAATATCTTGGCCTTGATGATGTATGTATATGCCCTTGCACCAGCGCGTAGCAGTAAATTGGAAAAGCAATTCTCCCCACATATCTCCAGGCAAGCTCTCCGGGGAAGAATATGTAGCCGATATGATCAATCAGCATGGTCAGCATTGCGATAATTTGCATTTGTGGCCTCCTGTTGATGATTATACTGCCGGATATCCTCTGCAATCGTTATCATTTTAATTGATTTAAACACATATATCGGCAAAACGCCCGGGCAAAATGAGACCTCACCCCAATAGCGCAAAGTCGTAGCAGGAATTTCCGTTTCCTGACTCAGCAAATAGCCTCCGTAAGCATGATTAAAACATTATAGCAGAGGTGTAAGCTTTTTTCTAAGAAAGTAATACAACAAGGACAATGTCCCCAGGATGAAGTGGAAAAAGGAAACCTACTTTGTGAGTTTACTTATTTTTTTGGTGTTTAGATGGAAAAAGGAAACTTAATCCTCCTTATTTCCCTCCATTTAGTGATTTTAGAAGGAAATAAGTGGACTTTTTCCACTAACCTACCTCGGGGGGGGGGCATTCAGCGGACTGAAGTGGAGCAGGCCATGCTTGGTGAATTTTCGTAAGGAATTGATGATTAAAACAGGGAGCGAATATGAGTTATGGCGTTTTTTTACGTACCAGTCTATTGCGTACCAAAGAGACCAGAAGCAGCAGTGCCGGGAACAGCAGCCCGGAGGTTGCCACATAGACCGGCCAAATCTTCCCGTCCCACTCAGCCTGGTAGATCATGTCAGGGTAAACAGAAATGCTCAGGATCACCGCGATGATCGCCAGCGGCACCACCAGCACCCGGTAATCGCTGACGCGCAAGACCCGTGCCAGTCCGGCTGCACCGGCATAGAAATACAGTGTCAGCTTGCAATACAAGGTGATGAACCAGATGGCGGCCATAAATACTTCGAGTCTGGTGATAAAACCGCCGACATTGAATTTTTTGGCCAGCACATAGCTTGGGTACATTTCGCTTGCCGCGCTATCCCCGATGACAAGCACTACTGTGGTTGTGAGGATGAGCAGAAAAACGTTGCCAAGTACTGACCCAATTATAAAAGCGCGGCCTGCCTTATCCTTGCTGCTAACCCTGGAAGGAAAGATCATCAGCAGAAAAATCAAGGGAAACGCCGAGTAGGAAGCGTACAGGATGCTTCCATGCATGATCCCGCTCCATGAGGTTGTGAGGACAGGCTGCAAGTTCTCAAGCCTCATCTCCGGGGTCAGCATAACAAGCAGAAACAGAAAGAGCCCGGCTACAACCGGAAAAAATATTTGTGCGGCCCGGCCCAGAGTCACGATCCCGAGCTGAACTCCGATGGCTGTAATGACTGTAAAGATCAAATTGAAGGCCAGCGCCGGCGTTTCCGGCATAATCTGTGTAACCAGGAATTGCCCCATATAATAAAGCACCTCAGGTAAGGAGATCAAAGCCGTTAACACCCAGAACAAAGAGAAGGCAGCACCCAGCCATCTGCCCAGCAGCTTCTCATTCAGGGCGACCCAGTCCAGGTCAGGATATTGCCCCGCAAGCTTGCAGTACAGTCCGATTAAAAGCGCAGCCATGCCCATCCCAACAAGAACAGACATCCAGGCATCCTGCCGGCTGTATTCAACCAGTGTGGATGGAATAACCAGTATCGTCGTTCCGATTGTGAACAGAGTAACCAGCAGCATAAACTGAAACGGTGTGATTTGTTCGGGCATCTCCTTCATGCTCACTGGACCAGGGAAAACACGGCATCGCTTACCGGCTTGTACATCACTAACAGCAAATCCAGCGGATTGGGTATCGACATTCGCAGGCTTTTGGCCACTCCCAAGCTAAATGCCACAAACATAAGGATGCAAAAGACCCACAGATCCCGCTTCTTGTCCTTCTTCGCAATAACCGGAATCTCAACAACCAGTATGACCGCAAAAATCACTACGATCACTGCCAAGTTCCACATCCTGACTCACTCCTTTTTCTTAAGCTCTGTAATGAACGAATTGCTCTCCGTCCCCGTTCTTCTGATCTTGATATCCACCTTGACCGTTACAGGCAGCTTGGGAAATTCCTCTTCCCAGCGATCCTCCACCTTGGCCCAGTAACGCGGATTCGAGCGGTGGATCGCCGAACCAAAACCCAATATGTCCGTCTTGTACTCCATCTGCAATTTGCGGATCATCCGCTCCACAAACAGGGTAACCTTCTTCTCTGCTTCACGCTCCAATTTGTAGATTGTTTCCGGTTTGGTCAAATCAATATCACATTGCACCTCACTGACGCTCTCTTCTTGCATAATCCGGACTTCAATCTGTGCTTTTCCATTCCGGACACTGCCCTTCACAGTCCCCTTAGACCGCACAATGTCGAGGCCGATATTTCCGCGTCCTCCATCCGGGCATGGCAGCCAGCCTAGTGTGCGTTTTACATTGTTCGTAACCAGGTTGTAGGCCTTGCTCTCATCTTCATTGAGCCATCCGATCAGCTTATCCTTGTTGAATATCCCGAGCGTAGACACTTTGATTTTGGTTCCGCCCGTAACCTGGTCGATATTGGACAGGAAGTTTCCCTTCTCCGCATCGCCAAGGATCTGGACTCCGGTCAGCACCGCATCCTTCCCTTTGGTTACAATGCTCGCAGCCAATTCATCCAAGAATACACCAGAGGATGGCGACCACTCCTTCTGGGAGATTTCAAGCGAACGGTATATCCGCTCGGCCGGCTCCTTTTCCAGTCTCGGCAATACGCTGAGCACCTGCTCCGCTTTGACATCCTTGGAGACAACAACATAGAAATCGGGACGCAATTGACGGTTTCTTTTGAAAAAATCGAGGATATACTGAATGCCGTCCCGTGCCACCTCCTCGCTGATCACGAGCACCCGTAAATGGGATAAATAAACACTCCGCGAGGCGACAGTGGTCATTCTACGGAATGCCTCGGCCACGGTAATCCCGCTTCCCTTGTAGATAACGGCAGCTGCTCCGCTCCCCGCTTTTTTGGCGGCTACCGCTTCCGGGATGACGAGTTGTGCCGACACTACATATTGCTGATCATCCTTTTTGTCGATACCGACTCCCAGGGTGATGCCCAGATCGTTCAGCTCATGGCGGCTCCAGCAGCCGGTCAGCAGTAGCGATGCGATAAGCATCACCGCCAGAAGCAGTCCTATTCTCCGGTTCATGATTTCCCCTCCTCCGGAGCTTTGGAATTGTCCGCCTTGTTAGCCTTACCCGCGTTATTCGCCTTACCCGCGTTGTCCGCCTTATCCGCGTTGTCCGCCTTATCCGCCTTGACTGCCGAATCGTTCTGAGCTGTACTGCTCTGCTGGCGGTAAAGATTGGTCGGGGCGAATAGATAGGGACGGTGAATCATTCTCCACCAAGGTGTGCGGACCAGATTATCTTCCTGGTCGGTCAGATTAAACGGAGCAAACGGGGCCATATAGGGAACGCCAAACGATTGCAGGTGGCACAGGTGAAGGACAATGTAAATCAACAGTACGAAAATGCCGAAGAGGCCAAAGGAGGCAGCCAGCCCCATGAAACAGAACCGCAGCATCCGGGTCGTGATGCTCATCTCGATGCTTGGAAAAATAAAACCGGCGATCGCAGTAATTGAAACGACGATAACCATTGCCGCCGAAACCAGCCCCGCTTCAACCGCAGCCTGGCCCAGCACCAGTGCGCCAACAATCGAAATGGCAGTGCCTACCGCTTTGGGCATCCGAATGCTCGCTTCCCGCAGCAGTTCAAACGTCACTTCCATACTCAGCGCTTCGACAAAGGCAGGAAACGGAATACCCTCGCGCTGCGCGGCCAGGCTGATCAGAAGCGGCGTGGGAATCATCTCCTGATGAAAGGTGGTGATGGCGATATAGAGCGCGGGAGCCAGCATTGAGATAAACAGCCCGATAAACCGCAGCATGCGGAATAAACCAAAGTCCGAGCCATGGTAATAATCTTCCGGGGACTGGAAGAACTGCGTGAACAGGGCGGGAACGATCAGCACAAACGGAGTGCCGTCGACCAGAATTGCCACTCTTCCTTCCAGCAGTGCAGACGCCACAACATCCGGCCGCTCGGTATTATAGACAGTGGGAAATGGCGACAGGCTTCTATCCTTGATCAGCTCCTCGATATAATTGCTTTCCAGAATGCCGTCAATATCAATCTTCTTTATCCTTTCCCTGACCATGGTTACGACCTTGTCCTCCGCGATTCCCTTGATAAACATCAAGGCGACAGTGGTTTTGGTGACACGGCCTACCCGTTTGGTCTCCATCCAGAGGTTAGGGTCCTTGATTTTTCGCCGGATTAAAGCAATGTTGGTGCCAATGGATTCATTAAATCCTTCCTGCGGCCCGCGGATTACACTTTGTGCTGTAGGCGACGATACCTGACGCTGCTCCGCTCCTGCCGTGTCAACGGCGATTCCCTCGGCCTGTCCGTCGATCCCGATAAAGGTATACCCCGACAGGATGGCCATGCTGAGCTCCTCCAGATCGGAGATGGTGATAATATCACCGATCGCAATGGCATATTTGTAGATCCACTCAGTGGTATACTCCATCAGGTTGTCCACCGCGGGTTCCGGCTCATACGTATACTCATGCTGATTCAGCTCGTTGATCAGCTTGGTGATGCGATCCTTCTGTGCAAGACCTTCCATAAAAACAACGGCGATTCGCACTTTTTCTGTACCAAGCCGGAACTGCCGGATGCGTAAGTCGGTGCTCCCACCCAGAGAAGAGCGAATTTGCTTCATATTGTGTACAAGCGAGTCGGTCAATGCAGTCTCGTTCATAAGCTGTGAATCTCTCCTCCGGCCCGTAAATTTATTGAACCTTCTCTGGCCCTACTACCGTCCGCGCTGGTTCCTGTGAATAATTTTTCCAGCCGCATTCAATAATATACCCGTATCCACTAGAACTCATGGAGTGAGGCACTATGCAGAATGAAAAGATCACAAACCGGCAATTTACCATATTGGTCGGTTTTTTTATAGTCGGCGACTCCATTCTGCTCGCTCCGGGATACCTGGTCGCGGAAGCCAAACAGGACGCCTGGATCAGCGGCTTGCTCGGCATGATAGCCGGCTGTCTGTTCGCTGTGCTTTATACAGCGCTGCACCGGAAGTTTCCTAAGCAAACGCTTGTACAATACAGTGAGAACCTGTTCGGAAAATGGGCCGGCAAGCTGATCTCCCTGATCTATCTCATCACACTGTTCATTTTCCCGTGTTTCATTGTGTGGGATTTAGGTGATTTTCTTATTACCTTCGTGATGGTGGAGACACCGATTGAGATCATTGGCATTATTTTTTTGCTGCTGGTCATTTCAGCCAGCCGGTTGGGTATCACCACCTTGGGGCGGGCGGCAGAAATCTTTTTCCCGTTTTTCGTGGTGTTGTTTCTGTTGCTCATTGCCTCTGTCAGTCTGGATATTCATCCGTTGAATCTTCAGCCGGTCATGGAAAAAGGAGTCCGTCCGCTAATCCGCTCGCTGATTCCCTTTATGGGTTATCCCTATCTGGAATTAAGCGCCTTTCTGATGCTGATGCACTCGGTGCAGAATCAGGCGGGGGTCAGGAAAAGCTTTATCATCGGAGTGTTGTTCGGAGGAATGGTTCTGGCTGTGCTGGCCTTGATGGCCGTGCTTGTCCTTGGAGTGGAGACAACCATGCACCGGATGTATCCAAGCTATCTGCTGGCCCAAAAAATCAATATAGCCGGCTTTTTCACACGAATGGAAATCCTAATCGCGTTTCTGTGGTTTGTTACGATTTTTTTCAAGCTGACGCTGATGTTCTATGTGGTTTGCACGGGTTTCGCCGAGCTGCTCGGGTTGAGCAATTACCGCTCTCTCTCCTTCCCGCTGGCCTCTTTAATGGAGTTGTTCTCATTCATCTTTGTCCCCACCACCAGTTATTTGCCTGTATTCGACCGTGCGGCATGGTGGGTGCAAATGGTGGTAGCCGGTCTGCTGGTGCCACTGCTCCTGCTGATTGCAGCAGGCTTCCGCAAACAGAGCGGCGGCAAGCCGCGGAAGACTTAACCGGTATCAGGCTGCAGGCGCCAAATTGTAATGAAACAGGGGGAAGCAGAGCAAACCACAGCAGCAGCCGCAAGTATCTCTGCCTCTAACACTCAGACCTCTCAAAAATCCCCGTCAATGCTGCTCCGAAACCAAGAACCATTATTATCCTTTCTTTCATACATTCATTTACATTTTGAGCATAACGCTATAGTATTGCATTAGTTGGCCGACAGTTTATTAAAGCAGTTGGGAGGTAGCAATATGCCTAAAACGATATTAGTTGTAGATGATGATGAAGATATCGTAAAACTTATCACAAAAAGTTTAAGGTGCGAGCAATTTGAAATACTTCCGGCATATTCCGGAAAAGAAGCCTTATCTGCGTTGGAAGAAAATCACATTGATTTCATCGTTCTTGATATAGTAATGCGTGAAATGGATGGGTTTGATGTCTGCCGAAGTATCCGAAAATCTAGTAATACCCCAATTCTGTTTTTAAGTGCGCGTGATAAAGATATTGACAAAATCGTTGGATTTGAAATAGGAGCTGACGATTATATGACTAAACCTTTCAGTATTCAGGAGCTTACCTCCAGGATAAAGGCCCACTTCAGAAAAGTTGACAGGCTGCTTAAAGAGTGGAATGAACTTAGTCCCAATTCCGAAAGGGCGGATTTTCCGCTCAAATTGAACGATAAGGCGTTTGAAGCCTTCCTGAATAACAGGAGGCTCGACTTATCAACGAAGGAATTTCAAATATTGTCCTTTCTTATGCGCCACCCCAATAATGTATTGACCCGTGAGCAGGTATATGAAAATGTCTGGGGAGACGAATACGGAGAAATAAATACCGTAACGGTTCATATAAAAAATATTCGTAAGAAACTTGGTCCTGAATATGACTATATTAAAACAATTTGGGGCATAGGATATAAATACACAGAAAGAGAGTAATAGTATGAAACTGAAAATAAAACTTCCCCTTATGTTCCTGATGATGTTTATAGTTTTTATGACTTCAATTGGAATATATCTGAAGCTTATCTTTGCAGCATATTCACCTATTCGAAGTTCATTGCTGAACCCGCAATATATAGGCTTACTTCTGCCCATATTTGCCATTGCCTGTTTCATATTTATTATTCTGATTATCTATATTCATTTTTGCATAGAAAAACCAATTCAGTTGCTGAATACCAGATTAGAAGAAGTAAATATTGTGCACACATTGCCTCCACTTGCGCTAAGGGGTAATGATGAAATCGGAGCCCTTTACAAACACTTTAATAATATGGAAGAAAGACTTCGACTTGCGCACAAAGAGCAAAACGATATGATTGCGGCAATTGCCCACGACTTAAAAACACCCTTAACATCTATTAACGGTTTTGCTGAACTGCTAAGTACGCACAAGGATCTACCAAAAACTGAAAAGCAGGAATATTACGAGTTGATTCAAAAGAAGTCGAAATATATGGTTGAACTCATCAATGACTTCTCCAGTTTCACCAAAGAAAAACTCGATTTAGAATCTATGATATTCAAACCTATAGATGTATCAAAATTATTCGAAAACATTGCCCAAGAATATGAATATGAGCTGAATGGACTTGACTATGAGCTTACTTGTCGTCATTCATTTGTAGGAAATATGTTGTCGATGGCCAATGAAACGATGATACGTCGGGTTTTCGGCAATCTCTTCAGTAATGCTGTAAGATATGGGGGGAAGAATGAATTACAAGTGTATATGACCGGATACCCACAAGGACGGTATGCCTACTTTCAAATTGAAGATAATGGAATTGGAGTGCCGGATAAGGATATATCTTCTCTATTCTTCAAATTTTTCACTGTGGATAAATCGCGGCAAATCCAGAACGGCGGAATGGGACTTGGTCTTGCAAGCTGTAAATCCATTATTGAACATTATGGTGGCGAAATTTATGCATATCGTTCCAAGTATGGAGGTTTGGGGATAAAGTTCAGCCTTCCCCTTGTGGTATAAAACTAATTTTTTTACCAATTTTCTTTATATCAAAGTTAAAGGCCGCTGCCAGCTGTGTGAACTGGTAGTGGTTTTTTTTAATTATCAGTGCTTCATAATTCTTTATACTCTCTTTACAAACATTTATTTTCTTTTTAGGGAAACTTTATCTTTGCAATGTAAAGTTTACTTGTAGTCGAAAAACACTACAATAAATCGAAAAGGAGAATATTGCAATGTCAATTGAATTCAGCCGTTGGCCCGATAACTACATGATGTCATATCAAGTCACAAAAGCTCTGGGTATGGCAAGCCTTGGTGCTACGGATGTCACCGAGATTTACGAAGCATGCAGAAAAATCGACCCAAATGATAAGGATACGTGGCATAGGGAATGGCTTATAACGGCTCAGGCACTGGAAAAGCACGGCAAGGAGTCCGAAGCCATAGGAAACTGGTATACAGCGCGAAACTGTTACATTCGCGCCTGTAATTACTACCGAATCGCGGAATATGCTGTGATGAGTGATGACACCGAGAAAATCCGTCTATTTAAGAAGGTAAATGAACTCTTCGAAGCTGCCGGAAAATACTTCGATGTTCCCCCGGAGAAGGTCCAAGTCGATTACGAAGATATCAAGCTGGATGGGTACTTCTTCTCCCCTCCCTGGATAAAAGGTCCGAAGCCGACAGTTTTCGCTCTCAACGGTGGCGACGAGTGGTCAATTGAGAACTATTTCTGGCTAGGTCCCGCCTTTATTTCGTGTGGATACAACTTTCTGGTCTATGACCAGCCTGGCACCGGCCTATCAATGTATGAAAAGGGAAAAGGGAGGAGAGCTGACAGCGAGGCTTTTCATTCACGAGCAATCGATTTTCTTTTAAAACGGCCGGAAGTCGATCCCGATAAAATCATCGTGCATGGTGAGAGCTTTGCGGCATACGACTCTCTGCGATTTGCTTCGTTCGATCACAGAATTGCTGCCGTCATCTCCGACGGCGGCACACACGCGTTCGACTGGGATGCAATGCTTAAATGGATGCCACCGAGTTTGGCTGCGCATGGCATGAGAATTCTGGGGGCAAAAAGTTTGGATGACTTTGCGGGCAATCCGCGTTTTGCCTACGATCTCGAGGGCGTACTCCACCAGATAGAATGCCCGCTTCTTGTGATGCACGGTGCGGAAGAGATACTGGTTCAGCCAAATCCGCTAACACAAGCCTTGAAGAATTACGAGCAGGCTGGCTCTAAACACAAGACGTTCTTCGCTATAGAGGATAGACGACTTGGCGGATTAGAACACTGTCAGGTTGACAACATCAATGTGTTGCACGAGGTCGTGTTGAACTGGCTCTGCTCGATCGGGCTTGGCCCAACTGCACCTCGCCCAAGTGATCGCTAGGACATCACTAAGTGAAACGGGCCATTAGTATCGAATTCACTCATTCATAGTTGAGAGCCACCAAATGCTAAAAAGAACCGCTCTGCACCTACAAGAGCGGTCCTTCATTTCTGTCTATTTACTTTATAGATTAAGCACGCTTACGCTGTCTTCGACTTGTTGTAAATATCAAAGCCTACCGCCAGCAGCAGCACCAGCCCCTTGATGCCCTGCTGCCAATCGACACCGAGGCCGACGAGCGACATACCGTTGTTCATTACGCCCATAACCAGGCCGCCGATGATGGCTCCGACCACCGTTCCAATCCCGCCGGAAGCGGAGGCGCCGCCGATGAAGCAGGCTGCGATGGCGTCCAGCTCGAAGTTGGTTCCGGCTTTTGGAGTTGCAGAGTTCAGACGGGCCGCAAAGACCAGACCGGACAAGGCGGCGAGTACGCCCATATTGACGAAAACCCAGAAGGTGACGCGTTTGGTTTTGACGCCGGAGAGGCTGGCTGCTTTCTCGTTGCCGCCCAGTGCATAGATGTGCCGTCCCATCGTCATGCGATTCATCACAAAGGAGTAAATAACAATCAGAACCATCAGGATGACCAGAATGTTCGGAATCCCGTTATATTGGGACAGCACGAAGGTGAACAGGTTGATGACGATTACCAATGCAGCCGCTTTAGTGATGGACAGCCATACAGGTGATTGGTCGAAGCCGTATTTCGCAGAGGTTTTACGGTTTTTGAATTCCTGATAGACAACAAGGACTGAGAGAATAACGCCCACAACCAGAGTCAGCCCGTTCAGCGAGCTACCGCTGAGGAAATCCGGGATGAAGCCCGAGCTGATTTTCTGAAAGGATTTTGGAAAAGGAGCGATAGACTGGCCGTTCAGCACAATCATCGTCAGACCGCGGAACAGCAGCATGCCCGCCAGGGTTACGATAAATGCGGGAATTTTGATATAAGCGACCCAGAAGCCCTGCCATGCACCAACGAGTGCCCCCATCAGCAACGAGAGAATAACGGCCAGCACCGGATTCATGTGCATATCCACCATCATGATTGCCGACAGCGCGCCGATAAAAGCGGCCACCGAACCGACCGAAAGATCAATATGACCGGTAATAATGACCAGTACCATACCGATAGCCAGCACCAGGATGTAGCTGTTCTGCAGGATGAGATTCGTAATATTCAGCGGCTTGAGCAGAATGCCGTCCGTAAGAATTTGAAAGAAAATCGAGATGAAGATCAAAGCAATGATCATGCCGTATTGGCGGATGTTCTTTTTAAAAATATCGTTTATGGCTCCCATCGGTGTTACCCCCTGCTTCGTGTCATATATTTCATCAGTAGCTCCTGCGTTGCATCCTCACGCTCCACCTCGCCGCTGATGCGGCCTTCGCACATCGTGTATATCCGGTCGCACATTCCGATAATCTCCGGCAGCTCGGACGAGATGACCAGCACCCCTTTGCCTTCTGCCGCAAGTCCGTTAATGATCGAGTAAATTTCATATTTGGCTCCCACATCAATACCGCGTGTAGGTTCATCCAGAATGAGGATGTCCGGCTGGGCGTAGATCCATTTGCTGAGGACCACCTTTTGCTGATTGCCGCCGCTGAGATTGACTGTCTTCTGCAAAATACTCGGTGTTTTGATATTCAGCTTCTTGCGGTATTCCTCTGCGACCAGCACTTCCTCGTTCTCATTGATCACACCTCGGCGGGACAGCTTCTTCAGGCTGCTGAGCGAGATGTTCCGCTTAATATCGTCAATCAGGATTAATCCATAGTGCTTGCGGTCTTCGGTCACATAGGCGAGTCCGTTGTCAATGGCCTTGTTGATGTCATTCAGATGAACCTCTTTGCCGTGCATATAGATCTGGCCGCTGATCCGTTTGCCGTACGATTTGCCGAAGACACTCATTGCCAGCTCCGTCCGTCCCGCACCCATCAGACCGGCGATGCCGACCACTTCCCCGCGGCGGATATGGAGATTGATCTTGTCCAGCATTTTGCGGTCGGTCTGTGTCGGGTGATATACCTCCCAGTCACGGATCTCAAAGATGGTCTCTCCAAGATTCGGTGTCCGCTCCGGGTACCGGTTCGTCAGATCGCGTCCAACCATGCCCTTGATAATGACATCCTCCGTCACCGCATCAAGCTTCATATCCAGAGTGCGGATCGTCTGCCCGTCACGTAGGATCGTCACAGAATCCGCTACCTTCTCGATTTCGTTCAATTTGTGTGAAATGATAATGGAGGCGATTCCGCGTTTCTTCAGCTCTAAAATCAAAGCAAGCAGATTCTCGCTATCATCCTCGTTCAGCGCCGCTGTCGGTTCGTCAAGGATGAGCAGCTTCACCTCTTTGGACAGCGCCTTAGCGATCTCCACAAGCTGCTGCTTGCCGACGCCTATCGTTGATACCTGGGTAAACGGCGATTCGCTTAGGCCGACGGTCTGCAGCAGCTCCTTGGTTTTCACCGTCGTTTCATTCCAGTTGATTACCCCGCGCTTCGCTTGCTCATTGCCGAGGAAAATATTCTCCGAAATCGACAAATACGGAATCAGCGCCAGCTCCTGATGGATAATGACAATGCCCAGGCCCTCACTGTCCTTAATGTCCTTGAATTGGCATACCTCGCCACCAAACAAAATATCCCCTTCATACGTTCCATGCGGATAAACCCCGCTCAGCACCTTCATCAAAGTGGATTTACCCGCCCCGTTCTCTCCGCAGAGCGCGTGAATCTCGCCGGCTTTGACCTGCAGGTTCACGTTCGATAGCGCTTTGACTCCGGGGAAGGTCTTCGTTATTCCCTTCATTTCCAAAATAATCTCACTCATTTGCCTCTCACCCAGCTTTCGTTGTGACTGTAGAAGCGGCGGCGGCTGGCAGCCCCCGTACAAGGACTGCCGCCGCATCTTCCGCCTCCGCTATAAGGATTACAGCCGGTTATTTGCCGAGCTGATCTTTGGTATAATAGCCGCTATCCACAAGCACTTTGTCTACATTGCTGGCATCTACAGAGACCGGCTCCAGCAGGTAGGAAGGTACGATTTTAACCCCATTGTCGTAGGTCTTCGTATCGTTGACTTCAGCCTTAGTTCCTTTCAGCACGCTTTCCGTCATTTCTACCGCTTTTTTAGCCAGCTCGCGGGTATCCTTGAATACAGTCTGCGTTTGTTCGCCGGCCAGAATGGATTTGACCGAAGCCAGCTCTGCGTCCTGTCCGGTTACAATCGGAAGCTTCTTGTCTCCCGAACCGTAGCCTACACCTTTAAGAGAGGACAGAATCCCGATGCTGATGCCATCGTAAGGAGAAAGAACGGCATCAAGGTTGTCGCTGGCATAGTTTGCACTCAGCAGGTTATCCATCCGGGCTTGAGCGGCTGCACCGTCCCACCGTAGAGTAGCAACTTGATCCATCGTTGTCTGTTTACTGCGCACGACCAGCTTGCCGGAATCAATGTAAGGCTTCAGGATGGACATCGCACCGTCAAAGAAGAAATAGGCGTTGTTGTCATCCGGTGAACCGCCGAACAGCTCGATGTTAAACGGCCCCTTGCCTTCCTTCAGGCCCAGCTTTTGTTCAATGTAGGAGCCTTGCAGCACCCCAACCTTGAAATTGTCGAAGGTGGCGTAGTAATCGACATATTCACTTTTTTTGATCAGCCGGTCATAAGCGATGACTTTAACGCCTGCATCATGTGCTTTTTGCAGCACATCTGTCAGCGCCTCGCCGTCAATTGAAGCGATTACAATAGCCTTTACGCCTTTGGTGATCATATTCTCAATCTGTGATACCTGATTCTCAACTACGTCTTCCGCATATTGCAGATCCGTACCATAACCCAGCTTCTCGAATTCTTTTACCATGTTGTTGCCATCGTTCACCCAGCGCTCCGAGGACTTGGTTGGCATGGCGATCCCTACCTTGCCGTTCGTGCCTTCCGAGCTTCCGCCCGCGCCGTTGCCGCCGCTGTTGTTGCCGCAAGCCGCTAAAATCAATACAAGTGCCAGTGTCAACATCATCCATGAATATTTTTTCATATGTGCACTACCCCCTGAACTGTTCTGTTGTCCTTAGCGGATACCTTCCGCTTGACAAGTTGAGTATAGCAAGGGGGACAGGGAGGCGTATTTACACTCAGGCTACTGTTTTTATAAAAAAACAACCTTTGTCAGCGTTTTCATTTAGAAAATGAATAAAGCCGCGCTCCTCAGGATAAGGAACGCGGCTCCAGCCGAAACGGTATTTATTGGTTTTTTTATTGGATGCTCAAGTTAAGTCCTCTTCGCTCCGCAGCACGCCTTTACGGAATTGCAGGGGAGAGACGCCGGTTTGCTTCTTAAACGCAGTGCTGAAATAATGCTGGGTTTCGTAGCCTGTGCGCTCGGCCACCTCAAGAATGCTCAGCTCTGTCGAGTGGAGCAGCTGCGCTGCTTTGCGGATGCGGATTTGCGTCAGGTAGGTTCCGAAGGATTCGCCCAGCTCCTGCTTGAACAACCGGCTAAGATAGACCGGCGAAGCCTGAAGGCTGCCGGCTATGGATTCCAGGGTAAGCCCGTATTCACCGTAGTGCTCCAGCATATACTGCCTGGCTCTGCGGACCAAAGGCGACAGCGGCTGCTCCTGCGAAAGGGCCGTTCTGCATTTGCGATAGGCCGCAGCCAGCCCGGTAATATCACCTTGTACGGCCTGTGTTGCCACTTGGGCAGCGATTTTGAGGTTGCTCCGCACCACCGCTTCAGCCCCGGCCAGCACCTTCTCTCCCGCAGCATCCCAGAGCAGAATGATGATCTGGCCGGCGGCATCGCGAAAAACGGCCTTGGGATAATCCTGCAGCAGCTCCGAGACGATATTCTCAATCGCGAACAGAAACAACTGCCGCTCCTTCTCCTTCAGTCCTGACGGATGGGCTTCCCATCTCCAGCGGATGATGCCGATCAGCTCCGGCCGCTCCTCTGGCAATTGCAGGAAACGCAGCTGCTCTCTGATTTCGCTCTGGCTTAAGCTGCCTTCCAGCCACTCCTGGCAGAAGCGTTCCCGCAGCAGCGGAAAGTTCTTGAGAATCTGACGGGAGGCCTGCTGCAGATGCTGGCTTTTTTGCTGCTCAAGCTGCAGCTCATCCCTGACACCGCGCAGCACCTGCATGAGCTGCTTCGGCTCTGCGGGCTTGAGAATGTAATCATTCACCTGCAGGCGGATCGACTCCTGGGCATACGAGAACTCATCATGTCCGGTGATCACGATGATTTTGCAGTGCGGCAGGTGCTCTCTCAGCTTCTTCATCAGCTCGATGCCATGCATGATCGGCATATTCAGATCGACCAGCGCAATATGCACTTCATTGCGGATAGCCAGCTCCAGAGCCTCTTCGCCGTCCTCCGCTTCCGCCACCACCTGCATGCCAAGCTCTTCCCAATCCACACATTGTCTAATGCCGTCACGGATAATCGCTTCGTCATCGGCAATCAATACCTTCCAGTCATCCATGCGCTCAAGGTTCCTCCAATTCTCATTAATCATCCGGATAGCTGCTGCGGACCACCGGATGGCGGACAGTCACTACCGTTCCTGCGCCCTGTTCACTTTCAATGCTGAGTCCGTAAGGCTCGCCGTAAGTGAGTCTGATCCGGGCCTGCACATTCAGGATGCCATACCCGCTCCCCGCGCTGCCCGGCAAGGGCTGCTCCGTTTCAGCGGTATCGAAGGCTGTGCTCCCCACTGCCTCCAAACGCTGCTGCAGCATGACAAGGCGCTCATGTGGCATACCTGCTCCGTCATCGCGAACGGTTAAGATCAGATCGCCTTCCCGCTGGGTCACCTCGATGGCAAGCTGTCCGGGACCGCGCCGCTCCTTGATTCCGTGATAAATTGCATTTTCCACAATCGGCTGCAGGAGCAGCTTCAGCACATACAGCTCCTGTAGCTGAGGTTCTACATGAATACTGTAATTCAACTTGCTGCTGTAGCGGACATGCTGGATTTTCAGATAGCTTACGATATGCTCCAGTTCATCGGAGAGTGGAACAAGATCACTGCCCTTGCTGAGACCCAGCCGGAACAGCTTGGAGAGAGATTGCACCACCTCGGCAATATCCTCCGCCCCTTTGCTACGGGCCATCCAGTGTATAGTATCCAAGGTATTGTACAGAAAATGCGGCTTGATATGCGCCTGCAGACTGCGCAGCTCCGCCTCCCGCTTCTGCCGCGCCTGCAGCTCCGTCAAGGCAAGCAGCCGGGAAATCTGAGCGAGCATGGTGTTGAAGCTGCGGCCGAGCAGGCCGATTTCGTCAGAGCGGTTGCCCCAGTAGCGAATCGTCAAATCCCCCGACTGCGCCTTGCTCATGAAGGAGGCAAGCTGTCCAATCGGACGGGAAATGGAATAGGCCAGATAGAACGAAGCGGTCATGCCCAGCAAGCAGACAACAAATACGAAGGTGACGACATTAAAGGTAATCTCCCGCACCCCAAAGGCTGACTCTTCCATCGGGAACACGCCCAGGGTCGTCCAGCCCGTAAAGGATGAGGTTCTGTAGATCAACTGCAAATCACGGCCGTCTACCCGCTCTGAAGTAATGCCTGAGGTTCCGGTGAACAGGCCTGCAGGGATGTTTTTCATAAAAGGATGCTGTGGCGCATAGATCAGTTCTCCCCGTTCATCGAACACTGTCAGGTAGCCGGTTTTGCCCAGTGTAACGTCCTTGGCCGTTTCAGCAATGACACGCAGCTTCAGATCCACGAGCACAACCCCCTGAACGACTTGTGTCTCTGGATCAATAATCGCCCGGACGGCTGACACAACCTCGCTCTCCTTGTATTCCACATGTGACATGACCGCGCGGCCGTAGGGATGCCCTACAATTTTGAAAATTCCTTTATTGGATACGGCTTCCTTGTACCACTTCTCGCTAGTCAGACGCGTACCGGGGCGGGTATACATTTCGTTGCTGATGAAATCTCCATCCCGGTTAACGAGCATGATCCCGGCAATCTCGGAGCTGAGTGTTGTAAAGCCCTGAAGAAACTTGCGGATGTTATATTCTGCTGACTCCCCTTTGACTCCCGTGCCTGCGGCTTGTGCCGGATTCTTCATCGTGCCCTTCAGAAACGCCTGAACCCCCGGGTCAAAGGAGATCAGATAGGTGATTTTCTGCAGATTCTCTGCATCATTCTCCAGCGCCGAGTTGACCTTGCCGATCAGTTGCATCGTATTCTCGTTGCTCTGCTGCTCCACAATACGGTCAACGGTCCAGCCAATCAGCAGCCCGAGCCCGATCGACGGCAGAATACTGATCAGCAGAAAATGGATAATCAGCTTATAACGGATCGGCAAATTGTTGAACTTCAGCTTCTCCACGGTCAGGCTGCCTCTTCGCATCCGCATTTCCTCCTCTGCAGCAGCCTATTTGGCATAGTAGTTGTCCACATTGGCCCGGGTGACCACGTCGATTCCGGTATCCACCGTATCCGGCACGGGCAGCGGCTTGTTCCCGAGATATGCATTCGGATTCTCGGCCAGATTACGGTGCAATTGGAACAGCTCCATTAAAGACCAATAGCCCATATTCCAGGTTCCCTGCGCCATCGTTGCCGCGATCTTCCCTTCCTTCACCAGATCAAGCGTGCCTTTATCCGTGTCGAAGCTGATAATCTTCAGTGTTGACATGCTGCCCTGCTGCGCTTCCACCGCTTCAGCCACACCGATCCCGCCATTCGACTCTGTGGCAAAAATCCCCGCAAGCTGCGGATACTGGGTCAAAAGCTGCTCCGCCGCTTTCCGGGAAGCGACTTGGTCACCACGGCCATCCTTCACCGCCACCAGCTTCATCCACGGAAATTCGCTGCGGATGGTGTAGCTGAATCCTTCAGTCCGTTCCTGATGATTATGCTGGTCAGGGGTTGTAATAATCGCGACCTCGCCTTTGCCTCCGGTAAGCTCGGCCATCTTCCGCGCCGCCTCGACCCCTGCATTGTAATTATCTGTGCCAAGGAACGAATAGGCTTTGCTGTTCGGCGCCCCCGAGTCAAAGAGCACCACCGGAATGCCGCTCTCCACCGCCTTGTTGATGGTAGCCGTAAGCAGCTTGGAATTTACTGCTGATATCGCGATGCCGGCGGGTTTCTTGGCAATGACCTGCTCCAGCACCGTCATCTGCTCACTCGCGTTATGCTGCGTCGAGCCGTGATATTCTACGGAGACGTTCAACTCCTCTGCCGCATCCTCGAAGCCCTTCAGCACGCTTTTCCAGTAATCAATGCCGATCTGAAACGTAACCATCACGTATTTGTCTGCGATATTGCCGCGCAGTCCGGTTGTTTCCCACGGGTCTGCGGGTTTGCTCTGCAGCTTGTAGTTCAGCACATAAATCAGGAAAATGCCAATCAGCAGCACATAGACAAGCCACAGCTTTTTCACAGGTGTAACCCCTTTCAAAATAAACTAGGATGAGATAAAAAAGCAGGATCGCTTATAACAAAGGATCACTGCTTTTTTATATTAAATCTTTGGTTCCTGGCCGTCTATAACAATATATTTACGGTTCTTCTATCCTGAAATAACGATGTTCGAACAGAGGACATTGTTATGGAAGCCTCGAATTTGGCGAAGCCAAATTGAGGGTCTTCTATGAAATTTCATCGTCTGGAGTACCGCGAAAGAGCGGCATGGCTGTCTAATACATCAATTCTGCGGCGTAGCCTTCTCCCTCCAGCAGATCATACTCCACCATACGGTAGTCATCCAGCAGCGCCTGCTGGTCAGCAGTCAGCCCGGAGAGCACACCGGAAGCGCCGATCAGCACGTTTTTACTCAGGCCGGGAAGCTCTGTCTGAATCTGCTCCAGCATTTTATAGTAAGGTGTCAGCGGCTGGCCCGACAGCTTAAATACGGTAGGTCCAAGATAAGCGGGGCTGATCGTGCCCAGCGGCTTCTTGCCGATATCAAAATTAGCGAGAATCATCAGCTTAGTCTCATGTTTAAGTCTCGGCTCCTTATCCCAGCCCGCATCCGTATAGATTCCCTCCGACAGCGCCGGAAGATGATCCCCCCAGAACACAGCAATCGTTGGCCGCTTAATCGTCTTCAGCTCCTGCTGCAAAAGGCTAAGCGCCTCATCGGTCAGCTTGGTGTCCTGAACATAGGTTTCAAGCTCATCTTTCCGGTCCTCCGGTCCTCCTTGTACGGTAATGGTATTGGGACCATTCAGACCTTTGGTAAAGGGAAAATGATTCTGCATCGTTACCAAATGCAAAAAGGTCGGGTTATCCGATGCCTTCAGTTCACTGATGGCCTCCTGCACAGCGGCTTTGTCGGAGATGTAACCATTCGGTGTCATCCGCTCGGCATCCGGCAGATCCTTCTCGCTCGTGAACCGGTCAAAGCCAAGCACTGGATAGACCCGGTTGCGGTTGTAGAACGTATCGTCGAACGGATGCAGCGCAAGCGTCTGGTAGCCCCGCTCCTTCAGGATGCTGACGATGGATGGCAGCGAGGACATTTTGACAATCCGCTGCTGGTAAGGAATCGAGCCGTCCCCCAGAAAATACATCGACAGCCCCGTCAACGCCTCAAATTCAATATTCGCCGTATTGCCGCCGAACTCAGGCGAGAGCAGGAATCCGGCTGGCGTGACACTCTCTTGCTGGTGAATAAACTTTAGCGGATCTTCGCTGAATTCAAGGCACGGCAGCCGGGTAGGATCAAAGAACGCCTCATCCATCATGAACATGATATTCGGCTGCTCCGCCGGCGCTTTTGCAGACGCTGCATCCGGCAAGACGCTGTATTTTGCAGCAATGTCTTCTATAGTCTTGCGGCTGTAGCCCTCAGGCTTCTCTAGCAGGTTCTGGCGCAGATTCCCGGCAAAAGCAAACACAAAGCCATTTTCCGAGTAATTCACCTTCTGGTTCCAGAAAATATTCTGGTAATTCAGCGAGGAGGCGAACGTTGCCTGCCCGCTGACCAATAGAATAAAGCCGGCAATCATACCAGCGGAAACGGCTGTAAACAAGAGTCGCAGCGGCAGTTGAATTTTGACTTTGGGCAGCTTGACGATTAGCCAGATCCCTCCGGCGACCAGCAGAGCCGCAAGGCCAATGGCCAGCGGAGAGATCATGCCTTTGGTGATTTTGCTCATTTCAGAGGCATTTTTCAGCAGCATCAAATCCCAGGGGAATAGCGGCTCCCCCGTCGTGTGCTGTTTCTTGTAGTTGGCAATGCCCAGCAAAAGGATCAGTACTGAAGCAAGCGCCGGCCCCGCATAGATATTGGGTAAAACCACCGAAAAGGCCAAAAGAATAAAGAAAAACAACAAGCTTCCACATGCATACAGCCAATAGGATTGCCCAATCCATGTAAATACACTCATGAAATCCATTTTAAGTGAAGCTGCCTGCATAAAAAAGTTCAGCACAAAACCTCCCAGCAGCAAGCTGAGAAGGAATATTCCTAATTTTTTGGAAGGTATAAAATGACGCAATGCAATCCACTCCTATCTGTCTAAACGAATAGTATACACCTCTTTTCTTAAAGGAGGCTTAAAAAGCGGCAGCAAAAAAACAGGGCGCAGAAAAAAATCTCTGCCCCCCGTATGCACCTGCTATCTATACGGATAGGATAAACTATTTCACGTACAAGCGGCCGGTTTCTTCCCAATATTCGCCTGGCGCGAGGCTGAATAGACCAATTTCTTCTGCAGGCAGATTCACCTTAGGTGCATTGACCAGATTGATCTGCGGCTCTGGGCAGAAGAAGCCTTCTGTTGCGCCGTTGTTCCAGATCATCCATTGCTTGTAGGAGGTTCCGACATCATATACAAGAGTAACTCCGGCTTTGCTGTCCGTAAGCTCCATGCGGTTGCGTCCATTCTGGGCCACAGCGGTGTAATGGTTGTCCATCGGCGCGTAGAAAGGATATAACCCTTCGTCACGCATTGCAACCTCATCGGCAGTAAGCTCCTGGAATGCGCCTGTCGGCAGCATGCGGTTATTAAGCTCCCAGCGTTTGCCAAGTGTCAGCTTCACGCGGTAATCCTGCGGCGAGCTTCCAGGTGCGAACGGTGCATTAATCGCCGTGTGGAAGGCGAGCAGGCAAGGCATAAGCTCCTCCCCATCATTATGCACCTGCAAGTGCTGGGACAAACCTCCTTCTCCCAGGCTGTAGCGCAGCTTGATCGTGTATTTGAATGGAAGGTACTGGTAAGACGGATGATTTTCATCCACTTTAACCGCTACAGTCACGAAGCTTTCATTCTTGCTGGCGCCGAATTCCTCAACCTGCCAAGCCGCTGTATGTAAGAACCCGTGCAGATGGTTGCCGGTTGCTGCTTCATTGACCGGGAGCTGATAGGTTTGTCCATTCCACGGAAATTTCCCATCCTCATAACGGTTCGGCGGAAACAATACCGGGATGCCATGAATCCCCGGATTAGCCTTAAACGCTTCCATCTCTTCCGCACCCGGCTCATGCAGGAAACGGTAACCGTTTTCGGTATCGCGGAAGCAGATCAGGTTGCCGCCGATTCCGGGCAGTACCGCTGCCTCATAACGGCCAGCTTTCAGCCAGATTGCCGCTTCTCCCTCGTATTGTCCTTCAAATGCTGTAATTGACATTAAATGTTTCTCCCTTCCATAATCTCAAAATGACTCTCTCCTAGATAGATTACCACATCTGCCCAGGAGGTAAAATGTCATTTTTACAGTTGTTCAACCTCCACGCTCATCACATGTTCGATTTTCTTCACATCATAGTAAATTTCTGTAACATATTCACGGTCAGGGGCAGAGATCAGCATTTCGATCACCTGTCTGCCATCCTCAAGATCCTTAATCGTCGTGCGCCGGATGATCCGTCCGTTTTTTTTCGATTTTCTGGAGTCTGCCGCCTGGCGCTGCTCAATTTTTTGAATCACGTCAGTCAGCACATAATTCGGCTGCATAATAATTCTGACGGAAATTTCATGCTTGTTCAGCACCTGCGGCCCCATAAGCTTGATCAAGTACGGTACGGCATTCACTGCGAACATCAGTAGTACGACAGCATAACCCGCTTCCACAAAAAAGCCCGCGCCGACCGCGATGCCGATCCCCGATGCTGTCCAGATCAGCGCCGCCGAGGTCAGGCCGGAAATGGCATCCCCGCCCCGGCGCAGGATCACTCCCGCTCCCAGGAACCCGATCCCGCTGACAATCTGCGCCGCCAGACGCATAGGGTCCATACTTGGATGATTCGTTCCTCCAAACTTGTCGTATGCGTGAATGGAGACGAGCGTCACCAGACAGCTCGCAATACTGATGACCATACTGGTCCGAATTCCCAGCGGCTTCTGTTTCAATTGGCGGTCGATGCCGATGAACAGCCCGAACAGCATGGCCACAAGCAGTTTAACAATTGATTCTGTGTGCAGATTAATATCCATAAGTGCCCTCGTTTCTAAGACAGATAGGAATAGTATACCTGAAAAATGCAGCAAATGTGCAGCCCTTTTCACAAACAGAAACGGCATCCCTGGTCTCCGCAGAGGCTTCTGTCGCTGGGAGCGGCACGAAACATGCAAGAGACGGAATCCGTTTCTTTAGGTGATATTCAGTTAAACTTTAGATTCCATACTGGGGTCTGGTCGTAACTGCGGGGAATGTTTGGACTTCCGGCCGCTGCCCGTCTGCAGATTTCTTGATTGTTACCGCTCTTCGCGGTGGAAATCCGCAGACAGCCTATGCTTTCGATGCCAGCTTTCCTACGGAAAGCTCTTAGGCGGACGCTACCGCTCCTACAGTTCCAAACTTCCCCTCCCTCTGCCCTTTTTATGTTTTCTTTAGTTCAAGTGATATAGAAGAAACCATTAACCAAATGGATTGCTTGTCGTCCGCAACACCTGGGAGAGATACGCTAGCGTCAGGCCTTGGCCCCACCCTTGAATCCTCTTCTTCGGCACTTGACGGTATCCGTCGATATCATTCATCACGGCTGTGCCCGCAGATACCTCGGTCACTGTGCCATCTTCCTTGATTCTGGACAAAATCCCCTGAAGGGCAAGCTGCGAGTATTTGTTATAGAGCCTGCCCTGCATCAGCACCGCAGTAGCAATCCCCGCCGATGCCGACATTTCCAAATAAGAGGTCTCATCATCAATTACGGTATGCCATAAGCCCTCAGGCGACTGTAGGCGGACAAGCGCCGCAAGCTGGTCGCGCAGCGAGCCTTCAATAATCATAAACGAGGGATGAGTGACCTCTACCAGCCGCAGCGCTTTGGCCATCGTTAATGCCGCCCAGGAATTGCCGCGTGCCCAGTAGATGCCCGACATATTATTCTGATTCACATGATCCCAGCCATGATAATACAGATTGGTATCGGAATTCTGCAGAAACTCCTCGTGCCCGTGGTACTGGACCAATCCATCTTCGATATATTCCCGGTTATCGAGCAGATAGCCCATGCGCAGCAGAAAATATCCGGCCATGAACATCGTATCCACCCAGGCCTGCTGAGGGA
Organism: Paenibacillus sp. BAC0078; assembly: GCF_054483875.1. Taxonomy (NCBI): domain Bacteria; kingdom Bacillati; phylum Bacillota; class Bacilli; order Caryophanales; family Paenibacillaceae; genus Paenibacillus; species Paenibacillus sp. BAC0078. Next base: position 107,564 of record NZ_JBTLRW010000010.1, read on the forward strand.
ACACATGGCTCAGGGAATTCACTGTATGCTGGAAAATCCCTTGTGCGAAGCGCTCCGCCTTATGCCGCAGAAACTCGGCCATCTCTAAGGCGATGTCCAGATACTTCTGCTCCCCTGTAGCCTGATACAGCGTGATCAGACAGTGTCCGATGGACACGCCATTTACGGACAGCTTGGGCAGACCCTCGGCAATGTTGTCATCGACCCATGTCTTGAGCGCATGTAAATATTCTTCCTTGCCCGTTGCCTCATAGGCTTCGCATATTCCGTAAAAAGCGACGCCTCCCGGCCAATCCCAGGAGAAGTCCATGCGCAGGGTACGCTCCACCACACAGTCGATGGTGGCTTTGATTTGTTCTTCATCGTAGATAAAAGCTGGCATTCTTTTCCACACCTTTCTCTTTAAATAAGCTGAACTTTAAGTCCAATTTGAAGGGCTGGTCGTAACTGCGGGGAATGTTTGGACTTCCGGCCGCTGTTGTTCACAGATTTCTTGATTGGAAACCGCTACTCGCGGTTGAAATCTGTGAACAAAGGCGGACGCTTTCGCTCCTCCAGTTCCAAACTTCCCCTCCGTTACTTCGGCCTCTTCATTATTCTTCAAGTTCTTCTTATGTGGTGTTTATCACCACTTAATCTCATTCACCCTGGCGCAAGTGAATGATAAGGTCGTTCAATCCGGCCTCGCGGATGCCCTCGACCACAAGCTGTGCCAGGAGGCGCGCGCCAAGGATCTGAAAGTGCGTGTTGTCCTGCACACCGGCGGGGTGACGGAGATACTCCCCGGGATAACTCCACATGAACAGCTCCTTGCTGCCTTCCGGTCCATAGGCTTCAAAAAGCTTGCGGCTGCGCGGCTCCAGATCAATCAGCGGCACCTGCTCCTCAGCCGCAAGCTCCCGCATTGCCGGCAAATAATCGCCATGCGTGTCCACAATGCTACCCTCACGGTCGAACCGCCGCCGGTGCATCGGGGTAACAAGCACCGGATTCGCGCCAGCGTCCCGGGCGGCGGTAATCATCTGCAGCAGATGCTCCTTATAGGTTGTATAAGGCTCGGTATGACGGGCTTCATCCGGTTTGGAGTCATTGTGGCCGAACTGGATGAACAGATAATCGCGCGGCCGAAGCTCGGCGGCGATCCGCTGCAGATGGCCCTCGCTGATGAAGCTTTTTGTGCTGCGTCCCGATAAGGCGCGGTTATCCACGACAACGCCGGGCTTAAAGAACTGCCGCAGCAATTGGCCCCAGCCCGCATAAGGATAACCCTCCTCGCCTTGATCCGTAACGGTTGAATCTCCGGCAAGCACAAGTGCCAGCGCTTCGCCATCCGCTTGAATGTCCAGAGCGTTAATCCGCGGAGCCGGCCCAGAGAAGGAAAGGCTCAGTTGCCCTCCGCTGACCCGCACAGCGAAGGCTTCCCGCATATACTGCCCTGCCGGCACGTTCAGCGGTTCGAGCACATGCTTTCCCGCCCCGGCAGTAATCACTGTGCTCGTATCGGCGAGAGAATCGCCGACCAGCACAGTGACCCTGTAAATCCCGTCCGGCACATCTGCAAGAAATTTCGCTTTCTGCGGGATACAGCAGTCATTATGCAGCGTGTCACTTCCACCGCGAAACCGCCCGAACACCACCGAACCGGGTGTGAAGCCATAGCCCTGCCCGGCGGTATACACTGTATCCGGTTTCACCTTGGTGTAGCCGGAAGCCGCAGCCTCCAGACCAAAATCAAAACAATAGCTTTCCACGTTACCGCACACCTTTCCCCCAGCGTTTTTCTACTCCGCCTGCCATCAGCAGCCGATGACTAGCCTTTCAGCCCGCTGGTGCTGATGCCGTCGACGATCTGCTTTTGGAAGATGAAGAAAATCAGCATCACCGGCGTAAGGCTCAGCACGGACATCGCGAACATCGGTCCCCAGTTGGATACGGATTCGCTGTCGAGGAACATTTTGAGTCCCATAGACACCGTATATTTGGCCGGGGAATTGAGGTAGAGCACAGGTCCGAGCAGGTCCTCCCAGCGCCAGTAGAAGGAGAAGATTGCCGCCGTTGCCATCGAAGGACGGATCAGCGGAAGAATGATCTTATAATAAAGCCGGAATTTGCCGCAGCCGTCAATGGTCGCCGCTTCATCCAGCTCGGCCGGAATCGTGCGGATGAACTGCAGCATCAGGAAGATAAAGAACGGTACACCGAAGAACTGCGGGATGACAATCGGCCGGATGCTGTCCAGCCAGTTCAGCTTCGTATAAATAATATATTGCGGGACAAGTACGACGTCCGATGGCAGCATCAGCGTCATCATCATGATCCCGAACCACAGGCCGTGGCCGACAAATTTGTTGCGGGCGAAGCCGAAGGCGACCAGCGACGAGGAGAAAACCGCGCCAACCGTAGCCACCACAACGATAACTAAAGAGTTCTTAATGAAGACACCGAAGGAATATCCGGCGACGCCTTCCCAGCCCTTGGCGTAATTGCCCCATTCCCAGGGATGCGGAAGCAGCGTCTGCGCAGTAACGAACACCAGCCGGCTTTCTTTGAAGGAGCTCATGATCATCCATAAGATCGGGTAGATCATGATGATAGCGAGACCGCCGATAAGTATGTGATAGATCGGCCATTTGATTTTATTCTTCGCCATGGCTCACTTTCCTCCTCCCGATTCGTAGAAGACCCATGATTTCGATGTTTTGAACAGAATGCCTGTCAATATTCCTACCAGCAGCAGCATCACCCAAGCCATAGCCGAAGCGTAGCCCATGTTATTGAACATGAAGGCCTGGCGGAACAAATACAGAGAATAAAGCATCGTTCCGTCCATTGGGCCGCCCTCGCCCTTGGAGATAATGTAGGCTGGCACGAAGGTCATAAATGCGCTGATCGTCTGCATAACCATATTGAACAGGATCACGGAGCTGAGCAGCGGCAGGGTGATTTTGAAGAATTTGCGGAAAAAGCTTGCTCCATCCACACTCGCCGCCTCATACATTTCAGTCGGGATATTTTTCAGCCCCGCCAGAAAGATCAGCATGGATGAACCGAATTGCCATACAGATAATGTAATCAGCATGAAGAGCGCCGCATTGGGATTTCCGAACCAGCTTACCGGTCCCACCCCGAAAAAGCCAAGCATGCCGTTGATGATTCCCGTATCGCTGAAAATATTGCGCCACATGATGGATACGGCGACACTGCCGCCGATAATGGAGGGCAGATAGTACACGGTGCGGTAGGCGCCTACCATACGTGATTTCGTATTGAGAATCATCGCTACAAACAAAGCAAAGCCCAGGCGAAGCGGTACACCAACGAAAACATACAGCAGCGTTACCGTTAGAGAATGTACGTATTTCGGATCACCGGTGAACATTTTGATATAATTGTCCAGCCCCACCCAGCGTGGAGGGGCGAACAAATTATATTTGGTGAAGCTCAGGTAGAGCGAGATGATCATCGGCACCAGCGTGAAGCATAGGAAGCCGATCACAAACGGACTGATAAAGGCATAACCCGTTAAATTTTTGCGCAGCCGCTGTCCAAACGGCTTCTTCGCTCTGTAGGCCTGCGGATTAGCGGTAAGAGGATTGCTCACAGCCAAGGTCTCCAACTCCAATCTTGTTAGAATCACAGTATGGTCTTACACTCAGTTAACGGCTGGCGAGAATCTCTGTAGCCTCTTTACGGAACTGGGCAGCAGCGGCATCCGGCTTAATCTGTCCGAAGTTCATTTGCTCAGCAAGGTCAGTCAGCAGGGCTACTACTTCCGGCGAGCCTACTGGCGGGCTCATTGGAGAAGTCTTAGGCTCCATATCTGCGACGAATTGGAATACCTGCTTGCCGGCATCCGTCAGCTCCGTAGCCAGGGATTCTTTGATTTTGCTGGAAATCGGTACGCCGCGCTCACCCTTGATCAGCTTGTTGGCTTCAGCACTGTTGGTCCAGAAATCAATAAATTTAGCAGCTTCTTCTTTGACTTTGGAATTGGCTGTAATCGACCAATACATACTTGGCTGCATGTACAGCCCTTTTTCCATATCCGGTCCCGGCATTTGTGCCAGTGCCATCGGACGGTTAACAGCGATTTGCAAGGCCACATATTGGTTCGACCACTGCCAGACGCCGATGCCTGTTCCCTTAACAATGTCCGACTCTTCGATTACACCCTTGTTCTGGCTCAGTTTGTCTTGTGACGGAACTGCACCTTTCGCAATCAGGTCTGACAGCATCCCGAAGAAGTCGGTGAACAGCGCATCATCTTCATAACCAAGCCCGGAGCCGTCTGTGTTGTAGAGCGACAAGCCTTTGGTGCGCAGATAGTAGTTGAAAAAGACATCCGCTGCCATCGAGCCGTCAATGTAGAGCCCGGCAGATTTGGCTTTCAAGGCGATTTCCTTGTATTGATCCCAAGTCCAATTTTCCGGAATCGAATCCACGCCGGCCTTTTTCAAGAGCGCAGGGTCATAATGAAAACCTAGCACGTTGACACCCAGCGGAATCCCGTACTGCTTGTCTCCGATTTTACCGGTAGCCAGGACATTTTCGTTCACGTCGCCGACCTGAATGCTTTTGTTCAGATAAGAGGTCATATCCTCCAGTTGCCCATTCGAGCCATATTGATTGATATAAGACACATCCATTTGCACGATATCGGGTAAACGGTTGGCTGCGGCCTGAGGAGCAAGCTTTTTCCAGTAATCATCAAAGGAAGCATATTCCGGTTCAATCTTTACGTTAGGGTTCTGTTCTTCATACATATCAATGACCTGCTGTGTATAAGAATGACGCGTATCCCCGCCCCACCAGGCAATCCGTAGAGTTACCGGCTCTGACGAGCTGCTGGCGGCTGGTGCTGACGCCTGGTTGCCCGCGGCGTTTGTGGCTGCCGAATCCTTGGCGTTATTGCTGTTGTTTCCGCCACATCCGGCCAGCAAGGATAACAGCATGGGAACGGCCAATAATGCGAATCTCTTTTTCAAATTCAACTCTCCCCTTTTCGTAAAATGATAGTGAGCAGGAAGACCAGTTCCACTGGTAACGCTTCCATGTGTAAATTTTCGCAAATCCTGGCCCATTCTTGAATACAAAAAACCGTTATCTTTGTTCAATAATCAGGTTCATTCACCTGTCCCATTCACTTGCGGCTTCATAAAATCCGTAGGCGTCCTGCCGGTCACCTTCTTGAACACCTGGCTGAAATACTGGGCATTGCCGCCGAAGCCGTACAGCTCCGCCAATTCGAACACCTTAACGTCTCCGCTGCGGATAATATGTTCGGAGGCTTTGCCAATCCGGTAATGGGTCACATAGTTGGAAAATTTCTCGCCGGTCACTTTTTTGAAGATTTTCCCAAGGTAATCCGGGTTCATGTACAGCATTTCAGCGGCGACCGAGCTAAGAGAAAGCTCCGAATTGCAATAGTCCTCCTCAATAATGCGGAGCATCTTGTCCACGATGGAGGATTGGCGGGTCACGAAATGGCGGTCATACATCTGGGTAAGACGTCCGGCCTCTTTTTTGACAAAAGCTTTCAGACTGCTCAAATTGCCCAGCTCTGCCAGCTCCGCCAGTCCTGAAGTAAAAGTGCTCCGTTCCTCAGGTATGCATAGTCTGATCATCGCCGAATAGAGCTGGAGCACATAGGAGCGGGTCACATTGATATCAAAACGCTGCTCTGATAATACGCCAAATAACCGTTCCAGCTCGGCTTCGACTGCGTTTTGATCCCCCGCCTTAATTAACAGGCAGATTTGCTCCTCCTCCAGATCAATCTCATTTTTGCCGCTCAGCTCATCTGCCGGGATGTCGCTCCCTGTGATCAGACTACCCTCCTCCAGATAAAAACGGTGATTCAGGCACTGCAGGGTCTGCCGGTACAGAGAGCGGGAGTGGATCATCCGGCCCTGGTCGCTTACCGCAATTGTGACATGGATTTTATAGAAATTATGAAAAATCTCCTTCACTTCAGCAATCCGCTCGAGCAAATCGGCCTGCTGCCCCCCATCTTCCGGCTGCTCCAGCAGAATCAGCACATGGGAACCGATGGTCGTGCTGAGGAGCACCTCAGAGAGCATGTCTTTTGCAATATTTTGCAGCGCGAACAGATGCTCATATTCAAAGGAACCCTCCAAATGCAGCAGAATCAGCCTTACGCTTTTGTCGTCGAGCCGGGTGCCAAACAGCTCTTGATAGTAGTCGAGATCATAACTGCCATAGGTTTTATTGGAGATCCATTCCTTTAGAAACTGCTCTTTGACATGGGGCAGCACCTTGGTCAGCCTATGCTTCATCTCGGTGACGAACCGCTCACGGCTCTTTCGCTCATCAAGTTCCTTCACAAGCTCTATCAATGCTTCATGAATTTGCTGCTCATTGCAGGGCTTCAGCAAATAATGCTTGACCCCGTGCTGCATGGCGGTGCAGGCATAATCGAAATCCTTGTATCCAGTCAGCATAATGAACTTTATGGCGGGGAACTTTTCACTGCAGCGCTCTACCAGTCCTAGTCCATCCAGCCCCGGCATCGAAATGTCGGTGATCACAATATCAGGGGCCAGTGCCTCAATTTTCTCCAGCGCCTCAAGCCCGTTGCGGGCCGTCCCTGCAAGCTCAGTTCCCGCCTTCTCCCAATCCACCACCTGTGAAATTCCTTCCAGAATCAAGCGTTCATCGTCAACAAGCAGCAATTTATACATGTCTGACCTCTCCTCTCAAATAGGGGATACGCACATGAATCGTTGTCCCTTCTCCCGGCTGGCTTTCAATTTCCATTCCCCATCCCTGTCCAAAAACAAGCTGCACCCGCTCCGTTATATTTGCCAGTCCGATCCCTTCCCCCCGGGTCTGGATTTTACCCTGCAGCAGCTCCCGAATGAATTCACCGGTCATTCCCGGACCGTTATCCCTGACCTTAAGATCAAGCGTTTCCTCCTGACGGGCAATGGAGATTGAAATCGTGCAAGGCTCAATATTCGGTTCAAGCGCATAACGGATAGCGTTCTCGACCAGCGGCTGCAGTGTCAGCTTGGGAATCAGAGCATCCTGCAGCTCCTCCGGGATATCCATATGAAAATCCAGCCGCTCCTCAAACCGCGTGCGCTGAATAGTGATATAGCTTCGGACAATGCTAAGCTCCTTCTCCAGCGTAATCAGCGGATCTTTCAGCCCGATGGAGCTGCGCAGCAGGAATCCCAGCGCCTCCACCATTTCTGAAATTTGGGCCTGCTTGTTCACCTTCGCCAGCCAGTTAATGGACTCCAGCGTATTGTAGAGAAAATGGGGGTTGATTTGCGCCTGCAGCGCCTTCAGCTCCGTCTCCCGGATCACCAGTTGTTTGGCATAATTCTCATCAATCAGCTCTCTGATCCGGCGGATCATCATTTTGAAGGTGCGGTATAGCTGGCTTACCTCATCCTGGGCCGTTTGTGAGACGAACCCAAGCGCTTGCTCCTCCAGATTATCCAGATCGCCTTTTTCGATCCGCTTCATTTTCTCCGTCAGCTTGGAGATGGGCCTTACCAGACTCCGGGCCAGCCGGTAGCCCAGCAGCAGCCCCAATAACAAAATGCACGCGAAGACGAATACAACCAGTCTTTTGACAAAAGTAATCTGCTTGAACATTTCATTAAAGGGGGTAGCATTGATGTAGGTCCAGTTCATGTAGGAGGAGCCGGTCTTGACTACAAAATACGTCCCTTTGCTGTAGCTGGCAGTACGGTAGGATTCAGGCCGGTGTACCTCTTTCGCCAGCTCCTGGGGTAACAGCAGCGGCTTTCCGGGATAGACGGTCCGGCTGGTCGCCTTATCAATGACAATAAGCTGACCGCCATCCTCCGTCATGCTGGTGCTGTCAGCTATGATCCGATCTACGCGGATGCGGATAACCAATGTGCCCAGATTATCCAGCGTGAAGGTCGAGCCGGTGTACGACTTGATCTGGCGCACGGCCAGCAGGGAGTTCTTGCTGCCTTGGGTGTACCAGACATTACTGCCCGCACCCGCTGCCGCAAGCGGTTTCAACTCATCCTGCAGCGATTGGGACACTCCCTCCCGGTTGCCTGCTGTCATTGCTCCACCGTTCGTATCCATCAGCATCATCGAGTAGACATACTTCTCTGCACCCGCAAAGGCTACCAGCCGGTTAATGATTTTGTTATGCAGGAGCTGCCTTTCATATGGCGAAGGATCATTCTGTAGTTGCCGCAGGCATTGCTGAATTTGCTCATCCGAAACTACCGTAAAGGATAACTGCTCCAATTCCTTGAGCTCATTCTCAATGCTGATCGAGGACATTCCCAGCACCTCAGACGATTTTTCATAAATTTGATGGTCATAAATGCGGTATACATACTGCAGGAAGATGAGCGAAAACAGGAAGGACAGCAGGAGCAAAAATGAAATCAGCATAATCATTTTGTTAAAGATTCCGGAGTTTTTGAAAGCGCTCTTATTTTTGGAGGCCATAATCTTACTCACTCTGCTTTCTCTATGAATTTCTTATATTTTATACGAAAGTTTCTATTTTGGAAATATAAACCAAAGACCCGGGAACACAGTCCAATCCAACTGTACTCCCAGGTCTTTGGTTTAACTCTTTGGGGCAATCCCCGGCTTCGCCACAGTATTGCCTTAATTACCGGGTTTTCCTCAGCCCAGCATCATCCTGTCATCCGCCAGCTTATGCCCGCTGATGGATTCAAATTCACCCAGCAGGCGCTCGACGGTCAGGTCCTTCTTGCGCTCCTCATCAATATCCAGAATGATGGTCCCCTTATCCATCATGATCAGCCGGTTGCCTAACCGGATCGCCTGATCCATATTATGGGTAACCATCAGTGTCGTCAGCTTCATCTCACGGACAATCGACTCGGTCAGTCTTGTAATCAGCTCGGCACGCGAAGGATCGAGTGCCGCCGTATGCTCATCCAGCAGCAGAATCTGCGGCTGGGTGAAGGTTGCCATAAGCAGGCTGAGCGCCTGGCGTTCTCCGCCGGACAGCAGCCCCACCTTCGCACGCAGCCGGTTCTCAAGGCCTATGCCCAGCCGGCTGAGCTGTTCGCGGAACATCGTCCGGCGTGCAGAGGATACGCCAAAAGACAAGCCCCGGCTCTGCCCTCTCTTAAAGGCCATCGCCAGATTTTCTTCAATCGTCATATGCGGCGCCGTCCCTGCCATCGGGTCCTGAAAGACCCGGCCGATCCAGCGGGCACGCTGAAATTCCGGCAGGCTGCTGATGGGGTTGCCTTCAATGCGCACTTCGCCGAGGGCGGGCCTCATTACACCGGATATCACATTCATCAGAGTGGACTTGCCTGCGCCATTACTGCCGATAATCGTCACGAAATCTCCGGCACGCAGCTCCAGATCAATTCCCAGCAGCGCGATCTTCTCATCCGGGCTGCCGGGATTGAACAGCTTGGACACGTTATCAAGCTTCAGCATTAGCCGTGCCCCCTCTCTTGCTGCGCAAAGCCTGCTCGGCAAGCTCAGCACTCCGTTTGCGGGCCGTGTTCTTCTGCTTCAGGAAACGCCGTACTGACGGGAAGACCAAAGCAATGATGACGATAATTGCCGTAATCAGCTTCAGATCTGAAGACTTCAGCCACGGCACGCGCAGGGCCAGCGCCACCACGATACGGTAGACAATCGAGCCAAGTACAACCGCCAAAGTGGCGCGGAATATAGTTCCGGCTCCGAAGATCGCCTCGCCGATAATAACCGAAGCCAGCCCGATCACAATCATGCCAATCCCCATAGACGAGTCTGCAAATGAGGAATATTGGGCAATAAGTGCTCCCGAGAGCGCCACCATCCCGTTCGCCAGGCTGATGCCAAGAATAGTCGTTGAATCTGTATTGACCCCAAAGCTGCGGATCATCCGTGTGTTGTCGCCGGTAGCCCGCAGGGCAAACCCCAGATCGGTCCGCAGGAACAGATCCATCAGGAGTTTGACCGCAAGCATTACGAAGGGCATAACCAATAGAGGATTAATAGAGCTGAACAGGGTATCCTCGCCCATAAGCGAAACATTGGGTTTGTTGTCGAGTATCCGCAAGTTAATCGAATAGAGGGCAATCATCATCAGAATACCTGACAGCAGTCCATTGATCCTTCCCTTGGTATGGAGGAGTCCAGTGCACATGCCTGCCGCCATTCCGCCTGCCAGCGCACAGAGCGTTGCCAGCCAAGGCGAATAGCCATGTGTAATCATCATTGCGGCAATCGCTCCGCCGGTCGTGAAGCTTCCATCTACAGTCAAATCAGGAAAATCAAGAATACGAAAGGTAATATATACTCCCAAAGCCATAAAAGCGTAGATCAAGCCCATTTCTATGGCTCCAAGTATTGAATCATACATAGGCGTTTCCTCCCTGAAACGGATCCCGTCGTTTGATGGACAGCATAGCCGTTTCTGCTTGTGTCTATATGTTATTGAATAATATTGTTAGCCTGGTCAACTACTTCAGCCTTCATGGCATCAGTCACTTTAATTCCCTGCGCAGCCGCCGCTTTCAGGTTAAGGATGAGATCCAGCTTCTCCTGCTTCGTAACCTTCATATCGCCTGGGTTTTTGCCATTCTTCAGCACTTCCACAGCCATCTGCCCCACCTGGTAGCCATGATCATAATATTTGAACCCTACAGTAGCAAAAGCACCCTTCTCAACGGTGTCGCGGTCGGCGGAGAAGAATGGAATTTTGTTATCATTGGCAGTTTGAATAATCGTGTCCACGGCGCTTACCACCGAGTTGTCCAGTGTAATGTAAAAGGCATCCGCCCGGCCCACAAGCGATTCCGCCGCCTGCTTCACCTCTGAGGTATTGGTGATTGTTGCTTTGACCAGCTCAATGCCATGCTTGTCCAGCTCTTTCTTGGCAATGTCAGCCATAACCACAGCATTGGGTTCACCTTCGTTAATGATCAGACCCAGTTTTTTTACATTCGGGAACTGTGTGGCAATAAACGTCATCAGCCGTGTAATCGATTCAGGATTAGTATCGGATGCTCCCGAAACGTTCCCGCCGGGGTGATCCAGATCCTTTACAATCTTCGCGTCCAGCGGGTCGGTTACCGCCGCGAAGAGAACCGGTGTATCCTTGCTTACATTCTGTACAACAGCTTGGGCAGAAGGTGTCGCGATACCAAGCACCAGATCATTCTTATCCGCCGCAATCTTCTGGGCGATGGAGAGGTTGTTGGACTGGTCCGCTTGCGCGTTCTCCAGATCGACCTTCAGGTTCTCGCCTTCGACGATTCCGGCATCCTTGAGCGCGGCAAGGAATCCTTCCCGGGTAGCGTCCAATGACGGATGCTCAACGTATTGCGAAATAGCGATGGTATAAGATTTCTTGTCAGCAGATCCTCCGTTATCCGCTGCAGCACTTGCACCTGCTGAAGGCGCAGCTGCGCTGTCATTATTTTTGTTTGCTCCGCAGCCGGTAGCGGCCAGCATCAGGCACAGGCTCAAGCTCAACCATATTTTCTTTGTTTTCATAAATTAACCCCTTTTCTGGTTACAGGATCAGCGCGGGCATCAGAGTAAGCGTCTCAGCAGTATCGCTTTCATATATAAAAGCGTTAAAGCAAAAGCCCTCACGAATCCCGCAGCCATGTCGCAATTCTATTAGACCTATATTATATAAAGGATGATTTTCCGTCAATGATTTATCACTGCTAGATTACAATTGTTAGAAGCATAGATTTTTCCATATCATTTGCTGCTGACATTCATTCCCTTCCCCCGATCCACATAAAAATTCACTCCCTGCGCAAACTTAGATTACAGTTCTGAACATGGAGCGTGCCATATGACAACTAACAAACCTATAAAGATTGCTGCCGCCGTCCTCCTCACTGCAGCTCTTATATCAAGTACCGCCTGCAGCTACACTAAGCAAAAACAGACTCCAAAGGTCAATTCGATAACTCCTGCGGGTTCAAATGCAGGCAGCTACTATGAGAAATCCTCTTTCACCGACAAGAACGGCCTTTATTGGATTCCCTTAAAACCAGCGGCCGCATCCATCGGCTACCGGATGAAAGATGACACTTCGAGCGGAGGGTATGCCAAAATCGGATATACAGACGTAATGTACATGCTCCGTCCTAATTCCCCCCATGTATTCTCCCTCGGCCGGAAGGTTAAACTGCAAGAGGCTCCCATGCGGCGAAACGGTCAAATTTATATCACTCCGACCGCGCTGTCCAAGCTCCTGCAAACCGAGGTAGGCTGGAATCCCAGCACTGGAGAGATCAATATTGCTTCGCCGACTGTGCGTGGAGACCATACAAAGGCCGGGACAACCGCTACACCAAAGCCTTTGCGCATTCAAAGTCTGTCCGCAGCGGACAGCAGCGAGCTGGTGGCTTATGCCAAGAAGTTCCTGGGTGTTCCTTATGAATTCGGTGCAGGACCCTACGAAGAAACCAAGCGGTTTGACTGCTCCTCCTTCACCCGGCATGTCTTCAAGAAATTCGGGGTGAATCTGCCCCGTCTGGCCAAAGACCAGGCCAATCTTGGCACACGGGTAAACCGCGGTGAGCTTGCCGTAGGCGACCTGATTTTCTTCACGGTTCCCGGCCGCTTTGATAACAATGCGATCCCGGGGCATGTCGGCATTTATATCGGAGACGGCAAGTTCATTCACACCTGGGGTGATCCGGGCGTTCAGATCAGCGAGCTGGATAGCGGCTATTGGAGTAAAGTCATGCTGCATATGCAGCGGATACTCTAACCGGGCACAGCTGGCATACAAAAATTAATGCAAGGAGATCAGGGCTTCGGACAGCCGAAGCTCATTCAGGCTGCTGATCCGGCAGAAGAAGACTGGCCGCCCTTTTCCGCGACTAGCGTTCACTGCCTTAGCGGACTTTCACTGCCTAGTTATCGCCCGTACCAGGCACACCAGCAAAAAGCGTTCCCACGATGATACCGCAGGAACGCTTTTTTGTTTTGTCCGTTTCAGCAGTGGTTCCTTTCAGCGGAACATGCCCCATAACTTGATCAGGTGAAAAGTATTGCTGGGATCAATTTTTTGCGCGATAACAAATTTTACAATTTGGTCTTCCTGCACCGATGTCAGCCTCTCACCCAGAACTGCCGAAGCATTGCGCACCAGTCTTCGCACAACCGCTGTGTCCTGGAGCTCCTGCTTGGAAATTCCATTAATCATATTCTTAATGCGTTCTTTGACAGCCGGATTCTTCATCTTAAGCTTGATGCGTTCCACAAGCTGCGGACTGATTCCATATTGCTGATAACCCAAGCACAGCACCTCCAATCATATCCAATCATTCACAGTATATGAGGAGCAGCAGCGGCATGTGCCTGTTCAATCAATTAAATCTCCCTGGAAAATCTGCTCGTTCTGCAGATAACCCCGTAGTGGCGCATAATCGGGGGAGGTCCAGAACGCCGCATCCCTGAGCAGCCCTGCTGCATCATCACGGGCCATCTCCAGTACCTCGAAGTCAGCGGTCATATCCGCAAGCCGGAACTCCGGCAGCCCGCTCTGCTTCGTCCCGAAGAAATCCCCCGGTCCACGCAGCTCCAGATCTCGCCTCGAGACCTCAAAGCCGTCATCTGTATCGGTCATGGCTGTCATCCTCTCCCGTCCGATCTCCGACTTCGGATCGGCTATAAGCACACAGTAAGAGGCATATTGTCCCCGGCCTACCCGGCCGCGCAGCTGATGCAGTTGGGAGAGGCCGAAGCGATCCGCATCCATAATAATCATTAGCGTCGCATTCGGAACATCGACACCAACTTCAACAACGGTTGTCGATACGAGTAGTTGCAATTCATTGCTGTAAAAAGCGCGCATGACCTCGTCCTTTTCTGCCGGGGTCATCCGGCCATGCAGCAGACCTACCTTGTAATTTGGAAAAGCCTGCGACATCTGAATATGCAGATCAATCGCGTTCTGCACGTCCAGCTTCTCCGATTCCTCGATGAGCGGACAGATCAGATAAGCCTGCCGTCCCTGGTCAATCTCGCGGCTAACCAGCTTCAGGACCCTCTCCAGCAGATCAGGCTTGACCCAATAAGTTGTGATCGGAACCCGCCCTTTGGGGCGTTCTGACAGCGTGGATACATCCATATCGCCGAAGACGGTAATGGCCAGTGTACGCGGAATCGGAGTCGCGGTCATCGTCAGCACATCCGGGTTGTAGCCCTTGCGGCGCAGCACGCTGCGCTGGTTGACGCCAAATCGGTGCTGCTCGTCGGTGACCACCAGCCCAAGCCCACGGAAGAACACGTCGTCCTGGATCAAGGCATGGGTGCCGACCACAATGTCGAGCATTCCCATCTGCAGCGAGGCCAGCAGATCCTTGCGCTTACGTCCACTAACACTTCCTGTCAACAGGCCTACCGTAATCCCAAACGGCTCGAACATCTTTGTGAGCGAGCGCATATGCTGCTCGGCCAGAATTTCCGTGGGCACCATCAGCGCCCCCTGAAATCCCGATCTCACCGTGGCAAACAGCGCGATTGCCGCCAGCACTGTTTTGCCGGAGCCTACATCGCCCTGCAGCAGACGGTTCATACAATACTGCGCCCGCATATCATGCAGAATCTCCAGTTCAACATGCTTCTGGGCATCCGTCAGCTCAAAAGGCAAACTGCGCACGAACTGGCGAACGGTCGCGTTGTCCACGGTATGCACTACACCGTCCATTCTGCCGCGGGTCAGGACACGGAAAGCCTGCACCTTGAGCTGGAACAGAAACAGCTCTTCATACACCATTCTACGCCGGCCCTGCTGGCCTTCACGTGTATCCTCCGGCTGATGAATCGTGGCAATCGCCCGCTTGCGGGACATGAAATCATATTTCCGCATGATCGTATGCGGCAGGATTTCTGGAATCATCTCGCCGTACTGCTTAAGGCCCTGATTGATCATTTTACGAATCCAGGATTGGGTGATCTTGCCACCAACGGAATAGACCGGCTGAAGCGTACCGATCTTGCCTTCCCCCCGGTCCGTAAATTCATAATCTGTCACGGTGATGGCGTTCCGCTTCTGATCCCATTTGCCGGTAAGCACAATCTCACGGCCAACCGTCAATTGCTCCCGCACATAATGCTGGTTGAACCACGTAGCCGTGAACATCCACGGTTCCGCCACCATCTTGCAGCTTAAGCGCGACTTGCCTCCGAAACGCTGCAGTACGGGAATGCCAATGACCTTGGCAACCAGGGTCGCCTTGTCGCCATGCTTGACCTCGCTAAGCGAGCGGGGCCGAAAATCCTCATAGCGGAAAGGATAATACTCCAGCAGATCCTTCACTGTAAAGACGCCAAAGGCGTGAAGCTCACTTTGCTTTTGAGCGCTCACGCCATTTATTTGTTTCACTTCTATTGATTCGAGTGATAGCAGCATGTTCATCCCCTATTTACGCGGGCCAAATAAATACGGCTAAGGTTCCGTTGCCGACATGGCTCCCTACTACAGGTCCCACATTAGTCAGCACTTTCTCTTCCAGGGTAAAGTGCCCGGCTAGCTCCCTAAGGAACTCTTCGCCGGAAGCCGGTTCAGCCGTATGACCCACGGCCACATTGATTTTGTCCACACCCGGCAGATCTTTCTTGAACAGCTCGATCATGCGGGCTACTGCCTTCTTGCGGCCTCTCACCTTCTCGACCGCATAGATGATTCCTTCCGAATCAATGGAGAGAATCGGCTTAATATTAAGCAGCGTACCCAAAAAAGCTGAGGCTTTCCCGATTCTGCCTCCCTTTTGCAAATATTCCAGCGTATCTACGAGAAAATACAGCTTGCGCGACTGGCGCAGACTCTCTACTGTCTGTAAAATTTCCTCAGGACCTTTGCCTTCCGCAGCCAATCTCGCCGCTTGCACCACCATGAATCCGAACCCGTAAGAAGCGGATAGCGAATCTACAACGGTGATTGCCTCCCCATCCTCTTCCAGCATGGATTTAGCCAGAACAGCAGACTGGTAGGTACCGCTAAGTCCTGAAGAAATATGAAAAGATAGAATAGTGCTACCCGGGTTACGCTCCAGAAGGTCACGATATACGTTCATATATTGATCTGGCGACGGCTGAGATGTGGTCGGCAGTTGAGCCGCACGGGGTAGACGCTCATAGAATTGCTCCGGTGTCATATCCACATTATCCCGGAAAGTCTCCCCGCCGAACATCAAGTTCAGCGGAACAACCTCTATGCCATACGCTTCCGCCATGGCCGGCGGGATATCAGAAGTGCTGTCGGTGACGATAACGGTACGATTCATGAATTTCTTCCCCTACCTTTCAACTTAAGGCTCAACTGAGAAAAGATAATAATACAGCGGTTGTCCACCCTCATGAATCTCAACTTCAACCTGCGGATAGGTCTCTTCCAGCCAGCTTTCAAGCGATGCGGTAACATTATCTTCCGAATCCGCCCCGGTCAACACGGTGACAATCTCATCGCCGTTCTCCAGCATATTAGAGAGCAACGCCTGGCTTGCCGCCAGCAGATCATCCGCAGCGGTGACAATCTTGGAGTTCGAAATCCCGATATACTGGCCGGATTTGATCTCCAGATCCTCGATAACCGTATCTCGGACCGCATTCGTAATTTGCCCAGATTTTACCAGTGAAATGGCCTCAAGCATGTTGCTTGTATTGGCATCTACCGTATCTTCCTCCTGAAAGGCAAACGCAGCGGCAATTCCCTGCGGAATGCTCTTGCTTGGAATAACGGTGATCTCACGTTCACCCTCAAGCAGCTCTTTGGCCTGCTGGGCGGCAAGTACAATGTTCGAATTGTTAGGCAGAATGTAGACATGCTTCGCGGAAATAGACGATATCGCGTTCACGAAATCCTCCGTACTGGGATTCATCGTCTGTCCGCCGGACAGAATGGCATCTACGCCAAGGCTTCTGAAAATATCCGAGATCCCTTCCCCAGAAGAGACCGCAATGAATCCGTATAGCGCCATATCATCCGCCGGAGGAACCGCCGGTGACTGCACGCTGCTCTCTTCCTTCGGAATATCCGCAAATACATCCGGCATCGGCGCAATATCCATCCCTGCGGTCAGCAGGTCACGATGCTGCTCACGCATGTTCAGAATATGGATCTGGGTAATCTCGCCATACTGCAGCGCCAGATTCAGCACTTCGCCCGGAGTTTTGGAATGGACATGGACCTTGATGGTCTCATCATCCGAAATGACAATAATCGAATCGCCATTTACTGACAACGCTTTCCGAAAAACTTCCTCATCAAATTCCGCTTTCACGGCGCCGCCAAGCAACCGGTTAATGAAAAATTCCATATCATATAAAAATTCAATATCTTCCGTGGACAGTTGGGATTGTGCAGAAGACTGCACGGAGGACAATATATTCTCATGCTTAGTGAGCACCACTGCCGGTGCTGCGGCAGGAGCTGGAGCTTGTCCCTGAACAGACTGCGCTACTACTGCGCCACCACTCGTCAAGTACTGATGAAAGCCCTCATAAATGTACACCAAACCCTGACCGCCGGAGTCAACAACCCCAACCTGCTTAAGCACAGGCAGAAGCTCAGGCGTGTTGGCTAACGCTTCTTTGGCTTTGGCCAGGACTTCAGTCATAAGCTCAGTTACATCTGTTGTGCGGCGCGCATAATAGACGGCATGTCTGGCCGCTTCTTTGGCAACGGTAAGAATCGTGCCCTCTACCGGCTTCACCACCGCTTTATAGGCCGTATCCACACCGGTCTGCAGCGCTGCTGCGAACTGCTGCGCATTGAGTTCATCATATTGGGCTGCGTACCGTCCTAGCCCTCTGAACAGTTGTGACAAAATAACACCGGAGTTCCCCCGGGCGCCCATCAGGAGACCCTTGGACAATACTCCTGCACATTGGCCGACAGAGGCCGTATTATTTTTCTTCAATTCGTTCGCGCCTGCGGTCATCGTCAAATTCATGTTTGTTCCCGTATCACCATCCGGAACCGGAAAAACATTAAGGGAATTGACGTGCTCCGCATGCTGCTGCAGCTTTTCCGCTCCGGCGAGTACCATTGCGGTAAAATCTGTCCCGTTTATAGAACGCTTACTCAATGAGAATTCCCCTTCCTAACTTTATGCCTAATCAATTCTAGGATTAACTGGACATAATACACTAATCTATATTGTACTATAAGAGACTAAAGAAATAAATGTTTTTGAAGCGGTTGACGAAGCAATTTTTGCTGTGATATTATATTTAAGTATTGTTTTATGCAGGTGTAAGTAATCAAGGAGGTGTAATCTATGTCCCGCAAATGTTCTGTAACTGGCAAGAAACCAGGCAGCGGTAACCATGTATCCCATGCTAACAACCGCAACCGTCGTTCTTGGGGAGTTAACGTTCAGAAGGTCCGTATCCTCGTGAACGGTAAACCGAAACGCGTATACGTCAGCACCCGTGCTTTGAAAGCCGGTAAAGTTGAACGCGTTTAGTCTTGGATTATCCTAGACCCAACGATATCTCATATGTAGCAAAAAGCACCCTTTACATTCGTAAGGTGCTTTTTTTCATGTTTTCTGTTCAGATTCAGCCTCAGTTTTTCTGAAAAGTATTCAAAATCGCCTTAACAAAACCTCCCAAAAATTTTGGCAGCTTGAACGTGTAAAATTTCATCCTTAACCCTCCAATCAATTCATGCCGTACGGTAGGAGACTTTCCCGGCTCTCGGCCTTTCGTAACGAACTGCAGACCTCCCTTGTTGAACAAAAAAAGGCTACATGAGATTTCTGCTCATGTAACCATGTTTATGCGCTCATAACTTGGCCTATACCTTTAGTCTAAGCAGGTTAAGGATTAACGGAGTGCTGCCTCGGCAGCTTCCCGAATGGCCTTAATCGCTGCCGCGCGGTCACTGCGTCCAAAGACGGCATTCCCGGCCACCAGCACGTCGGCGCCTGCCGCTGCAACCAGCGGAGCCGTATCCTCAGCGATACCGCCGTCAACTTCAATGCGTAAATCCGTATGATTCACTCCCTTGGCCCATTCGCGGATTTGGCTAATCTTCCGCAGGGTACCCGGAATGAAGGACTGGCCGCCGAAGCCCGGGTTAACCGTCATCACCAGCACCAAATCCACATCCTCCAGCACCTCGCGGACAGCCAGCGCCGGAGTACCCGGGTTGATCGCTACACCTGCCATGATACCCAGCTCCTTGATCTGATGCACCACGCGGTGCAAATGGACACAAGCCTCGGCATGTACCGTAATCACACTGGCTCCTGCGGCTGCAAATTCGGCAATATAACGTTCCGGGTTCTCGATCATCAAATGAACATCCAGCGGCAATGAGGTGTGTCCCTTCACTGCTTTTACAATCGCTGGTCCAAGAGTAATATTCGGCACAAAATGGCCGTCCATGACGTCAACATGGATCCAGTCTCCGCCACTGGCCTGGGCTTCTGCAACCTCTGCGCCAAGTGCGGCAAAATCGGCTGACAATATTGATGGTGCGATTGTAATCATAATGTTAGTACCTCCGCTTTTTATCTTTCATTTCATTGTAAAACAGCTTGTAATGCTCATAACGGCTGCTGGCGATGTCGCCTGCCTGAAAAGCTTCAATAACACGGCAGCCCGGCTCATGCAGGTGGCTGCATCCGCGGAATTTACATTGTTCAGCATAAGGGGCAAACTCCCGGAAGCAGGTGGACAGCTCCTCAACACCCAGCTCCAGAAAGTCCAACTGGCTGAAGCCTGGAGTATCCGCCACAAATCCGCCTTCGCCAATGTCCATCAGTTCCACGTGGCGGGTGGTATGGCGTCCACGGCCCAGGCGCAGGCTGATCTCTCCTGTCTCCAGCTCAAGGCCGGGGACAAGACGGTTCAGCAGCGTTGACTTGCCGACACCGGATTGGCCCGAGAAGACGCTGATGCCCCCCGCGAGACGTTTACGCAGCTCATCGCTGCCCTCGCCCGTAAGGGAACTCGTCACCAGCACTTCATACCCAATACGCTCATAAAGTGCTTTGACCTGCGCAGTAGCTTCGCCCTCGTCATCGGCCAGGTCCTGCTTCGTGAGCACGATCAGCGTATTCAGGCCGGAATGCTCAATGTGCACCAGAAACTTATCCAGCAGATTCAGATTCATGTCCGGCTCGCGTACAGAGAAGAGCAGCACAGCCAGCTTGACATTGGCAACCGGCGGACGGATCAGCTCGGATTCCCGGGGGAGGATTTCATCGACCATGCCTTCCCCGTTCTCGGTCAGAACATAAATAATCCGGTCGCCAACCAGTGGCGTGATTCCCTTTTTCTTAAGTATTCCCCGTCCCCGGCACTGCACAGCTTCTTCCTCTGCTGCGATTGATCCTTCATGGAGCGGCTTAACGTAGTAATATCCGCTTAATGCTTTGACAATAATACCCTCAGGCATACATAATGAGCCTTCCTCTCCTGATATTGCACAAATGACCCAAGCCTGCAAGGTACCCGGGTCATTCTGCTGCTGCAGCCTTGCCTTGGAGAAACTTCAGGATCGGCTGCCGCTTTTATCTTTTAGTTGTCTTTCTTTTTTCCCTTGTCCTTAGCATTGGTTGTCACAAAACCTGTCTGGTTCGCCGACCCTGTATTCCCTCCATTATCCGTGCTTGGAGGCAAAATCTCCGGTTCAATGGTCGGTTCGCTGGTAACCGGAGTATCAGTAGGCGCCTGTGTTGGTACAGGCGTAGGATCGGCCGGGAGCTCAGGTTGCGGCACAGTACCGTTTTTGGCATCCGCATATTTAATCGTATAGGTTGCGATGAATTCCCCATCCTGGTACACGGAAATGGAACCGTCCTTATTAGGGGCGAGCAGCAAGTTCACCGACAACATCTGGCTCTTCGCAATCGTACGTGTTCCCCATTCCTGGTTCTCGCCATCCTTGCGTGCGTCAGCATAGATAATGCGGATTTTGGTCTTCTTGCCCTTGCTTGAAGGAGTGACCGGTACATTGAATGTATACTCCAATGCCTCAGGCGGGTAACCTGTGCTTACCGTAATATTAATTTTCTCGCCCGGTGAAGCCGTATCACCCTTCTCATAAGGCCATTGCTCCATTACCTTGCCTTTATCAACAGTAAAGCTGGATTCTTCTTTGATTTCACCCAGCACAAGTCCTGCTTCCTCCAGCTTGGCTTGGGCCTCTTTCTGGGTCGAGCCGACGAGATCCGGTATCGGCGTAGTCTCTTTCCCCTGGCTGACAATCAGCTTGATGGTCGCCGTCTCGGGATCATAATCGCTGCCGGCAGCAGGCTCCGAGCTGATAACCTGACCTTCAGGATAATCCTCGCTGAAGCGCTGGTCCTGACTGATCCGGCCTTGCTCTACCCCCGCCGCGATCAGCTCCTTCACTGCATCATCATAGGTTTTGGTAGAAAGCTCGGGCATTTTGGGCAGTACTTTGGCGGTGCTTACAGTAAGAGTGATATGTGTGCCTTCTTTGACCATAGTATTAGGATTCTTACTTTGCTTCCATACGATGTTAGGCTCGAAATTCGGATTGTATTCTTGCAGCGGAGGCTCCTCCGCGATAAGTCCGACTTCAGAAAGGGCAGTTTTGGCGTCCTCAAAAGATTTGCTCGTCAGGCTTGGAACAGCCACTTCATTAACAGCAAGCTTGGCGTTCACATACCATACCACACCGCCCATAGCCAGCAGGATGATCAGTGTGAGACTCACCCACAGCACAGGACGTCCCCGCTTTGCCTTACCGGAACCCGATGACGCAGCTTCCTCTTCGCGCCAGCCTCTGTCATCTCCCCCGCCGCCGCTGCGACTGCCGAGTCCGCGCTGCAGCGGCTTGATTGCCGGAATAATTCGCGTTCGATCCTCGTCATCATCGTCATTGAACATGGCTTTGGCCTCACTCCGCCGTTCCGGCAGCAGGCAGGTCTCCAGATCATGGAGCATTTCTTTGGCCGATTGGTAACGCTCGTCCGGATTTTTACGCATGGATCTTAATATGACATTCTCAACGCTTTGCGGAATCAGCGGATTCAGCAGGCGCGGCTCCTCAAACTCCTCCTGAAGATGCTTCAAGGCAACACTGATCGGGCTTTCGCCCAGAAAAGGAAGTACTCCAGTCAGCATCTGATAGAGTACGATACCTAGAGAATACAGATCCGACTTTTCCCCTGTAGTAACCCCTTTGGCATGTTCCGGCGAGAAATAATGAACCGACCCCACCACTGAGCCTGTCTGTGTAATGGTTGTAGAGGTGACAGCCCGGGCAATCCCGAAGTCCGTCACTTTCACCCTGCCATTGCGGCCAATCAGAATATTATGCGGCTTGATGTCGCGGTGGATAATCTGATTCTGATGCGCATGATCAAGTGCGTCACAGATTTGGGAAGCAATGCGGATGGATTCGTCAACCTGCAGCGGAGCCCGCTCTTTTATAATCTCATTCAAATTCTTGCCTTCGACATATTCCATAACAATATAATGAATTTCATCTTCTTGTCCCACATCGTATATACTGACCACATTCGGATGCGATAATGATGCAGCGGACTGCGCCTCCCGCCGAAAGCGGCGGATGAACTCCTCATCATGCACAAACTGGTTGCGCAATACTTTAATAGCGACGTTCCGGTTAAGCAGTATGTCATGTGCCCGATAGACGAGCGCCATGCCACCTCCCCCGATCCGTTCGATGACTTGGTAACGGCCGCCCAATTCGTGACCGATCATCTACCCCACTCCTTTGTTTCGGGCACTGCGGCCTCTCCTTGATGTTCTAACATAGCGACGCTGATATTATCGCCGCCACCGGCAAGCAATGCCAGTTGAAGTAATCGGTCCGCTCTTTCCTCTAGCGGTATTTCGAGGATTCCTGCAACCTTGCCCAAATGCTCCAAGCTGACGAAATTGCTCAGTCCATCGCTGCATAGCAGCAAAAGTTCTCCAAGTGCCAGGTTAACAGGAGCCAAATCCGCCACAACCTCGGCATCCGTCCCAAGCGCTCTTGTGAGCACATTGCGGCGCGGATGATTGTCAAGCTCCTCAAGGCTGATCTGTCCGCTCTTGAACAGCTCATTGACCAGCGTATGGTCCTCGGTTAACTGAATTGCTGCACCGTCCTTAATCAAGTAGGCTCTGCTGTCTCCGATATGGCCGATATATCCCGCCGGACCCTTCAGCAGCGCGGCAACGACAGTTGTTCCCATGTTATGGTACTTCTCGTCACTTGAAGCCTCTTGGTAGACCGTGCTGTTAGCTTCCAAAATAGCGGCAGACAACGCTTCGCGTAAGCTTTCCTCCGGAAGATCAGGCAAGAGCCCGTCCAGGGCATTCTTCATTGTCTCCAGAGCAAGACGGCTCGCGGTGTCGCCAGCCAAATGTCCGCCCATTCCATCGGCGATAATGCCGAGGGTATAACCGTGGCGTGTTACGCCGATCCAGACCGAATCCTCATTGACGGTACGTACCCGGCCAATGTCGCTGGCATGAACTGTTCTGATCAAATATCCTCACCCCAACTCCATGTGTTTGGCGCGCAGCTGTCCGCATGCGGCCGCAATATCATGGCCCTGCTCACGGCGGATGGTTACATTCACGCCATGATCGGCCAGAACACGCTGAAATTCAAAAATATCATTGCGGGAAGTTCGTACATATTTGCGCTCCGGCACATGATTGACCGGAATCAGGTTGACGTGGCAGAGCATGGTCTTAAGCACTCCGGCAAGCTCCTCCGCGTGCTCCTTCTGATCATTGACGCCGCCAATCAGCGCATATTCGAAGGTGATGCGCCGGCCGGTCTTGGCCTGATAATAACGCAGAGACTCGATAACATCATCAAAAGGATAACGCCGGTTGACCGGCATCAGCTTGGAGCGCAGCGCATCATTGGGCGCATGAATGGAGATCGCCAGATTGATCTGGGTGTCTTCATCGGCAAATTTATAGATGCTTGGCACAATCCCGCTGGTGGAGACTGTAATATGCCGCTGACCGATATTCAGGCCCTTCTCATGGATCATCAGACGCAAAAATCTCATCGTCGCATCATAGTTCTCAAAAGGCTCGCCTGTCCCCATGATGACAATGCTGCTGACGCGTTCGCCGCGCGCATCGAGGATCTGCTGGGAGCGGACAACCTGGGCCACAATCTCGCCGGCTGTCAGGTCGCGCTTAAGTCCTCCAAGCGTAGAGGCACAGAAGGTGCAGCCAATCCGGCAGCCCACCTGCGTCGTTACGCAGACGCTGTTGCCATAATTGTGCTTCATGATAACTGTCTCAATCGCATGATCATCATGCAGACCGAACAGGAATTTCACAGTGCCATCCTTGGACTCCAGCTTGGTAATCTCGGTCAATGCCGTAATTCTGAACTGCTCATTCAGCTTGGCGCGCAACGCTTTGGACAAGTTGCTCATGGACTCAAAATCATTAACGCGTTTTACATACAGCCAGTCGAAAATCTGCCCGCCGCGAAAAGCAGGCTCTCCGTTGTCCTTAGCCCACTGCTGCAACTCTTCCAGAGATAAATCATATATTAAAGGTTTCATCAAAATCAGCACCTGTTCTTTCTTAAAGTATAAAATTTCTTGGCTATACGCTATGTCATTTCTTCTTAAAGATATGCGTATTATTTCTCATTCTTCCTATTTTAACACAAATATTAGAGACGGTAAAAGAAAAGCCCGCCGCGCAAGTAAAACCCTGCGGGCGGGATACCTGTAAATGCCTTGCCGTTTTACTATATTACAAGAGCCGTTCCAGACGGGCGATATAGAACCCGTCACTGCCGTAATGCTGCGGGAGAAGCTGTATTCCCTCCCCCGCTGCCAGTGCGGTGCCTTCGAGACGCTCCCACACAGGAGAGCTGAACGTGACAGAAGCGAAACCGGGA
Organism: Paenibacillus sp. BAC0078; assembly: GCF_054483875.1. NCBI lineage: Bacteria > Bacillati > Bacillota > Bacilli > Caryophanales > Paenibacillaceae > Paenibacillus > Paenibacillus sp. BAC0078. Next base: position 132,414 of record NZ_JBTLRW010000010.1, read on the forward strand.
TTATTCTTCAAAAATTCAGAAACAATCCTGCTGTTCTCTGCCTGCTCCGTGGTGCAGGTACTGTAGACCAGCACGCCTCCGGGCTTCAGCAGGCCAGAGACCGATTGCAGCAGCTCGCCCTGCAGCTCAGCCACACTGGCTATATCCTCAGGCTGCTTGCGCCATTTGAGATCCGGCTTGCGGCGGATAACGCCAAGACCGGAGCAGGGAGCATCCAGCAGAATCCGGTCAAAGGATTCCGGCTCAAGAGCCTCCGCAAGCTCGAGTGCGTCGCTGCTGCCTGTGCGGATGCAATCTAGGCCCAAGCGCTGCGCCTGGTCCGCGATCAACTTCGCTTTATGGGGATGCAGATCGCTCGCATAAATGTAGCCTTCATTCTTCATCAGCTCGCCCATATGGGCGCTTTTGCCTCCGGGGGCGGCGCAGCAGTCAAGCACACGCATGCCCGGCTCCGGCGCTACTGCTTCCGCAACCAGCATCGAGCTCTCATCCTGTACGGACAGAAGGCCGTCCTGGTACCAAGAAGTAAGCGCCAGATTGCCGCCGCCTTTTACGACGATGCCAAACGGACTTACTTGCGAGGCGGAAGCATCAAGACCTGCTTCAAGCATTTGCGCAAGCAGCGCGTCGCGGCTGATCATAGTGGTGTTCACACGAACGCTGACCGCAGGCGGTTCATTGTTGGCTGCGCATATGGCTTCAGCCGTATCCGCTCCATATTCGGCTATCCAGCGCTGAACCAGCCACAGTGGGTGTGAATGCAGAATGGAGATGCGTTCCTCGCGGCTGAGATTCTCAGGAATCACCGGCAAATCACCGGCACGCAGCACACTCCGCAGCACACCGTTCACCATTCCGGATATTCCCTGATGTCCGCGTTTCTTGGCTATATTCACAGCCTCGTTGACAGCCGCATGCGATGGAATGCGATCCAGGTACATGATCTGATACAGGCTTAAGCGCAGCAGATTGCGCACCCAGGGCTGCACCTTGGCTATCCCCTTGCTGACGAACCCTTCCAGCACATAGTCAAGCGTGATCATCCGCGATATGCTTCCGTACACCAGCTCTGTAGCCAGCCCCGAATCCTCCCGGCTGAGCCCTGACTTCTGCAGACTGCTGTTCAGCAGCAGATTGCTGTACGCACCTTCCTGCTCGACACGGACAAGAATATCAAGCGCCACCTCACGTGCAGTTGCAGTTCCCGAGGTGCGGGTGCCGCCGGCGCGGTTATTCTTCCCTCCCGGCGCAGTTCCTGGAGTCTTTCGCGTGGTTCCGCCGGACGGCTGAACGCGCCGTCCGTGCCCGCCTGCGCCGTTATTGCCCGCGCTCAACCGAGCACCGTCCCGGGCTTCAGCGTCCCGCCGCGGCTGAAGTCAGCGGCGGTCATGGCTTTTTTGCCCGCCGGCTGAACCGAGGTAAGCAGCAGGCTGCCATCCCCTGTCTTCACTTCAACGCCACGCTCACTTACCGCCAGCACCGTACCGGGTGCAACTGCACCGCCGCTGCCGTTCTCGGCAGGCTTCAGTGCAGCCCACACCTTGAACGTCTCGCCATTCCAGAGCGTAAACGCACCGGAGAAGGGCACCAGCCCGCGTATGCGGTTGTAGATGCTGCGCGAGCCTGCGCTCCAATCAATCCGTTCATCTTCTCTGCTGAGATTGGGCGCGTAAGTGGCTTCACTGTCGTCCTGTGGCGTAGCCTGTACAAGACCGTTTGCGAGGCGCGGCATTTCCACCTTAAGAAGCTCTCGCCCGGCAAGGCTCAGCTTCTCAAACAACGTTCCCGAGGTGTCTTCATCCTCGATTGGCACTTTGGCGCGCGAGATCATGTCGCCGGTGTCTATACCTTCCGCCATGTACATTAGCGTGACTCCGGTAACCTTCTCGCCGTTGATAATGCAGCGCTGGATCGGAGCGCCGCCGCGATATTTCGGCAGCAGCGAGCCATGCACGTTCACACAGCCATTCTGCGGGAGTTCCAGCACCGATTTGGGCAAAATCTGCCCGTAAGCCGCCGTAACAATCATATCCGGCTCATAGGCGGCCAGCTCGGCCACCGCCTCCGGCCGCCGCAGCCGTTCGGGCTGCAGCACCGGCAATCCCAGAGACAGCGCCGCCTCCTTCACCGGAGAAGGCGTTAATGTCTTCTTTCTTCCCTGCGGCCGGTCAGGCTGGGTAACAACAGCTACAACCTCGTAGCCCTCCTCCACCAGCATCTGCAGGGAAGGCACCGCAAAAGCCGGAGTACCCATGAACACTATCTTCATATCAAATCACTCCTCAGTTTCGTTGCGCTCAGCCGTATACTCATAGACCTTCTCGGCTATATCCGTAAACAGCACTCCGTTAAGATGATCAATCTCATGCTGAAAAGCCCGGGCCAGCAGACCGCTTCCGGTGATTGTAATTTCCTGGCCTTCACGGTCAAGTCCGCGTACAGTTACCGTCTCAGCACGGCGCACATCGCCATTCAGGCCGGGAATACTCAGGCAGCCTTCCGGGCCAAACTGTTCGCCTTCCTTGCTGATGATCTCCGGATTAATCATCTTGATCAGACCATGCTCCTCATCGGCATCGACTACGATCAGCCGTTTCAATATACCAACCTGCGGCGCAGCGAGGCCAACGCCTTCAGCGTCATACATAGTATCTGCCATATCATCAAGCAGCTTTTGAACATTAGGGGTAACCTTGGTTACTGTTTTCGCTGTCTTATGCAGCACTTCATCCGGTTCTTTCACGATCAGCCTGATTGCCATTACATAAACACCATCCTTGAAAATTTCTATAGTAAAACAAAGCTGTATACCAGCATAAGCCCGATAATTCAGACTTCAATTCCCAACTTATTGTAACACGTGCGCCATTTACATCAACATTTGCGGGTCTACATCCAGACTGATCTGCAGCCCAGTGTCGCGGACCGAATCCTCAAGCTCCTCCGCCACCTGCCGGGCCAGTCCGATGGCATCAATGGACCCCCGCCATTTGATGATGCATTGGAATCTGTATCTGCTCTTAAGCCGGGGCAACGGGGAAGCCACGGGACCCAGCAGATCCAGCGCATCGGCGGACAGCTTATCCAGACTGCCATACCAGCGGAGCTGTCTTGCTTTGCCTTGAATATTGAGCGCATAATTCTCAGCCATGCGCAGAAGCACAGGCAACTGTTCATGGGACAGCGTGACCAGGATCAGCCTGCAATATGGGGGATAGTGCAACTCCCTGCGATGCTTCAGCTCTTCACGCACAAAGGAATGATAATCATGCCCGCTGGCATGAATGATGGAATAGTGCTCCGGTGTATACGATTGTACAACAACCTCACCCGGAAGCTGATGGCGTCCCGCTCTCCCCGCAACCTGGGTGAGCAATTGGAACGTCTTCTCGGCTGCGCGGAAATCCGGCAGATTGAGCGCGGAATCCGCAGTAATGACACCGACAAGGGTAACGTCGGGAAAGTCGAGGCCTTTGGCCACCATCTGCGTGCCCAGCAGCACATCGGCCTTCTTGTCCCTGAACTGGCCCAGCAGCTTCTCATGCGAGCCCTTCTCCGTTGTTGTGTCCACATCCATCCGGATCACCCGGATGCCGGGAAACAGCTTGCCCAGCTCTTCTTCAACCCGCTGCGTTCCTGTGCCGAAGAAGCGGATATGCTCGCTTCCGCATTCCGGACACAGCTTGGGCGACGGCTCGGCATGACCGCAGTAATGACAGCGCAAATTATCGCTGCGACTGTGATAGGTCAGCGAAATATCGCAATCCGGGCAACCGGCGACATAACCGCAGCTGCGGCACATCACAAAGGTCGAGAAGCCTCTGCGGTTCAATAGCAGCACGGTCTGTTCACCGCGCTCCAGCCTGCTCTCCAGAGCAGCATGCAGCCTACGGCTGAACATTGAGCGGTTGCCTTCCTTCAGTTCATTGCGCATATCGGTCACATGCACCTTAGGCAATTCATTGCCCAGCGCCCGGCTGGGCATTTCCAGAAGGACAGGTGAGAAATGAATGTCGCTCTGCGCTCTGGCGGCATGATAGCTCTCCAGGGACGGCGTGGCGGAGCCGAGAATCACCGCGGCCCCGCATTGCTCCGCCCTGCGTACAGCAACGTCGCGTGCATGATATTTGGGATTCTCCTCCTGCTTATAGGAGGACTCATGCTCTTCATCCATAATGATCAGGCCCAGATTGACAAACGGGGCAAACACCGCCGAACGGGCCCCCACAGCTACATTCGCCTTGCCTTCGCGGATTTTGCGCCATTCGTCATAACGTTCGCCGACTGACAAGCGGCTGTGCATCACCGCTACCCCGCTGCCGAACCGGCCCTTGAACCGCTCCACCATCTGCGGAGTAAGCGCAATTTCTGGAACCAGCACTACCGCCTGCCGTCCCTGATCCACACAGCGCTGAATGCACTGCAGGTAAATCTCTGTTTTCCCGCTCCCTGTAACTCCATGCAACAGAAAGACCTCATGCCGCTGCTCTTCAACGGTAGAAGCGATTCGCGTATATACGGATTCCTGCTCTGCTGTAAGCGGTAAAGGCGTGCTAGGCTTGAAATCACGGCCCTGGTACGGATCGCGGTACACTTCAATTTCACTGATTTCAATGAAGCCCTTGTCCTCCAGCGCCTTCACCGTGCCCGCAGTAACCTGCAGCACCGACAGCACATCCTTGAGCGGCATCGGCAGTGTTCTTTCCATGTCGATCAGGAAAGAGAGCACTTCCTTCTGCCGTGCGGAGCGTGCCGGGAAGCTGGCAAGCGATTCACGCGCTGCAGCGAGGCCGATTGCCAAATCAACCGCCTTCAGCTTTTTTTTTCCCATCTTATCTTTGATCGACTGGCTCTCGGCAAGCACGCCCCGCCGGAGCATAAACTTCACCGTCTCAGCCGCTTGCGGAAAGGCCCGGGTCAACTGCTTCATGGAAACCTCGCCGTTTCGCCCGACAAATTCGGTAATCCTGCGTTCCTCCTGGTCAGTCTCCAGGAACATTGGAAACAGCTCATCCATCGGGCCGCCATCCTCTTCCGCCGCCTCGCCGAGTATAATCAACCGCTCGGCTTTGCCTTTCAGGGCTGTTGGAAGCATGGCCTGGAGGGCAGATATCCGCCTGCAGGCATATCTTTGACTCATCCAGTCTCCCAGCTCCACAAGCTCGGGAGAGAGGGGCGGAAGCAGATCCAGCACCTCTTGAATCGGCTTCAAGCCGGAATTTGCACCGCTAACCCCCGATTCTACCGAAACAACAAATCCCTGCACCGTCCGATGTCCAAACGGCACGGCTACCCTGCTCCCCACTTCAACCCACAGCAGGAGAGCGTCAGGAATCAAATAATCAAACGGCCGGTCGGTGCTGCGCACAGGAACATCGACAATGACCTTGGCTATTTCCATTATAATGCGGCTCCCGCAATGCGCTCAGCCGCAAGCAGCAGCAACTGGCGCGCCACTTCATCTTTGTATACGAGCGGCAGATCCAGCACTAATCCGCCCGCATCATAGATGGACACGATGTTGGTATCCGTCCCGAACCCAGCGCCTTCCGTGGAGACATCGTTGGCTACAATCAGATCCAGATTTTTGCGGACTAGCTTGTCCTTGGCATAAAATTCGGCATTTCCCGTTTCGGCGGCAAAACCGATCAGGTACTGCTTATCCTTGATTTTCCCCAGACTTTCGAGAATGTCAGTCGTCTTCACCAGCTCAAGCGTCAGCGTATCGCCACTTTTCTTAATCTTGGATTCCGCGCTTTCTCTAGGCCGGTAATCCGCCACAGCGGCAGCCTTAACCAGAATGTCACAGTCATCCCAGCGGCTTATTACCGCCTCGTACATATCCTGTGCTGATTCTACCCGGACAACGTGAATTCCCGGTTCCTGCGGCGGCGCTTCATCTGTACGCGCTGCGATCAAGGTAACATCGGCTCCCATTGCACGTGCCGCACGGGACAGGGCAAAGCCCATTTTGCCGGAGGAGTCGTTAGATATGTACCGTACCGGATCAATGCGCTCGATTGTTCCCCCTGCGGTGATAATAACTTTTTTACCGGCAAGAGCTCCTGCGGCGGCGTTAGCCTGAGCTGCAAAATAATTTTCCACCACGCTAACAATCGCTTCCGGTTCCTCCAGACGGCCTTTTCCGACATATCCGCAGGCAAGCAGGCCTTCGCCCGGCTCAATGAACTTCACTCCACGGCTGTGCAAAGTGTTAATATTGGCGAGCACCGCCGGATGCTGATACATATGGACATTCATCGCCGGTGCCACCATCACAGGAGCAGTTGTCGCAAGCAGAGTGGTAGATAACATGTCATCAGCCAGACCATGCGCCATTTTAGCGATAATGTTGGCTGTAGCCGGTGCAACAAGCACAAGGTCGGCAGCATCGGCCAGATCAATATGTGAAATTGAGGACGGATCGCGCTCCTGAAAGGTATCGCTATAGACGCGCTGCTTGGACAAAGACTGCAGTGCCAGCTCGGTAATGAACTGCTTGGCCGATGCCGTCATAATGACATGAACCTCGGCCCCTTTTTGCGTCAGCTTGCTGGTCAAAGCCGCTCCCTTGTAAGCAGCGATTCCCCCGGTAATTCCCAATATAATCGTTTTGCCTTGTAAGCTTTTCAACATGGTCCCCCCCTGTTCCTTACCCTGCGCCAATCTAATGATCAGACTCAAAAAACTATATTTTGAGAAAAAAATAACAACCTTCCGGTTGTCAGGTACAGCCCGGTTCGGGCTATTCTCGAGCTGAATTTGTACGATTTGATCTACTAAGCCAAGCAGAAACGATATCAGCCTCTCTGAGGACGACATCGTTTCTGCAAGCGACCCTGTTCAAAGGCGATGTCCGCTTGTACAGGGCTTAGTAGGAAATTCGGAACTACTCTTCGCCGCGTGTTACAACAATACGGTCTTCATAGATTTCTTCCAGAGCAACACCCACATATTTGTGCGATTTCGGCGCTTTGATCTCAGTCTTGCCGCCTTCACGGAGTGATCTTGCCCGGCGTGCGGAAGCGACAACGAGCGAATACTTGCTGTCTACTTTGTTTACCATTTCATCAATAGAAGGATATAGCATGTAAGACACCTCTTCATCTTTTACTGTAACTATGATCTTATAACTGTTGCGCCTGTCATCTCACCTTACAATGTTCGGCGATAATGATGCTTTCTATTCGCTTGCAGGCCAGATCAATCTCATCGTTCACTACTGCATAGTCGTAATGCCGGATCAGGCCGATCTCATCCTCTGCCACGGACATACGGTGGCTAATGACATCAGGATGCTCCGTGCCGCGCCCGCGGATACGGTCCTTCAATTCATCCATGGATGGCGGAAGAAGGAACACAAAGATGCCCTCAGGGAATTTCTCCTTGACCTTGAGTGCTCCCTGAACCTCGATCTCTAAGATAATATCTTTTCCGCTCTCGAGTGTTCTCTCTACAAAGTCACGCGGAGTCCCGTAATAATTGCCTACGTACTCCGCAAATTCAAGCAGCTGGTCAGCTTCAATCATAGCCTCGAACTGCTCTTTCGTTTTGAAAAAATAGTTAACTCCGTTCTCCTCGCCTTCGCGCGGCAAGCGTGTAGTTGCGGATACGGAATAGACAAGCTCGGGCATCTTCGGCCGCAGCGCGGTGCACACGGTACCCTTACCGACACCGGAAGGGCCGGATAAAATGATCAGCAATCCTTTTGACATAGTACACTCCATTTGTTGTTATTCGTCATTATCGTCATCTTTGCTGGACAAGCGGTGCGCCACAGTCTCCGGCTGAACCGCCGAGAGAATAACATGATCGCTGTCTGTAATGATAACAGCCCGCGTCCGGCGGCCATACGTGGCGTCGATCAGCATATGCCGGTCTCTGGCCTCCTGGATGATACGTTTGATTGGTGCAGATTCCGGGCTGACAATGGAAATAATGCGGTTCGCCGATACGATATTTCCAAAGCCGATGTTGATTAATTTAATTGCCATGTTCCGGTTGTTCCCCCCATAGGTTACATCTTTGCTTACTCAGGTACCTGTCATTCAATATTCGCTGCTTGTTCACGTATCTTCTCCAGTTCGGCCTTCATCTCAAGCGTAAGGTTCACCAGAGTCAGATGATTGCACTTCGACCCGATTGTATTCGTCTCCCTGTTCATCTCCTGAATGAGAAAGTCCAGCTTGCGTCCTGCAGGCTCGCTCCCCTTGAGCAGAGCCTTGCATTGTTCAAAATGACTGTTCAGCCGGGTAAGCTCTTCATCAATATTACAGCGGTCGGCAAAGATAGCAATCTCCATCCCAAATTTATGCTCTTCAAAAGGGAACGTCCCGTCATTCAGCACGCTCAGCCGCTGCCGCAGCTTCTCGCGGTACTCGCTTACCACAGCCGGAGCAAGTCCGGCCATTTCGGTATGCAGCGCCTCCAAATGGGTCAGCCGCAGCGCAAGATCAGCGGCAAGATAACCGCCTTCCCGTGCGCGCATCTCCATCAGAGAATGCAAGCTCTGGTTCAGCCCAAGCTCAAGGACTTCCGCAAAATCTTCAAACGAGGCCTGCGTGTGGGCATCCTCCTTGAATTCCATTACACCGGGCATAGAGAGCAGGTCACGAAGACTCAGCTCACCCTTAAGTCCAAAATCATCTTTCAGCTGCTCCGCTGACTTCAAATAGGAACGCACCGCTGAACGGTTCAGCACCTGTGCAGGAGCCGATTCTTCGGTATGTTCCCTAGTAATGATGACATCTACCCGTCCCCGTTTGATATGAGCTTGAACCTGTCTTCGCAGCATATCCTCATAAACCGTCCAATCCCGGGGCATCCGCAGCACAACTTCGCAGTAACGGTTATTCACCGATTTGACTTCGAACGTAATCTTGTAACCGCCGAATTGCAGGGATGATTGACCGTATCCGGTCATGCTAAATGACAACGGAATCACATCCATTACACTATTGTAATTGATAATTACTAGCGAAACAAGGGGGACAATTTGCGCCCCTGTTTCTCCCACACGTACTCCAGAAGCTGCACACTCATATCATAGAACATGAATGGCGTCATCAGATAGATGCCGTTAAAATGCGCCATAGCCGCATCCAGCAGCTCCTTGGCAATCCGTACGCCCTCTGCGCGGCCCGCTTCTCCTTCCAGTCCCTCCATACGGCTGCGTACCTCAGGGGAGAGCTGGATGCCGGGAACCTCATTGTGAAGATATTCGGCGTTGCGCCCGCTCGCCAGCGGCATGATGCCGATAAAAATCGGGATATCAAGATGCCCGGTAGCTTTCGCAATGCGTGCAATCAATTCAGCATCATATACCGGCTGGGTCATAATATAATCCGCGCCGGAGGCAATCTTTTTCTCCAGCCGTTCTACCGCCTTGTCCAAATGTTTGACATTAGGGTTAAATGCCGCGCCGATGACGAAGTTCGCTTTCTGCTTCAGCGGCTTGCCGGAGAAGGCAATGCCGTCGTTAAGCTGCTTGATCATCCGGATAATTTCGAATGAGGTCAGATCGTAAATCGAGCTTGAGCCCGGCAAATCCCCAAAGCGGGCCGGGTCGCCGGTCACTGCCAGCACATGATCAATACCGAGGGCATCGAAGCCCATCAGATGAGACTGTGTTCCGATCAGATTGCGGTCGCGGCAGGCGACATGCACCAGCGGTCTCAGCCCCGTGCGGGCCTGAACCAAATGTCCAAGCGCCATGTTGCTCATCCGGGTCACCGCGAGCGAGTTGTCCGCCAGCGTCAGGGCATCCGCCCCCGCTCTGCGCAGCGCATCCGCGCCTCTCATGAATTTGGCGATGTCCAGGTCACGCGGCGGATCAAGCTCGACGATTACCGTATGCCGCTCTTTGACCAGATCGACCAAATTCGGCTCACCGCCGTCACGTCCCTCATCTTCGCCGAGATGCTCCTGTACGGCGATCCGCTCCACCTTGATGTGTAGAGTTGGCTCTGGCAGAGGCTGCGGCGCATAATCCTTCAGCGCTGCAGAGATTTCCGCAATATGCTGGGGCGTTGTGCCGCAGCAGCCCCCGATAATCCGGCAGCCCATATCCGCGAAGACCGGAGCCATCTGGCCGAAATATTCCGGCGAAGCGCCATAGCGGTATTGTCCGTCTACATAATCGGCAATACCGGCGTTCGGATAGACCGAGGCAGGAAGCTTAAGGCTTCCCTGCAGCGATTTGAGCGCCCGCTTGATGCCGTTCGGCCCGGTGCGGCAGTTGAAGCCGATAATATCCGCCCCGTCCTGCTCCAGAATATGAAAAGCCTCCTGCAGCGTCAATCCGTCAAGAGTACGAGCAGTCTCGTCCACCGCCAACTGGCAAATGACCGGAAGCTCGCTGAGCTTGCGGACCGCCCTTAACGCCAGATGCAGCTCCTCCACATCGTAGAAGGTTTCCAGTAGGATGCCGTCCGGCTGCTCATCAAGCAGCGCGGAAAATTGCTGGGCATAGAACCGCTTCAGCTCCGAGCTGGAGAGATTAGCCCTTTTGCCGGCCCGGATCGAGCCTACCGCACCTACGACATACCCTGCAGCACCGGCGGCCTGCCGCGCAATCCGCACACCGGCACGGTTAATTTCATTTACCTTGGCCTCCAGGCCGAACTTGGACAGCTTATCATAATTGGCCGAATACGTATTGCTCTCCAGCAGCACCGCCCCGGCCTCAATATAGCTTCGGTGTACATCCTCAATGACCCCCGGAGAGGTCAAATTCAATTCTTCATAGGAGATGCCGACAGGGAAGCCTTTCTGATACAAGAAAGTTCCCATCGCTCCGTCTCCGACCAATACGTTATTATTCCATGCAGAGCGCAAATCCGGCTTCACCGCAAGAACCTCCCCTATCAGACCATAGTTTCATACTAATGTAACATAAAACGGGATGGATGATAAGCTTTCACAGGTAAAAGCGAAGCATTGATAAAGCGGAAATTGCATGACGGCGGGGGAAATGATTCATACTAGCTGAAAGTGGTTCAATAGGAGGAAGTATTCGATGAAGAAAAAAACCAGAAGACAACTGCTGAAAAAATACACAATAATTCTGCTGCTGGCCGCGCTCTCTCTACTCTATTTATATTTTGGCGACTGGCTCTTCGGCTATGGCATGGGGAATATCAGCTACATTTTGAACTATTTATTGTATACCGCTTCCGAAAAGCTGGCCGCCGTGATCATGCTGCTGTGTCTCATTATCCCGGATGCCGTCTGCTTCATTCGGGGAAGTCAGCCCGGGCGGCGGGCCGAGAAATAACTTCTCAGCAAAGAGATCAGAATCAGAACAACCGGAACGGCCAGCATGAAAAAAGGGTACACCGTGTACAGCAGCCTTCCGCCCTCATCCAAATGCTCAGTGAAGCTGCGGGCGTCGAGCATGGAGGTGAACAGAATGATCAGCGCACAGGGATAAATCATTCTGCGGTAGGCGATTCCGAACAAATCGGAAATCCCGATCAGCGCTGCGGCAAAAAATACAGCCATTTTGAAAAATACTCCGATAATGAGCACCATGACCACAAAGATATCCACACGCTGAATGAAGTCTGAGATGGAAATCTTGCTGATCGTCGGCATGAGCGGCAGCGGAGAACGTTCCACAATATCTGCCCCCAGCACCGAAATGTTCAGAGCCATCGTGTAGCTGAGCATCAGGGCTGCGGACAGCATCGCCGCGGCGATAACCCATGGACCTTTTTTGCCATTGGAGAGGAAGGGCATCAGCATGGTAAAAGCAATCATTTCGCCAAAAGGGAACATGTAGTTCTGTTGCAGTACGGAACGAATCACAGGCTCTGCCCCATCCTCCAGCACCGGAAAGAGGCGGTTCAAATCGACAGACCCTGAGAGCACCAGCATAATTGTGCTGAATATGCCAATCAACAACACTATAATCAGAAAAACCATGGATGTCCGCGTCAGAACTTCAACACCTTTGTGCAGCACGTAGGCGCCTGAAAGAATCATCAGCGTACTTAGAATGAATAAGGGAGTATTATGCATCGTAGCCATCGCCAGCATGGTGCTGCCATCGCGCAAATCCCGGCCAGCCAGATTGATGTACAAAATAATATACATTAACGCAACCGGAGCTCCAATGTAGTTGCCCAGCAGCTTTCTGGCATAACCCGTTAAGGGCATTTCAGGATACTTCCGGTACAGATAGGCATAGCCTGCAAAAACAACCACACCCGCCACACTGCCGAATAAAATGGAGAGCCAGGCATCCCTGCCCGCTGCCATGCCCAAATTAACAACAAGCGCCGTTCCTAACTCGAACAGCAGGGTAATGCTGAAGAACTGGACAAGCCCGACTTTTACGGTTCCCATAATCTCTCCCCTTCCACTCTCATTAGTAAACCTGGAATGAATTCTCGCGCATATCTGTATGTCTTATTACGGTGTCCGCATCAATGTTGACGTTACAGGCCGCAAAGATATTCTCCCAATGATTTTTCACCTTCTTCCATCCGCGCGGATTTTCCCGCTCCACCACCTCACCGAAGCCAAGGTAATCACTTCCCAGCTTTTGGGCAGAGGCAATCGCGGTTTGAATTTGACTGCGGGTTTCTTCTGTCAGTTGATCCGACAGCCTTTCCAGTACTTTCGGCGAGGTAAGGTCAAATGAATTGGGAGACTCCTTAAGAGCCGCCTGCTGGGTAATTTTGATGTTAATTACGGGATGCTCCGGGTCCTTTGCCGATGCGGTAACCGATACCTGGGATTGATAGACATTGAAAGCCAGATATCCTTTCTCATTTTTTATCACTACCGGAAACTCTTTGGTTTTGTTGAGCAAAAGAACTGTGCCGAGCGCGGATTTCCCCTCAAGCCAGCCTCTCAGCTTATCATCCTTGAAAGCCGCCAGTTTGGAAACTCTCAGAATTGTTTGCGGTGCGATGGTTTTCAAATTGTCGTTGGTGTCCGCGCTCTCTCTGTTCCCGCTTGTAAAAACACCGTTAATGACCGGTCCGCCGCCCCTGATTTGAATCCCCCTGATTACATCATCGACCTCCATCTTGAAATTGTAGCCAAACTGCTTCGAGGTGGTAGCCAGCTTCTCAACCAGATCGCTCGAAGGAATCTTACTGAACACGGTCATCGTTGACATCACTTCGCGGGCCGGCTGATCCTTGGAGACAAAAACCAGGCTGGTCAGCCGCATGTCGCTCTCCCGTTCCATCACATCCAGCATGTCCTTGATGCCCTCCCGGGCAAACTTCTCGGAAATCACTATAACCCGGATATGCCCGAGGGATAAGAAACGCGCCGTCTGCCGCGAAGCATTCGCGAGCGCTTCATACATTGTGCGTCCGCTGCCGGTATATAAAGCCACCGGTGAAGTATTCCTGGTTTTTTCCCCGGAAATTTCTTCCGACACAATAACCTGAAAGGAAAGCATATATTTCTGGTCATCCGAAGGCCCCCTGTCGATGGCAACTCCGGATACGATCGCCCGGCGGTTAAGCTCGACACTGTCCCAGCAGCCGGTGAGCATGAGCGGCAGCAGAACCTGCATAGCTGCAAGCAGCGTGAAAGCGAGGCTTCTAATCTTCATCAGGCTGATCTCCTGTTCCAGATTTCCCTGCGGTCTTGTTCTCACGAATCGGCGGCGCCAGCGCTTCCTCATTTCCCGTTGTCACCCGCATAAACTTCGGCAGCTCGGCACGCATCTGCTGCGGTGATTTACGGGGAGACATGAGCCAGAGCGGCATTCTTAAGATCGTATCCTTTTGGCCTTTGACAGACAGCGGCACAAACGGAGATAAATACGGGATACCGAAGGAACGTAGGCTGTTCATATGCGCTACCATCACAATCAGCCCCAGGGTCACGCCATAGAAGCCAAACATCGCGGCAAGCAGCAGAAAAGCAAAGCGGATCAGTCGTCCGGCAATGGCCATGTTGTACGCCGGAATCGCGAAGCTGGCAATCCCGGTCAAGGCGACAACAATCACCATAATCGGGGCGATAATACCGGCCTCGACGACAGCCTGCCCCAGAATTAGCGCCCCGACGACCGAAACGGTCTGTCCAATGACACGCGGCATCCTTACTCCGGCTTCACGGAGGATTTCAAAAGCGCTCTCCATCAGAAGAGCCTCGACAAACGCCGGGAACGGCACATTTTCCCGTTGAGCCAGTAGACTAACGAGCAGCGTCGTCGGAATCATTTCATAGTGATAAGTCGTCAGCGCAATATAAACCGCAGGCCCAAGAATCAGGACAATAAAACTCAAATACCGTACAATCCGCATCAGAATGGCAATATCGAATCTTTGCGAGTAATCCTCTGCCGACTGGAAGAACTGGGTGAATATAGCCGGTAAAATGAGCACAAACGGAGTCCCATCGACAATGATCACTACCCGCCCTTCCAGCAAATTGCCGGCGGCAACATCCGGACGCTCCGAATTATAGATCGTCGGGAACGGCGTAAAGGTCTTGTCCTGAATAAGCTCCTCGATAAAGCCGGACTCCAGCACTTCATCCATAGCAATCTTGTTCAGGCGCTCCCGGACCTCGCGGAGCAAATCCTCCCCTGCGAAACCCTCTACATACATTAGCGCCACAAGCGTCTGTGTTTCGCTCCCGATCTTCATATACTCCAGTCGAAGCTTGGGGGACTTGATTCTCCGGCGGATCAGGGAGATGTTGGTGGCGACTGATTCGACAAAACCATCCTTCGGGCCTCTGACGACCATTTGCGAGGAGGACTCGCTGATCGAACGCCATTCACCGCCCTTCGTTGCGCACAGGATTGCCGCACTATAGCCATCAAGCAGAATTGCCGTATCCCCTGAGAGAACCGCCAGCATAATCTCTTTCCAATCTTCCATGATTTCCGCCTCGCCGATCTCCAAGGCCCGGCTCAGAATCATGCCTGGGAGCTGGCCGCTCCCGTCGTCACTCTCTGCACAGTCCATGATCAGGCCGTCCGTACTCACGGCAAGGAGTGAGCCGACCACAAATTCGTTCACAGAGGTGGAGTCAACCAGCCCGCTCAGGTGGATAGCCGCGGCGCGGATGCGGTGAGGCCCGCCAAGCTGGACCTCACGGATTTTGAGATCAGGGCTGTTTCCAAGCTCTGACTGAATACCCGCAAGGCTCTCGGACAGCTCCGTAGATAATCTTGAAGGTCCGCTTATCTGCGATGAACCGGATTGTTCACTCTGCGCCGTTTTGCCTCTGCTTGCAGCATTCCTCTTTGTGTCCATGTTAGCCCCCCATCCATACTGGGTGCTATTATTTGCATTAAGCTCTTCCATTATTCGGCTGCTCTTCCACAGCAGCACAACAAAGATGCCCCGCAGGCGTTTCGCCGCGGGGCATCTTTGTACTGTTCCTATTCGAAGATACACTAAGTTACAGATTTAGATTTCAACTGAACCCGTATATACAACCTTCGCCGGGCCGGTCATATACACATGGTTGTCTTGTTCGTTCCATTCAATAAACAGGTCGCCGCCCTTCAGGCTGATTGTAGCCGAGCGGTCGGTCAGACCGTTCAGCACAGAGGAGACCAGCGTAGCGCAAGCACCGGTGCCGCAGGCGAGTGTAGGACCGGCGCCGCGTTCCCAGACACGCATATCCACATGGCTGCGGCTGGTCACGGTAGCGAACTCTACATTAACTTTTCTCGGGAACAGCGGATGCACCTCCAGCTTAGGCCCCCAGGTGTTCAAATCAAAACCTACGGCATCGTCCACGTAGATTACACAGTGCGGGTTGCCCATGGATACGGCAGTGAACTTGAACTCAGTTCCGTCCGTTTCAATCGGCTGATTCAGCACAGGCTCGACATCAATGGCGACCGGAATTTGCAACCCGGACAACACAGGCTCGCCCATATCGACTGTAACGGTCTCCACTATGCCGTCCTTCACCTGCAGAGATACTTTTTGCTCGCCGGCACCAATCGTTTCAATAACAATCTGCTCTGAGCTGACAAGACCGTGCTCATAGACGTATTTGGATACGCAGCGGATCGCATTGCCGCACTGCTCCGCTTCCGAGCCGTCCGAGTTCATAATGCGCATCATATAATCTCCGCGCTCTGAAGGGAGAATGTATACCAGGCCGTCGGCGCCGATGCCGAAGAACCGGTTGCATAAGGTAACCGCAAGCTCCGAAGCATTGCCGGGCAGTTCCTGCTCGCCGAATACGATGATAAAGTCATTGCCTAGGCCATGCATTTTGGTAAATTCCATTGAAATTCCACTCCTAATAACAAAGTATCGTGAACCAAGCATACCTCAAGGAGTGGGTTTAAGCTATTGATTTTATGCCGAAATTTTTGTACTTTTTATCATTGCCCGTCCGCCGCTGCGGCTGCGGTTCTTCTTGCCTCCCCAAACGCTGCCTGCACCCATTACAAATGTAGGGATTCCGGCGGCGACCAGCACCAGGCTCCAGTCGCGTAAGCCGAGCGGCACAGTCTTGAAGACTGGTTGAAGCGGCGGCAGATACATCACAGCCAGCATTAGCAGAACGGATGACAGCACAGCAAGCACCAGAAATTTGTTCTGGAACGGATTGCGGTGGAACACCGAGCGCGAGCTGCGGCAGTCAAAGACATGGATCAATTGTGCCATAACGAGTGTTGCAAAAGCGACCGACTGCGCCCTGATTAGCTGCGCCGGGCTGCCCGGGTCAATCCGCAGCGTCAGCCAGAAGGCGGCCAGCGTGCACAGACCGATCAGCAGCCCGCGGCTGATGATTTTCCAGCCGAGGCGACGGGCGAAAATGTTCTCCTTCGCCCCGCGCGGCTTGTGCTCCATCAGGTCCTTCTCGGGCTGATCCACACCAAGCGCCATAGCCGGCAGTCCGTCGGTCACCAGATTGACCCAGAGAATCTGAATCGGAACGAGCGGCAGCGGCAGCCCCAGCATCATGGCGAAGAACATCGTCAGGATCTCTCCGACATTGGAGGCGAGCAGATAGCGGATAAATTTACGGATATTCTCGTAAATATTCCGCCCCTCCTCAATAGCCGCGACAATTGTGGAGAAGTTGTCGTCGCCCAGTACCAGCGCGGAAGCTTCTTTCGTTACATCCGTGCCGGTGATGCCCATGGAGATGCCGATATCCGCCGCTTTGATCGCCGGAGCATCGTTGACACCGTCCCCGGTCATCGCCACCACATGGCCGCGGCGCTGCAGCGACTTAACGATGCGCAGCTTATGCTCCGGGGATACCCTCGCGTACACGTACACATTATCCGAGACTTTATCCAGCGCATCGTCATCCATCCGGGAGAGCTGGCTGCCGGTCAGCACGGTTCCGCCGCGCTGCAGGATGCCAAGCTGATGGGCAATCGCCTCGGCGGTTGTGCCATGGTCGCCGGTGATCATCACTGTCTTGATTCCCGCACGGCGGGTAACGCTGATGGCATCACGGACTTCACGCCGCGGCGGGTCGATCATGCCAGCCAGCCCAACGAACACAAGCTGGGCTTCCGCTTCCTTTTCGCTCCCCGCCACTTCTCCTGTACGCATATCGCGGTAGGCCATCCCCAGCACACGCAGCGCGCCGGAGGCCATCTCCTCGTTCGCTTCCAGCACCTTCTGGCGCAGGGTTGGCGTGCAAGGCACAACACCGCCCTCCCACAGCATATAGGAGCAGCAATTCAGCAGCACGTCCGGCGCCCCTTTGGTGCAGATCATCCGTCCGCCGGGATGGCTCACAACGACAGACATCAGCTTGCGTTCCGAATCAAAAGGAAATTCCGTCTCCCTTGTATACGTCACCGCCAAGGTCTGTGAGGTCAGCCCCATCTTCGCGGATAAGGCAACCAGCGCGCCTTCGGTCGGGTCGCCCTTCAGCTCCCATACCGACTGGCCCACAGGGCTTTTGTCCGCTTCGCTGCCCTTCTCCTTCCCCTTGCGTCTAGCACGTGCTTCCCCGGGAAAGGTCTCTACGATCTCCGCATTGCTGCACAAGGCGCCAATCTGAAGCATGCGCCGCAGATTTTGATCATTTTTCAGATCAATGGGTTTGCCCTTTTGCAGCACATGCCCGCTCGGAGCATAACCTTCACCGGTGACCTCCAGCTTGCGTCCAGCGTTCCATAGCTGCGTCACTGTCATTTTGTTCTGGGTCAGGGTACCTGTCTTATCAGAGCAGATCACCGAGGCGCAGCCGAGCGTTTCCACCGAAGGCAGCTTGCGGACAATGGCTTTGCGCTTGATCATCCGCTGCACGCCCAGCGCCAGTGCAATCGTCACAATGGCCGGCAGCCCTTCCGGTATAGCAGCGACGGCAAGGCTGACTCCGGCCAGGAACATGCCCGCCGCCGGCTGGCCGTGCAGAATGCCCGCAACGACAACGACAATCGTTAATCCTAGGGATACATAGATCAGAATTTTGCCGAGCTGCTCCAGCCGGTGCTGCAGCGGCGTCTCCTGAGATTCGGTATTCTGAATCAAATCGGCGATTTTGCCCATTTCGGTATCCATCCCGGTACGGACAACAATCGCCTTACCGGTCCCTCTGGTGACCATCGTGCCCAGGAAGCCGATATTTTTCTGGTCGCCAAGCGGAATCTCCTCGGCATGGATCGCTTCCGAATGCTTGGAGACCGGCACGGATTCACCGGTTAATGCCGACTCCTCGGCGTACAGCGCGCTGCACTGCAGCCAGCGGACATCGGCGGGAATCCGGTCGCCGCTCTCCAGCAGCACAATATCTCCGGGGACCAGCATTTTTGCCGGAATATGCGCAAGCTTGCCATCCCGCAGCACCTTCGCGGACGGTGCGGAGAGCTGCTTCAGTGCCCGCAGTGAACGCTCAGCGCGGAATTCCTGCACAAAGCCCAGCACCCCGTTCAGCATAATAATGGCGACAATCGTTATTGCATCCAGGTATTCACCCAGCAGGCCGGACACCAGCGTCGCTCCCATCAGCACCAGCACCATGAAATCCTTGAACTGGTTCAGGAGCAACGTCAGCGGGGATACGGCCTTCCCTTCCGACAGCTCATTGTGCCCGTTCTCCTTCAGCTTCTCTGCGGCATCCTCTCCACTTAGGCCCGACTCCGGATGAACGCCGAACATCTTCTGCAGTTCCTCTGCACCGAGCCGGTGCCAACTTTTTTGTTCCATAATCCTTCTTTCCCCTCCCGGTCGTTTCTTGACTTCCGGCGGCGCACAGCTTTTCCACCTGTTCATGTCCAAGTGTATTCATGGTCGTCCCAAAATATCACTGCCGGCCGGCTTCTCCTTTTGCGCAAAAGTGTCAAAGTATGGCATCATAGAGAAGAGAACATTATTATCAGGCGACAGGAGAACATTATCATGGCATTAGACGGCATTGTAACAAGAGCGATCGTGCATGAGCTTGAACCCTTTATTGGTGCGCGCATCGGCAAAATATATCAACCAAGCACCCACGACCTGATCTTTATCCTTCGGGGCTCCGGCGGCGGCGGCAAGCTGCTGTTGTCGGCCAATCCGACATACCCGCGCCTTCATCTGACCGACAGGAACAGCATCAATCCGGCGGAAGCCCCGATGTTCTGCATGCTGATGCGCAAGCACTGCGAAGGCGGAACCATCGAGAGCATTAGCCAGGTCGGCATGGAGCGCATCATTCATATTAATGTCCGGACCCGGGATGAGCTGGGGGATGTATCCGCCAAAAAAATCATCATCGAGCTGATGGGCCGGCACAGCAATATCATTCTCACGGAGCTGGCCACCGGCACCATTATCGACGGGATTCATCACGTCACGCCATCCATTAGCAGCTACCGCAATGTAATGCCGGGTATCGCCTACATCGAACCGCCGCAGCAGCATAAGCTGAACCCGCTTGATGTCAGACGCGAGGCATTTCTTAATCTTGCGGCTGCCGCCGAGGAGGAGGCGCTGCTGGCTGACAGCGAGGAAGAGCAGGAACCCGAGGATATGATTGAGGGCGAGCTGGCCGACCTCTTGAAATCGCTGGAGGAGCCGAAAGCCGCAGGCTCCGGGGGACCAGCGCCATCAGCCGATCCTATAGGCTGGATGGTCCATGCCTTCAGCGGCATGAGTCCGCTGATTGCCGGGGAGATTGTGCTGCAGCGCAAGGCTGCAGCTTCAGAGAGGGATGCCGCAGGTGCAGCGTATAGTACTTCATCAGCGGCGGGCAGCGCCCGGGCAGATGCGGCTGCATTGTGGGAAGCCTTCGATGCGGTTCTTGCGCCGGTGCGGGAAGGCAGATTCTCCCCGATGTCGGGCTTGAACGCCAAAGGCAAACCGGTCTTCTCGGCGATTAAGCTCTCGCTTTCGGATGAGCATGTGAAGCACTACAGCTCCATCAGCGCCTGCCTGGAGGATTATTACGGGGATAAAGCCGAACGCGATACAGTAAAACAGCGGGTCAGCGACCTGATCCGGTTCCTCGGGAATGAACGGAGCAAAAATGTCAAAAAGCTGGCGAATTTGCAGAAGGATCTCGACGAAGCCCAGGATGCCGATCAATTCCGCATCTGGGGTGAGCTGCTGTTCGCTTCACTGCATGCGGTGTCCAAAGGCGACAAGCAAGCCACGCTTGTGAATTATTACGACGAAGACCAGGCGGAAATCACCATCCCGCTCGATCCGCTGCTGAATCCTTCGGACAATGCGCAGCGTTATTTCAAGAAATACAACAAATACAAGAACAGCCTGCTGGTGATCAACGAGCAGCTGCTCAAGACCCATGAAGAGATTACCTACATGGAGACGCTGCTGCAGCAGCTTGCCCACGCTTCACTGAACGATATCGAGGAAATCCGCGACGAGCTGGTGAGCCAGGGCTACCTGCGCGACCGCAGCAAAAAAGGCAAAAAGAAAAAGAAAACCGCCCGCCCTACGCTGCAGGTGTTCACCTCTTCTGAAGGCGTGGATATCTATGTGGGCAAAAACAATCTGCAGAACGAGTACGTCACCAACCGTCTGGCCTCTGCGAATGACACCTGGCTGCACACTAAAGATATTCCCGGCTCCCATGTCGTGATCCGCAGCGAATCCTTCGGGGACGCCACACTTGAAGAGGCTGCACAATTAGCCGCCTATTTCAGCCAGGCCAAGCAGTCCAGCAGCGTTCCGGTAGACTGCACCCTGATCCGACATGTCCGCAAGCCAAGCGGGTCCAAACCCGGATTCGTGATCTACGATCACCAGAAGACCCTATTCGTTACCCCGGATGAAGAGCGGATCAAAAGCCTGCCGAACACGCTTAGAAGCTAACGGCAGCCACAGAATGTAAGGGCGATCACGGATGGCCGTCTGCCATCCTAACAAGTAGAAACGGCTACGCCGTCCATATATTTTCAAAAAGAACCTCCAGCCATGTGCGGGTCATTCTCATGCCCGCCATTCGGCTGGAGGTTCTATATATTCTAGTGAGCGGAGTAAGCTGCCGCTTCCCGCATATGCAATTCTATCTTTCCAAGCACCGCTGCATGCTGCTCAGAGCTGCTCTGGCTTCTGTTCAAGCTGTCTGAGCTGCTCCAGCACTGCGGCCGGAACCGACACGCTGCCGATCTCACCGTGGAACACAACACCCTGGCGTGCTCCGTGGAAATCCGAGCCTCCTGTGACCAGCAGGCCGAATTCATTCGCCATCGCCAGATAACGCTCCTCGTCCTCACGGCTGTGATCCGAATGATACACTTCAATGCCGCGCAGAGCGCTACGCTCTATGATGCTGCGTACCAGTTCATCATCTCCGTAGATTCCGGGATGCGCAAGCACCGGAGTACCTCCTGCTTCGATAATCCACTCACAGGCCAGCTCCGGAGTAATCCGCGGCGGCGATACGTAGGCTGCAGCACCTTCAGCCAAATACTTGTCAAAGGCGTCCCGCATATTCTCCGCCGCACCCAGCCGCACCAGTTCATCGGCAATATGCGGACGGCCGACACTTTCGTCCGGCTTCAGTTCACGGCCTATGCCTGCTATTACCTGATCTAGTGTGATCCCTATACCCAGCCCCTGCAGCTTGGCGATAATGGCATCATTGCGCCGGGCGCGCGTATCCCTTTGCTCGGCAAGCCGGGAGAGAAACAGCTCCTGCTCCGTGTCGATGTAATATCCAAGCACATGAATCTCTTTGCCTCCCGCATGTGTGCTGATCTCCACACCCGGAACAACGGTAATTCCGTATTTCCGGCCTGCTTCAAGCGCTTCCGCCACTCCGGCTACCGTATCATGGTCGGTGATCGCCACCGCTGCAAGCCCTTTTTCATGGGCCAGCCGCACATTTTCCGCCGGGGGCTGCATGCCGTCCGAAGACAAAGTATGTGTATGCAGATCGCAGCGGCCTGCTGGTCCACCGCTATCTTTTAAATGATCATTATGGTTCGCTTGCTTCACCTGTCCGTCACCTCACAGTTCAAGTTAATGCCCCATTCCGGCTTCCCATTCCTCACGAAGAATTCCCATCTTGATTGCATCATAATACCCGCCGCGCACGATCCGCGCTTTACGGACCCGCGCTTCTTCGATCATGCCGCATTTGGCGGCCAGCCCCATCATTCTCACATTGCCGGACCACGTGCCAATCCCGAGACGGACCGTATCCATAGCTTGGAACAGATAACCCATCCACATCCGAAACGCCTCGGTTCCATATCCGCCAGACCAATAACGTGAATCATAGATCGAGATGCCAATCTCGAACCAATTCGTTTCCTCGGACACCCAATACCTGCTTACCATTCCCTTAAGTTCACCGTTAATCTCAATGATCAGACGGTTGCGGGGCATATCTGTACCTACCAGTGCGAGTGTATTAGCAAATTTCGGTTCGAAAGCTTCATAGCTTTCCCATTCCCGCTGGTAATACGGGCCGTCCCATTCCAAATGCTCACGATCATCCGCTTCAAAATTGTAATAATAGATGGTGCGGATATCCTCTTGCGTCAAGTCCCTCAGTGTGACTTTATCTCCCTGCAGCAAAATCGCCATACGTAGCCTCCTTTACTTATCCCCCGCATGCTGGCGTAAAAAAGTAAGAAACGTAACCGCCGAGATCGGCAGCAGCGTTGATTTGAGATGGATCGCATAAAATTGTCTTTTAAAAGATGCGTCCGTGATGTTCACGACCTTCAGCAGACCCAGCGCCACCTCATGCTTGACCGAAGAGGTCGAGATAATAGTAATCCCCAGCCCCGCTTCCACCGCCGATTTCACAGCTCCCGTACTTCCCAGCTCCATGACCACGCGCATCGCGCCCGGATCAAGTCCTTTGGCGAGCAATTGCTCCTCCATCACCCGGCGGGTTCCCGAGCCCTGTTCACGCAGCACAAACGGATGGCGCAGCGCCTCCTCCAGCGTCACCTCGTTCCTTCCTGCAAGCGGGTGCTCCCGGGGCACAATCAGCTTCAGCTCGTCACCCATAACCGGCTCTATAACCATGTCGGGATGAGATACCGGGGCTTCGATCAGTCCGAAGTTCAATTGGTGCTTGTGAATCTCCTCCATGAGCTGCGAGGTATTCATCACCTTCATCATAATCGAGATGTTCGGATATTCTTTGCCAAAAGGCCCCAGCAGCCGCGGCAGCACATATTCGCCGATCGTCAGACTTGCTCCGAGCTGCAGACGCCCCTCCAGCATGTGGGTAAAAGCAGACATCGCCTGGTCCGTCTCCCGCATGAGCTGAATGCTGCGCAGTGCGAACGGCAGCAGGGTGCGGCCGGCTTCGGAGAGCATGATCTTTTTGCTGGAACGGTCAAAGAGCTTGGTTCCGAAATAATCCTCAAGCGCCTGCACCTGCATCGTCACCGCCGGCTGTGTCATATGCAGCGTCTGGGCTGCGGCAGAGAAGCTCCCCCGCTCGGAAACTGTATAAAAAATATGAAGCTGATGAAAATTCATGCGTTCAGGACTCCTTCTCCTAGTTCAAAAAAAACATGCAGCCGTCAGCCGCATGCCTTCTTGTTAAATTTGTATGCGTCATCTGCGTCTGCGGCGTTTCTTCATCAGCTTCATCCGGCGGGAGTAGCGCAGCCAAGAATAGTAACTCCGCAAATCCCGCAGCTGGGGTGTGGCCGATATTTTGCCAAGAAACGATACAATCACCATAACATACAGCGGGTGGCCGGAAAGCGATGTTACCCCTTCCAGCTCCGTGAACTCAACGATAACCGCCATATCATT
The DNA here is from genome assembly GCF_054483875.1 of Paenibacillus sp. BAC0078. NCBI lineage: Bacteria > Bacillati > Bacillota > Bacilli > Caryophanales > Paenibacillaceae > Paenibacillus > Paenibacillus sp. BAC0078. The sequence continues at coordinate 156,560 of NZ_JBTLRW010000010.1, forward strand.
GTCGATCAGATACGCATTATACTCTCTGTGCGAATACGGTCTTAACCGGTTCATCTTCACACATTGCCAGATCCATGCACCAAGGTCCTCGTCCTTGCCTTCCTGATTGATTCTGTCCGCAAAACGGCTCCTCGCATGAGGGGTTATGAAGATATCAGCAACCCTGTATTCATTTAGCATGATGTGGAAGGGTTCATATACCCCCCATTCATCCATCCCCTTGCTCTGCATCTTCATCACACTCCACCGTGGCATGCTCTTATTGTTGTCAATCTTACCCTATTGACGTTTGTTGAGCAAGCATAGTCAGCCTGATTTCGTTGCCGGGATGCTTCTGTCATCCACATAGCTGCTGCCATTGATCATTTTGCATTTTTTCTTAAGCCGTGCCGCTTCACCTGAAATGTCCTGGGCGGAATCGAAGCGCCGGAAGCGGTTGGTGACGACAGCAATGGAGATCGAGACCAGCGGAATTTCTTCCATCATTCCTGAACGGCTTTCGGACAGCACATACTGCTGCGCCAGGTGAGTCTGAGTGTAGAAGCCTTTTACCGCCCTGTCGAACTCAGCGATAATTGTCCGGCAGTAATCCTCATAATGATAATTATCAATAAAAATAATAAAATCATCCCCGCCGATATGTCCGAGAAAACCGTCCAGCCGCAGTGTGCAATGCTTCAGAATTTCTGCCGTAGCCTGAATCATCCGGTCGCCTTCCTTAAATCCGTATGTATCATTGTATGCTTTGAAATGGTCCAGATCAATATAAAGCACACTGAACTGCTCCTGCAGCAGTGATTTTACCATCCATTCATTGATGCTGAGATTGCCCGGCAACCCAGTCAACGGATTCAGGAAGCTGGCGGCCACTGCCTGAATCTCGGCAAAGTTAAGCAATAAATCCCTTACGCTCACCGCCCCAAACAACGAATCCTCATGGACGACAAGCACATAATCATAGAGATTCTCTTCACTTCTGTCCATTGCCAGCCTGCTCACTTCGGTGATGGGCGTCTTATACTCCACAACCAGCGGATGCTTGTCCATGATCAGCCCGATAGATCTGCCCATATAGAGCGTGAAGCCATACAAAGTACCGATCTGCTGATAAAAGCGAATTCTCATGATCAGCGCCACAGGATGCCCATTATCCGTTACTGCCACCCCCTGAAGCTGGGGATTGCCTTTAAAAATCTGGTCCACATACTCACATTTATGATGAAGCGAAATCTCCGGGATTTGCTCTGCGATTTCACCGATCTGAAGAAACATGCTTATAGCCTCCTCTAACTGGAACTTTTGGCGAAGACGGCGGAAATTCTCCCTGAACAGGCCAGTGGCCCGGTCTGCCCAGCGCATACCCTTGTCCAAAATCAATGCCCGCCAGCTGCAAATACAGCAGCTCCTCCGGCGTTTCAATCCCCTCGGCAATCACCCGGGTTGCGGAACGTTCGGCATATTCACGGATCAGCTCCAGCAGCTCTTGCTGCTCCCTGTTGTCATGAATTCCACGGATCAGTGACTTGTCCAGCTTGATGAATTCCGGCTTCAAATATACCAGAGTCTTGAGACTGTTATACCCGGAGCCGGCGTCGTCCACTGCGATGCGAAAACCCTGCTCACGGTAATGGGAGAGCACCTTTTCAAAACCTACATAGTCCTGCACCGCCTGCCTCTCCGTCAGCTCGAATACGACACGCTCCGGAGAAAGTTCCAGCTCTTGCAGCAGACCGAGCGTCTCCCCGCTTTTATGTCGGACATCATTCAGCACCCCCGGATGCACATTGATAAAAACAAGCCTCTCCGTCCCGCACTCCGGCTCAGTTAATCTTTCCACATACCGCGAGAGCGAAATCCGCCGGCAATACTGCTCGAACTTGAACATCTGCTCCGTTCGTCCGGCAAATTCATAGAAATGCTCTGTGGTCGGAAAATGCGGGGAGGCCGGAGGCCGGTTCAGCACCTCATGTCCGATGGTTCGCCCGCTTCCCAGCTCCAATATGGGCTGAAAAAAGGTATCCAGTCTTCCGTTATCCATAATTTCCAGAAGCGCCGACAATCTTCCCAGCTCCTTGACCTCATTCCGCAGCCTCCCGTTGACATGCTGGAAATACTGGGGGATCGCAAGCAGCATTTGGGTTAACGCCTTACGTTTCGTCATTCAATCACCTGTATGCCTATCCTCGTGAATTTTGTCACTCTCTTATAAGCATATAACGGAAGTATTAACCAGCGATAAAGTACGAGGCTATCTCCTTCTATTCGTCAAATTTCTTCCCTCAGATCATGCTCCATGATTGATAAATTGTTCTTCAGTTCCTTCATAACGGCTCTTCGAATCCGCCCGGTCTCGAACATGTCCTGAATCTGATCGCGTTCCAATTGAATCCCAATTCTGGACAGCTCATAGAGCGCCGAGTCAACCTCCTGCTTCTTGGAGAACTTCGCCCCTGCTTCCTTTAGTACCGCCAGTTCTCTTTCATAACGTACAACCATCGAGCTGACAATCTCAATATCCCATTCGTCTCCGGCCAGCAGTTCATTCAACTGCTTGAGGACATAAGTACAATTAAGAATCCGCAAAGCCTTCAATTCTGCCCGTTTATCAGAAAAACTCATCGCGGCCTGTTGCAGCAGCTCCATAGATCGCGGCCAGTTCCTTAAGGAGCTCAGTTCCTTTTTATATTCAGCTTCATGGGTGTACATTAACAGCAGTCTATTTACTTTTCTCAAATAACGATGTGCTGTATAAGAGTTGATTTCTTTAGAACTGATTGCAAGCTGCGTCCGTTCTTTTTCCCATTTCAGCATACTAATGCCAAGGGCCCGCTCCTTTGATTGCGTTTGCGCGTTGTTCTGCAGCTTTTGAATTCTGGATTTATAAGTATCAATAGTCAGGCCCACGGCCAGTTTATTCTTGTCGGTAATTTGCTCATTCAACCCGGCAACGACATTGCGCAGAATATCAATTTTGGCCTGAGCCTCATCCTCACTTTGCTCCTCAGCAGTTTCTGTTCCCACCAACAGAGGCAGGAGGTAGTTCGCTCCAAGCAGCGTCCAGATGATCACACCGGCTGCCAAAAAAATGATCAGATCTCTTGCCGGAAACGGCAGTCCATTATCTAAAAAGAACGGCAGCGACAAAGTACTTACCAGTGTTATAGTGCCCCGTACACCGGACAAGGTGACAATGAGGGCATGCTGCATTCTGACGCGCCAAGGCTCACCTGTTGCCCTGCTGCGTCGAGTATCCATCACAAGAACCCAGAGCAGCCGCAGTCCGAGCACAAACACAGTGATCACTAAGGAGTAGAATATAACTTGAAAATTCCCGATTTCCGAGCTTTCCCATATTGTCTGAATAATGTCCGGCAGTTGTGTGCCCAGCAGCAGAAACACCGCTCCGTTCAAGACAAAGATGATGACGGACCAGGTGCTTTTGGATACAACTCTAAGCATTGCCAGCTCGGGATGCAATTTCTTGAACCCGAAAGAATGGGCGATTCCGGCACTGACCACAGCAAGAATTCCGTTGACCCCCAGCTTCTCAGCCGCAATAAAAATGGCAAACGGCGTTATGATTTCAATCAGCATGTGCAGCGTGACATTTTCCATTCCCAGGCTCCGCAGCCATCTCACAAGCAAATATTTGACGAAGGTCAGCAGCAGCCCCAGAACGATTCCGCCGAGCGAAATGCCAATAAAGCTGAGACCGGCGAGCTTGAACGAGAACGCCCCTGTTACCATAGCGGCTACAGCAAATTGAAAGGAGACCAGTCCTGACGCGTCGTTGATCAAGGACTCGCCTTCCAGTATTTTCATCGTTTGATGGGGAATTTTGATTTTTTCTTCGAGCGCACCGACAGCTATAGCATCCGTAGGCGCCAGCGCAGCAGCCAAAGCAAAAGACGCCGCTAACGGAATAACGGGCAGCAGCCAATTCAAGAAATAACCTAGAGCTGCAACCGTCATAAATACCAGGCCCAAGGCCAGCCACAAAATAGGCTTCCGGAGTTCCCACAGCGCTTCTTTATTTGCGAGCTTCCCGTCATTAAATAGCAAGGGAGCGATGAATAACAATAAAAACAATTCCGGGTCCAGTGTTAGCTCATAATGCAGGGGCAACAATGTAATTGCCATTCCCAGCACAATTTGAATGATAGGAATAGAGACGGAGGGAATAAACCGATGCACCAGATTGGACAGGGAGACAGCGGTCAGCAGCAATAAAATAAATTCAAACAATTGCAAAGGATTCAGCCACCTTATAAGTATTCATTCTACTATGAACCAGCTTTTTAAACTGAATATAAACTTGAATTTCAAAAGTGCACAGACAAGAACAAAACGACCACGCCGACCTTCATGGACAACTTAGCCGCTTTAGATTTCAGTTTAGCGTTGCCTGGAGGACCCTTTAAGAATCCTTCGGTAATTCCAAGTGGAAAAAGGAACACTAATTTGCTCGAGCACCCTATTCTCCGCAAGTGAAGTGGAAAAAGGTTAACTAATTCAGCTCATTTCGCTCTTGACGTAGGAATATGACCCAATTAAGTTTCCTTTTTCCACTTAAAACTCACATTTGTTGATTTTGGGGAGAAATAAGTTCCCTTTTTCCAACTATATAACTACTCTATATCCGAAAATCTATATAGCACCTTATCCACAAGAATGAGAAATCATAATTCCCTAAACAAACAAAAAAGCAAGCGCCAAAGGCGCCTGCTTCATCATTAAGTATCGGAAAACTACAAACCGTAATAACGGGTCTTGTCCGGTCCGTTGCTGGTGTATTCCGTCTTCAGCTCATTGCGGTAGGATCTTTCGATCTTGCGCACATAGGACAGTCTGCGGACATTCCGCATAACTTCCTCGGCGCGATCCGCATTCACATACATTACAGCGTAATGCATTTTTCGGGAAACATAATGCAGCGTCCCGTATTTCTCCAGGTTGCGTGCCGCTTTAACGTCGCTAACCCAGACAATATATCCTGTTCGTTCCGCAAACATCAGCTCATTCGCCTCTCTTTCTTTCTCCGTTACCCCCGCAGCTTATCCGCATGAGCATTTGCCGCCGCTGCCGCATCCGCCTTTGGGGTTCGGATCATTGCTTGGAACCTTGATGCTGTCCGATACCGAAAAAGCAATCGCTTCCGACATGGAGTGCAGCATATCATCCAGTGTTGTCTCCGCCAGCTTGAAGCGGACAACCTCTTCAAAACGCTCAAGCTCCTGCTCTACCGCCGCAACCTCATCCTTGGCCGAATGATAGTTAGGATGAAAATGTCCGAACCGGTGTGTCTCTTCAAACAGCTCTTTTTTGCTCTGCAGCCGTTTGATCATGGCCTGGATTTCCGGATTGGCATCAACCCGGCCTTTCCAGTATAAGTAATCCGACACCTCGACGGATTGATTAATCATATCGCCTAATTCATAGGCGTATGTCAGCACTTCGGCCATATCGACCGTATTCAACTCCGCTACGCTCATGAACTTCAACTCGTTTCTGCGTTAATGTTCTACCACATACCGTAGACTACCTTATCATAACATACCCGGTTGCCTAAGCAGAAGAGGAATTTCTCCGCACTATTGGGAGCACGAGCTGCATTTCCTGCCAATCTCCGGCGCGCAGCCGGACCTCTTCGGCAGCTTCCGAACCGGGACGAAGCACATATCCCTGCACTTCCCACGGCGTCCGGCTGATCCGTACAGGGATAAAATCGACGATCTGTGTCTCCAATGATAGCCGGACCTTGATGCCCCAGGCCATGGCCTGATTCATCACCTTCTGCGCGGTAGTGCTGTGATATTGCCGCCACTCCTTGATCCACATCTGCGGCACTGCTTCTACGCCGGACAGCAGATTCTCTTCGGCTTGAAGCGGAATCAGCGGCAGCAGCTCGGGAGCAGTCCCCCCGGCAAACAGCCCGCGTTCCTTCACGGACCCGGGTAGAGCATATGCCTTGAAAGCTTGCATAGAATCTCCAGGGAAAAGAGGCCATGGCTGCGGAATCTTCTCGTCCAGTCCGGCGATCAGCCGGGGCGGAGCCATTCCGGCCGTCCCCAGCTCCCTCCGCACCATTTCGATGCTCTCCGGCTGCACAATAAAATGCGCCCGCCCGATCCGGGCAAGGCAATGAGTCAGCCGGGGATGGGCGGCAATGTCATCGGCATCAGCCTCAGAACGGCAGTCCAGCAGGATGACCTGGGACAACACCGTCCGGCCAATTCCTCTGCTCCACTCAGAGAGCGACTGCTCCACCTGCGCCGGAAGTCCGCCCATTGCATGACTGCCAAGCCAGGCAATCATCGCATCGGGAGACAATCCCTGCTCCGCAGCAGACTGAAACCTCTCGCGGGTCAGCCGGAAGCTCCACAGGTCTTCGCTGTACAGCAGCTCTGCACAGCCCGCGAGAACCCACCGGACCTCATAGGAGCATTCCGGGGGAACCAGCACCTCAAAATCCGGCTGAACAATAAACATGGAGCTTGTAGAAGATGCTCCGCCCTCTTTCGAAGCCTTGTCCGCAGGCGGTTCAGCGGAGACAATCAAGCGCCGAAGGTCATCTGCTGCAGATGGAGCTTCTGCAAGCTGCGGCTTGCCCGCTGTCCAGCGGAAGATTAGCGCCCCTTCCCCTGTCTTCCCCAGCTCACACCAGCCGAATCCCGCCAGACAACTGATCCATGCCCGTGCGGATATTTCCAGGCTGCTGCCGGATGTTTCCGCAGCTAACCTCATCGCTGACATCCAGTCCAGAATTTCGGGTAAGGCAAACCATACGCCCGGAGAAAATTCAGGCGCGGAAATTAAATAACGGAAGTGCTGTTCTGCAGGCTCCGGGCAGCCATACCGCCCCAATACCACACCGTACAGTAGATCTGACATTTCCTGCTCGGAGAGCCGCAGCCAGCCTGCCAGCATTTCCGCGTCCACAGTATAAGCGGAAGCCCCGCGGTTGATAAGCCCCAGACAGAGCAGCAGATCCAGCATCAGCATGGCCGGAAGCGGCAGCTCCGCTGAGTCTGAATGCGGCAGCAAAGCGCGCACCTGTTCCTCCTGCAGTGATAGCTGAGCGGCCAGGCGGCTGATATTTTTTTTGTGAACAGCCCCTTTGGCGGTAAGGGGCAGCCCTTCGCGGGCAATAAATGCGAGTGCCCAAAACAGTTCACCCGGCAGTCCCGGTCCGGCTTCCAGTTCAATATTCACTGTACCTGCTGCCTCCATAACTGGAATACCGGGGTACAAAGCACGCCGGATCGCAGGCAGGTTCTGCTCAGCAATCTGATAAAACTTCTCCCCCCAAATTTTCCGGCGCAGCATTACTATTCCCGCCTCGCGCAGCTCCCTCAGCGCCAATTGCTGTTCAACCCGGCAGAGCGCCGCCGGACATAGCCGTTCTGTCTGTTCCTCCGCCACAGGCCTGGCTGCATAGGCTTCGAATATCCGCTTCAGCACTTCGCGGGCTTCCGGCGATAATCCGTTCACAGAATAACCTCCCCTTGTTGTTCCGCTATTCTCACCTCATATTCATAGCCCTGTTCTGTCAAAAATAGCCTGCGGCGCTGGGCAAACTCCTGCTCCCGGCTGTCGCCCGACACCAGCGTATAGAAATACGCCTTGTTCACACCTTTCTTTGGCCGCAGAATCCGGCCCAGCCGCTGGGCCTCCTCCTGCCGCGAGCCGTAAGCACCCGACACCTCTATCGCTACCGCCGCATCCGGGAGATTCACGGCAAAATTCGCTACCTTGGATACGATCAGCAGCCGTAGCTTTCCTTCATTAAAAGCGGCATACAGCTCGCTGCGCTCCCGCTGGGTCGTTCTGCCTGTAATAAGCGGCGCCTTCAGGCTTGCCGCCAGTTGTTCAAGCTGATCCAGATACTGGCCGATCACCAGAACCGCTGCCCCGGGATGGGCTTCGGCAATCCTTGCCGCAACAGCAGCCTTGGCCGGATTGCCGGCGGCGAGCCGAAACTGCTCTTTTGCCCCGGAATAAATGTATTGGTGTCTGACCTCCGGTGTCATCGGCACAACTACCTCAACACACTCCACGGCGGCGATCCAGCCTTGCTTCTCCAGCACCTTCCAGGGCAGGTCGTAGCATTTAGGCCCAATTAAGGAGAATACATCCCCTTCCTGCCCATCCTCCCTTACCAATGTGGCGGTGAGTCCCAATCGCCTTGTCGCCTGGATATCTGCCGTCGCCCGAAATACAGGAGCCGGCAGCAGATGCACCTCGTCATATATGATCAGTCCCCAGTTCCGCTCATTGAACAGATTCATATGAACAAACGGGCCGCCCTTGGAGCGGCGGTGCGTTAGAATCTGATAAGTGGCCACGGTCACTGGCCGAACCTCTCTTTTCTCCCCGCTGTACTCCCCGACTGATTCTCCGTCCAGATTGGTCCGCCGCAGCAATTCCTCGCGCCATTGTTCAACGGACGTAGTGTTTGAGGTCAGAATTAGCGTTTCACATTGCAGGCTTTCCAGTACAGCGAGGCCCACCAGCGTTTTACCAGCCCCGCAAGGCAGGACAACAACGCCGCTTCCGCCGCTGCCTCCTATGCCTTGGAACATGCGAACCGCCTCTTGCTGATAGCTTCTAAGACCGAAGGAATCCTCTATAGATCCCGTACTGCATCCGCCACCCTCTCTCCAGGCCAGACTCAGTCCCTGCCCGTCACGATAGCCCGCATAATCAAGAACGGGATAACCTAATCTCATGAGCTCCTGCTTCAGCAGTCCGCGATTCACCGCCGGGCAATAGCTCTCCAGAGGAGCAACTCTCCGCAGACCCAGCACCTTCAAGGAAGCTTCCCCTGCCAATGTTTCCATCAGCTCAGGTCCGTCGGCTCGCAAGGTAATCAGCAGGCTGTCCGCTGCATGTGCATGCAGCTGCAATCTCCCGTAACGGGAGACCAGCAGCTTGATCTCCTCCTCTAGTCCGGCAGTAATCCCTACACGTGAGAGCTGCTTCAGACTGTCTATGATCCCAGCGGCAGATCTGCCGGCAGCGGCGGCATTCCAGAGTGACAGAGGAGTGATCCGGTAGGTGTGGTAAGCCGGGGGACTTTTAACGAGTTCGGCAAAATCCGCCAGAGCCGCTCTTGCCGCCTCAAATCCGGGATGCCCGCATTCCAGCAGCACCGTCCTGTCTTTGCGGACGATGCATGCTCCATTTCCGTTGTCGTACATGCGCTCCCCTCCAATTCCTTAGTTGTTCTATTCCAGTTGAACTATAGATTCTCATAGTGGGGTCTGGTCGTAACTGCGGGGAATGTTTGGACTTCCGGCCGCTGTTATGTTTGGATTTCTCTGACTGGAACCGCTGATCGCGGTAGAAATCCAAACATAAAGGCGGACGCGTTCGCTCCTCCAGTTCCAAACTTCCCCTCCGTCACTTCGGCCCTTTTTATATTTTCTTTAGTTCAACTGATATAGCAGGCCCACAACTATGTATCCCGCAATAAGGCTGGATAGCAGGAAGAAGCCCACCTCCGCGGTAACGGACATGAGCTTCCCCTGTATGTCTATTTAATGCAGATGCTGCTGCGAAATCCCGGTCAGCGCTTCTCCGGCTTCATCTGCAAAAATGTTCTTCACTGCCATATCGCCAAGCGACACAATGCCAATCAGCTTCTTGCCCCTTGTTACAGGCAACCGGCGGATCTGCTTGGAGGACATAAGCTCGGCCGCTTCGTCCACGGAGGAGGATTCCGAAATTGCAGTAATATCCTTGCTCATCACCGTCTCCACGGAGGTAGAACCTGAATGCTTGTCTGCATAGCCCCGGATCACCAAATCGCGGTCTGTAATGACTCCAATCAAGGTTTCGCCATCAGCGGAATCAACCACGGGAATAAATCCGGTATCGGCATCTCTCATTTTCACGGCAACCTCATAGAGGTTGTCCTTCAAGGTGACACACACGGGCTGTGTCGTCATCACTTCTTTGACTGTTTTCAAGAATGAACCCTCCTGTCATGTTTCCATGTTATTCAGAAGTAGATTCTCCCCGGGCCGTGAAAATTATACAAAATCCATTTAATTATTCATTCAGGCAGGAATCCGCCATCGCGATCAGCAGCTTCGCCCCGTACAGCATCGCATCCTCATCGAAATCAAATTTGCTGTGATGATGCGGGTATACCGCATCCTTATCCGGATTGCCCGCACCGACAAAGATGAAGCAGCCGGGAATCTCCTTGACATAATAAGCAAAATCCTCCGCAGGCATGATCTTCTCCATCTGCACGAGCGCCACGGAATCCCCAAGCGCTTCCGGGGCTACACGGAGGAAACGCTTGAATTCAGCTTCATCATTTACAAGCGGCGGATAGCCCATCAGATAGTCTACATTCACCTCTGCACCGTAAGCGGCTGCTGTACCAGCAGCGATCTCTTCGATTCTCCGCCGGAGAAGATAACGTGTGTCCTCGTCGAACGCCCGCACAGTCCCGGTAATCCGGCAGCGCTCGGCCACAATATTTTGTGCGGACCCGCCCTGTATCGTCCCAACGCTGACCACTGCAGGCTGCAGCGGGTCCACAGACCGGCTGACAATGCTCTGCAGTTCGGTCACAAGTGCCGCCGCAGCCACAATACTGTCTACCGTGCGGTGCGGGGTGCCGGCATGTCCGCCTTTGCCGATGATATCAATAAAAAATTCATCGGCAGAGGCCATCAGCGGTCCAGGTGCGCTCGCTACCGTCCCGAATGGAAACGGCGTCCACAGATGCAGCCCATATACCGCATTCGCCCCCTCCAGCACGCCTTCGGCAATCATGCCGAGCGCTCCGCCGGGGCAAATCTCCTCCGCCGGCTGGAACAGGAAACGCAGCTCGCCCTGCAGCGTTTCCCGCTTGCCGCTATAGTAGGCCGCCGCAGCGAGCAGCATCGCCGTATGCCCGTCATGGCCGCAGGCATGCATAACGCCGTTATTCTGGGAGGCATATTCCCGCCCATTCTCTTCCGTAATGGCAAGAGCATCCATATCCGCGCGCAGAACTACCGTCTTCCCCGGCTGTTTTCCTTTTAGAATCCCGGTCAGTCCATAACCGGCCTTACTTTTTACAACTTCAATTCCAAACTCGGCAAGCTTCGCCGCGACAAATGCCGACGTCTCTTTCTCCTGATAAGACAGCTCCGGATGACGGTGCAAATGACGGCGCCATTCCACCATATCCGGCAGCAGCTGTTCAACCGCTAACTTCTCCATATTTTCCATTCCCTTCTCCCGGCTATATTTCTATTATTGTAGCAGAAACGCAAAAAAGAGGGTACCAATAGGCCCGCCCATCCCTTGCGCAACCTAGGGAAACATACTATCATGAGGAGGAACATCCAAATTTTTGAGCATGAATTTATCATTATACTTCATAAGGGGGATATGTGCGCTATGATATTTGAGAACTCGGGCCTCGTAGGATTGAAGAGCGACCTTCTCTATCTGGACGAAAGTGCAGCCAAGGCCGGATTCATCCGCTGGCAGTGGGAATACTCCCGGGCCACCTACGATTGCAAAATAGAAGACCGTCAGAACGGGGGAGAATACTTTTTGCGTGTCAATACGCGCGCCGTCGAAGGCAAGCTGGAGAAGCCGGATGCCGTGCTTGCCATTGAAGCCGTTTACCTGGGCAAAGCCACCTTCCCTCACGGCCTGGAGTATGAATCTCCGGTCCCCCAACCTGTTCTGGACGCTGCCTCAAGACATATACTTGAACTGAAAGCGCTGCTGGAAACTTGAGTACTGTAAAGGGAACGACGAAAAAAAATGTCAGCCTGCCCAAAAGAGGAACGCCCGATTTTCAGTTGCTTATTCTGACTCTCCTGCTTGTCGGCTTCGGACTGGTGATGGTCTTCAGCTCCAGCTCCAGCCTGACCCTGGCCAGTGAGAAATTCGGAAATGATCCCTTATTTTTTGTCAAACGCCAGATTATCTGGGTCGTGCTGGGAAGCATCGTTATGTTTGTGACCATGAATATCCACTACAGCAAATTCAAAAAGTGGTATGCCCCGATCTTCATGATCACTCTGGCTCTGCTGTTATTCGTGGTATTCGCGGCGAGAATTAACGGCGCCAAAAGCTGGCTCGGCATCGGAACGCTCGGCATCCAGCCGACAGAGCTGGCCAAAATCTCCATTATTCTCTATCTCTCCGCCCTTATTTCCAAGAAAGGGGAGCGGCTGAGGGATCTGCGCACAGGCTATATTCCGGTCATGGTTATTGTCGGAATTGTCGCCGGGCTCATTATGTTACAGCCGGATTTAGGCTCATGCCTTATTCTTGTGGCGACCAGCGGGCTTGTAATTTACGCCGGCGGAGCCAGCATGAAGCATATCATGGCCTCCATTGCACTCTTGGTGCTGGGAGTGGGCCTTGTCATGGGAGCCAAGACAGCCATTGAATCGTTGTCGCCGCCTTCAGAGACAGCCACTGTCAACAAGGACTACCAAAAAGACCGGATCACCGCCTTTATTAATCCCTATGCGGATGCCCAGGATAGCGGCTTTAATATCATTCAATCCCTGATCGCCATAGGTGAAGGCGGGACGAATGGCTCCGGCTTCGGAAAAAGCATACAGAAGCTGCACTACCTGCCTTATCCTTACACCGACTTCATTTTTTCAGTCATCGGCGAAGAATTGGGATTTGTGGGAACCTTCCTTTTCCTGCTGGTGTACCTGTATTTTATCTGGAGGGGCATACTGATTGCGCTCAGGTGCACCGACCCCTTCGGCACCCTCGTCGGCATCGGTGTCATGGGCATGATTTCCATCCAGGCCTTTGTCAATATCGGCGGTGTCACCAACACAATCCCGCTCACAGGGGTAACGCTGCCTTTCATTAGCTACGGCGGTTCCTCACTGCTCGTAACGATGCTGTCCATGGGCATCATGCTCAGCATTTCCCGGGAGACCAACCGGCCGGCCAAGGAAGAAGTCACCAAGTCTGTTACCACCGTCAGACAAGTTCGTGCCCGTTAAAGCTACATAAGAATCATGCTCAATGAGCAGCAAAAAGGCAGTCCGGAGATTACCACCCGGACTGCCTTTTACTTACCCTGATCTCGCAAAACGATGCTCATACCGCATGCCGCAGCAATACAACGCTTACGAAATTTCGTCGTTCTTGAAAGCCACGCCTTCCACCTTGACATTAACTTCAACAATATGAAGTCCTGTCATGCTCTCCACAGCCTCGCGCACGTTCTGCTGAAGCATCCGGCACACCTCGTGAATCGGTGTTTCATAGAGAACGATAATACGCAAATCCACAGCAGCTTCAAGCTGTCCTACTTCAACAGTTACGCCCTTTTGCACATTCTTGCCGCTCAGGCGCTTGGCCCAGCCTTCGGACAAGCCGCCAGACATGGCCGCGATTCCAGGAGTCTCCAAGGCAGCCAACCCGGCAATTTTCGAGACGACGTCATTTGATATCCGTATATTTCCCATTTCAAGTTGAAGTTGTTCCGCCATGCCATATCCCCCCTACACTCATTATCAATTATTGTAATTCGAAAACAGGCTAAAAAGCAAATGACTTTCTCGCATGCCCGTTTACAGACTGGAGCAATTTGGGTATATTGAGTATGAATTCAACCTACATAATAGAGACTGGGGTGTACCTTACTTTGAAAAAATGGATTTCTCCGGCGCTGCTGGTGATCACCTTCATCCTCAGTGCCATCGGACATTATGCGGACTGGGACCACACGCTGCAATTCGTCTTATCCGCCATTGCGGTTGTGTTCGTAGCAGGATTTCTGGGCCGGGCCACAGAGAGCGTAGCCCACTATGCCGGACAGCGGCTGGGGGGCTTTCTTAATGCCACCTTCGGCAACGCGGCCGAGCTGATTATTGCCTTCTTTCTGGTCAAGGAAGGTTTGTTCGACATGGTGAAGGCGAGCCTCACCGGCTCAATCATCGGCAACCTGCTGCTGGTGCTCGGACTCAGTATCTTCGCCGGCGGCATGAAATTCAAGGTTCAGAATTTCAATGTCACGCTGGCCGGTCTGAACGGCTCCCTGATGATCGTAGCCGTAATCGCCCTCTTTGTTCCTGCCATGTTCTTCAACACGCATTCCATCACAGAGAAAGATACGGATGTGCTCAGCCTTGTTGTCGCAGGCCTGCTGATCGCCGCCTATATGGCCTGGCTCATCTTCTCCATGATTACGCACAAGAAATACTTGGCGGACGTCACGGTGGACAGCGAAGAAGAGCTGCCGAATGAGCACAAGCCTGCCTGGTCCATGAGCAAATCGGTAATCTACCTGGTGCTCGCAACGGTTATGGTCGCCTTCGTCAGCGAATGGCTGGTCGGCACACTGGAGACATTAACCGAACGCTTCGGCTTCAGCGAGCTTTTTGTCGGTGCATTCCTTGTCGCCATTATCGGTAACGCAGCCGAGCATAGTGCAGCAATCATGCTCGCTATGAAGAACAAAATCGGCGCTGCGGTGGAGATTGCCGTCGGCAGCAGTCTGCAGATCGCGCTGTTCGTAGCCCCTGTGCTGATTTTCGCCAGCTATTTTATGGGCAATACTATGGACATTGTGTTCACAACGATAGAGATCGTTGCGATTGCCGTTTCCGTGTTCATCGCAAAGTCGATTATTCAGGATGGTGCAACCAACTGGTATGAGGGGCTGCTGCTGCTGGCAGTGTATATGATCCTTGGCGTCTCCTTCTATCTGGTGTAAGATCAGCCGAATAACCCTTAATAACGCAAAAAAAAAGCACATGAGCGGAACTCCCGTCCTCATGTGCTTTTTTATAAGTAAAGAATGAATAAGTTGTCTCTGGAGTTGTACCATTCTTTACTTGCAGGAAAGTTGGAATTTACAGCTCACGCTCTTCGGCCTTCTTGTTCAGCGCTTCGTACAGCACAGCCAGGTTGCGCTCCAGCTCACTCAGTACCAGCTTGCCTGTAACCTCAGGCACTAGTCCCGCTCTGACCGCAAAATCAACCTCTCTGGAGAAACCGTACATCTGGGTATCCAGCACTTCCTCATAGAGAGGGCAGTAACGGGTCGCCAGATTCTCCATCTGCACTTCGATGAGCTTCTGAATTTTATTGGCATCTTCTTGGAGAAGAGTGATCGCTTTAAGATTAAGCTGTTCCTGCAAATCCGATGAAGTCATGCATTTTCCCCCCCATGTCCAAAAGTTACAGCTGCTATTGCTATTTAGTTTAATATTAGACGAAATCGGAACCCAATACAAGAATCCAGTTCATTTTACAGAAAAAACGCCCCGCCGCATAGGGCAGGACGTCTTTGAGAATAATTGGATTACTCTGCTACAACCGTAAATTTCAGACCATGCTTGGCAAAAACCTCGCTCATTGCCTTCTTGGCTTCTTCAGCATCAGCACCATGAACATGAAGCTCGTAGCTTTGGCTAGATACAAGAGTTGTGAACAGACCCAGAATACTCTTAACATCAATGTACTTGTTCTCTGCTTGCAGAACGATAGATGAGTTGAACCGGCTTGCCGTTTGGGCAATATCCACAATTGCCGCATTGTTACTGGACATAGGAATCCCTCCGCAACTTGATTATGAAACTTAAGTCTTTTGTAACCAATTCCATGATACATTGAATCCGCTTACTCGACAAGGTGTTTTCTTGTCTTTACATTTTATTTCAGGTTTTCGGGGTTCAGACCTTCCAGCTCTGGAAGAACGAATATCCCATCCTTGCGGATCAGCACATCGTCAAAATAGATTTCCCCGCCGCCGTATTCAGGACGCTGAATCAGCACAAGATCCCAGTGAATCGAGGAACGGTTGCCGTTGTCAGTCACATCATACGCTTGCCCTGGGGTAAAGTGCAGGCTGCCGGCGATTTTCTCATCGAACAAAATGTCCTTCATCGGGTGCAGAATATAAGGGTTAAAGCCGATGGCAAATTCCCCAATATGGCGCGCGCCGTCATCGGAATCGAGAATTTCGTTCAGCCGCACCGTGTCATTGCTGGTGGCTTCAACAATTTTGCCGTTCTCGAATTTGAACTTCACATTTTCGAAAGTCACGCCATTATAGAGCGTTGCCGCATTGTAGCTGATCGTTCCGTTTACAGAGTCGCGGACAGGAGCGCTGTAGACCTCGCCGTCCGGAATGTTTTTTTGCCCGGAGCATTTCTCTGCACCAATTCCCTTAATCGAGAAGGTCAACTCCGTTCCCGGTCCTGCAATGCGTACCTTATCCGTTCTCCGCATCAGCTCGGCAAGCGCATCCTGGGCTCTATCCATTTTGGCATAATCCAGATTGCAGACCTCGAAGTAAAAGTCCTCAAACGCTTCTGTTGTCGTGTTGGCAAGCTGGGCCATGCTATTGTTCGGGTATCGCAGCACAACCCATTTGGTGTGCTTGACGCGCTGTTCACTATGTACCGGGTGGGAATACAGGGAATTGTACAGCTTCATGTTCTCTTCGGGAACGTCAGCCAGATCGTTGACATTCTCTCCGGCGCGGATTCCGATGTAGCAATCCATTTGCTTCATCCGGTTCAAATCAATCTCCGCCCAGGCTTCAAGACCCTCGCGGGTTGCATATTTAAGCATGCTGCGCAGAACAGTCCGGTCGGTAAGCTGCACAAATGCACGGCCTCCGGCTTTGCCCACTTCCTCCACCACAGCTTTGATCAAATCTCTTTCGCTGCCGATCATTTCAACAAGCACATTCTCGCCAGGCTGGACGTTTACGGAATAGCCGACAAGGTTTTCCGCAAGCTTTTGAATCCTTGGGTCCTTCATTTCTCTCTCTTCCTTCCTCATACTGAAAATGAACATACCGTTCTATTGTAGCACGCCCGCTATAGAGCGCAAGGCATTCGGCATACTAAAAGTCAGCGGTACCCATAAAAATTGACCTGTGTTAGATAAGTTTCATCCGCGGGTGTACGGAGTGTACCCTTTGTTCCGGGATAGCTGATCGTCCGGGCCCATGTTAATTGTTTCGGCAAATTGCTTTTCGTATCTACCTTCAGATAATATACCGCCTTGACGGACACCTGTTTCAGCTTCTGCTGCAGCTCATGGTCCTTCTGCTCCCATAATGACAGCATGGCTGCCGAGACCTTACCAGTCTTGTCAGCGGTCTTCCCGGCCGAACTGGACACGGCAGGACGAATCGCCTGCATCTCCTGTGCAAGCTCTCTGGACAGTTGGCTGCGGGCCTCATCGTTTGTAAGCTCAATACGCAGTACCCTGGTCCCTTTCACGGCCCCTGCTTCCTCAGTAACCGTTTTCTCCAGGCGCTCCAGCTCTTCCAGTTGGCGAATGGGGTTTAAGGCGGGCAGCGGGTTATTCTCACGGGTGGGCACAGACTGCGGCAGCAGCATCCACTCACCGTCTTTTTTCTCCAGACTTGCATGGTACGCAGGAGCGGCTGCACGTTCCGCTGCGGTCTCCGCCGCCGCTTTTGGCTGGCTTCCATCCGGTAAAAGGCTGTAGAGACTCACCTTGTTGTGGTCTGCCACATTCCCGCCGAAGTAAAGTGCGGATTCCTTAGCCGCCTTTCCTCCAAGCTGCAGGGACGACGCCCCTTCAAAGGATACCGCATCGCTTCCGTCCATTCCGGCCAGGGCCAGATTCAGGTCTTTGGCAGCCGGTCTGTCAGCGATGGCGGCACATCCGCTGCCAAGCACAGAATATAGCAGCAGGCCTGCTGTTATCATCATTTCACGCAGTTTAACTATCCTCATGGCCTTCAAATCCTTCCCAGTCGATAGATTGAATATTTATTTTAGGGTAACCCATCGGCCTGGGCTTATACGCATATATGTAAGCAAAAAGAACCCTCACGGCTTAGGCCTAAGGATTCTTTACGCTGGCTTCGTCTTTTTTATGATCAATCACGACCTGGTTACGGCCGTTGTTCTTCGCTTCATAGAGGGCCATGTCTGCCCGGTAGAACAGCGATTCTACGCTGACCCGCTCATCTGTCCAGCTCCACTCCGCGATGCCGCAAGAGACGGTAACACAGGGCTCTGTCTCCCCCATTACCCGCTTGCGAATACGTTCAGCTACATAAATAGCCTGCTGCACTCCAAGCTGCGGCAAGTATACCGCCAGCTCCTCCCCGCCCCATCTGGCTGCGATGTCCCCCTGCCGGATAGAAGCTTTCACAATCTCGCTTACCTGCTTCAGAATTATATCACCTTGCTGGTGGCCGTACGTATCGTTGACCATCTTGAACTGATCAATATCCACAACGATTAAAGAACCGCAGAAATCCGTGGACTGCCTCTCTTTAATCTCTTCATCCAGATAGTGGCGCGCATACAGGCCTGTCAGACTGTCCCGGTTCGCGAGCCGCCGCACTTCCGCATGCAGCCTGGCATTGCCCACAGCCAATCCGATATGGCCGGCCATCGCCTGCAGCAGCCTGTAGCTGTCGTAAGAGAAGAAATGAGGGACCCGGTGGGCGAGCATAATTGCTCCGCGAACCTCCCCGCCCACACTAAGCGGAGTAGCGATCAGTGAGAGCGACTGCGTAGCTTCCATCAGCCTCGACTTCTCTCCGGCAGCATTCCGGTAATCCGACAGAATAACCGGCTCTCCCGAGCTATAGATCTTGCCGCCAATCCCTTGACTTGCATCCATAATTTCACCCAGCAGCGGAGTATGGTTGCAGGCAATCGCCTCAAGCCCGCCTTTTTCTTCATTCAAATGCAGGATGCAGCAATAATCGGCATCGAACATCTCCAGCAGCTCTTCAAAGGCAAATTGAAAAATATCGCCAAGGCGCAAGCTTTGATTTAGCCGCTGTGTAAGCTCATTGCTCATCCTCAGCTCACGGATCAGTTGATTGGACCGGTCGTAGAGCTTCGCATTCTCAAAAGCCGTTCCGGCGGTGTCAGCCACCATAGAGAGAAAACGCAAATCCACCTCATGGAAGATGAGCTTGTCGATAATCATATGAAACACACCGTATACCCCCTGCTTGCCGCCAAGCGGAAGTCCTATTTCCACAAAAGGGAAGTCTTCGCGTCCGGCATGGAGTGCAACCTGTCCATCCTTAAAGGCTTTGGCGCAAACATCATCGTTCCCCCAGTGCAGCGGAAGCGCCTTAACCTGCGGATGGGTGCTGCGGTGATCCTGCGACATAAACAGCTCCAGCCGCGCTCCCGGATACATTGCGGAGATGCTGTCGATGACCTCAGTTAAGACGGCATCCACATCTATATTGTCGTGCATCCGCTGGACGATCTGAAAGAGCAGCGAACGGCGGCTGCTCTCACGCTCCGCATGCAAATGCACTCCCGCCAAGTCAGACACAAACACATGCTCAAATCTGCGGTAAAAACAGGTCTGAAAATGCATGGACATAGCTTCTGCCGTATGCCGGCCGCCCTGTTCGTACTGATCTTGCGGCATAGCACAGCCAAGCACGGCAAAAATCTCCCCGTGCCCGCGCGTAAATACCGGTATAGTAATAATGGACATAGCCTGTCCGTCATTCTGCTCGAAAGCTGCATATAGCTCCCTTGTTTGCAGGCTGCAGGCCGCAGCCAGTTCCCAATGGCTCTTCCAGCGTTTCCGACTTCTTTCATTTTCATCTATAGTGTTAATCCATTTACCTTCGTAATTAAGCACACACCAGTCCCAGGATTCCGCAAAGGCAGGAACACTCAGAGCACGCCATTCCCTGAAGCTATCCGCGATCAAATGGGCAGCATAGGGAAAATCATAGGAGACAATATCCGTTTCCTTAAGCCATGCGGCGGGATCTTGGCTATCTCCGCTTGATTGTATGGTATCCTGCAACAGCACACGGCTGTCCTTGCGTCCGTATGCTTCCTGATCTGACATAGAGAGGAACCCCTTTGCATCTCAAATTAAATATTTTTCGGACAGCATCTTA
The DNA here is from genome assembly GCF_054483875.1 of Paenibacillus sp. BAC0078. Classification (NCBI taxonomy): domain Bacteria; kingdom Bacillati; phylum Bacillota; class Bacilli; order Caryophanales; family Paenibacillaceae; genus Paenibacillus; species Paenibacillus sp. BAC0078. The sequence goes on from NZ_JBTLRW010000010.1 coordinate 176,439, forward strand.
TTAGTTATATTTTACTCCCTTTCTTTGTGTATTGCATTATATTTTCCTCAAAACCGGGATTTTTTTTAGGACCAAAGAACTAACGACAAAGATAGACAAAATCTCTTTAAAAGATGCCCTTGACTTTATCATCCATATTCATATAATATTTATTGTTGAACAAGACTGTAACAAGTCTTAATTGGGCGTAACGTTGTGTCACCCTCACGCATCTCGTTACTGCAAGGGCAGCGGCTGAACTTCCCCGGCAGTGTGAAACCACTGAATGCTTTCACGTATACGTTTTGCGGCGCAAATAGGCCCTACCATGAAATTTCAATTATAAAGGAGTCTACTATAACATGGCACGTTACACCGGACCTAAATTCAAACTCAGCCGCCGTCTGGGCATTTCCCTTAGCGGTACAGGCAAAGACCTGAAACGCCCTTTCCCTCCAGGACAGCACGGCGCTAACCAACGCAGAAAAGTAAGTAACTACGGAATGCAGCTTTTGGAAAAACAAAAACTGCGCCACATGTACGGCTTGGGTGAAAAACAGTTCAAAACTCTCTTCACTAAAGCGCAAAAGCTCCAAGGTATCGCGGGCGAAAACTTCATGTTCTTGCTTGAAAGCCGTTTGGACAACTTGGTTTACCGTCTTGGCTTCGCTAACTCCCGCGCTGGTGCGCGTCAGTTGGTATCCCATGGACACGTTACCGTTAACGGTAAAAAAGTCGACATCGCTTCTTACCGCGTAAGCGTGGGCGACGTTATCGGACTTCGCGAAAGAAGCCGCGCTATGACTTCTATCAAAGAAGCTCTTGAAAACCGCACCCACCTTCCAGCTTATCTGGAATATGCTGACGGCTCTTTCGAAGGCAAATACATCCGTTTGCCAGAACGTGCCGAGCTGTCCCAGGATATCGATGAAAAGCAAATCGTCGAGTTCTACAACCGTTAAGATTTTCGCTTACTGCGAAAGCGATCAAAGCCCCCGGAGCAATCCGGAGGCTTTTTTTGTACACATATACCGGTGTAGCTGCCTATTCCATTAAGGATACAGACAGCTTGGCGAATTTCCGCTTACCCATCTGGATAATGTCTCCGTCCTGCGGGATGTATTTCCCGTTTGGGTCCTCCAGCTTCACTTCATTCAGCTTCACGGAGCCTTGCTGGATACTGCGCCTCGCTTCACTGTTCGAATCTGCAAAGCCAAGCAGCGTCAGCAGCCTAACCAGCTTGATCGCACCATTCTCCAGTTCGGCTTCCGGTACGGTAAACGTTGCAATGTCACTTGGCAAAGTACGCTTCTGGAAGACAGTGATGAAATGCTGCTGCGCAGCATCCGCTGCCCCGGGGCCATGGTACATTCTCACGAAAGTGTGAGCCAGCCCCATTTTGACATCTCTGGGGTGAATCGTTCCCTCTTCAAGCTTTTCCTTTAGTAGCGCAATTTCTTCATTGCTGGCATCTGTAGCCATTTCGTAATATTTCAGCATCTTCTCATCCGGTATCGACATCGCTTTGCCGTAGATTTCATTCGGTTCTTCATCAATGCCGATGTAATTCCCCAGACTTTTGCTCATTTTCAATACACCGTCCAGCCCTTCGAGCAACGGCATTAAAAGAACAGCCTGCGTATCTTCCCCATATTCCTTCTGCAGCGCGCGGCCCATCAGCACATTGAACTTCTGATCCGTGCCGCCAAGCTCCACATCGCTTCTGAGCGCAACCGAATCCATCGCCTGCATCAAAGGATAGAAAAATTCATGAACACTGATCGCCTGTCCGCTCTGGAAGCGGTTCTTAAAATCATCGCGCTCCATCATCCGCGCCACTGTTACCTTGGATGCGAGATTCACAACATCCGCAAAGGACATCGGGCTGAGCCACTCCGAATTGTAAAATATCTTTGTTTTCTCAGGGTCAAGAATTTTGAAAACCTGCTTCTTGTAGGTTTCGGCATTGCGCTTCACATCGTCCTCACTAAGCTGCTTGCGTGTCTCGGATTTGCCCGTAGGGTCACCAATGCGTCCGGTAAAATCCCCGATAATGATCTGCACCTGATGTCCAAGCTCCTGGAACTGCCGCAGCTTATGGATGACTACAGTATGCCCGATATGAACGTCCGGCGCCGATGGATCGAGGCCCAGCTTCACGTTAAGCGGAACGCCGGTAACTACGGAAGTCATAACCTTCCGCTTCATGTCCTCTTCCGGTACAATCTCTGCTGCTCCGCGCCAGATGATTTCGAGCTGGCGCTCTACCTCCTGCTGCTGGGCAATGGTGAGTTCTTCCCATTTCATTTTTGTCCCTCCCTTAAGTTATAAACGCAAAAAAAGCCTCTTCTCTCCTCCCAAAGGGACGAGCAAGAGACTCGCGGTACCACCCTAATTAAAGATTATCCGTGACGGATCACCGGATGAATCTTCCACTTCATTGCCATAACGGGCTTGCACCCGGTCCCGGACTACTGAACAAGCCTCAAGCTCAGCCTGCCGTTCCTCCGGACAGCTCCAGACTGTAATTCAAAGGGGCCTGCTGCCGGTTCGCACCACCCACCGGCTCTCTGGAACACATGGCTTGCCTTCTACTGATGTCTTTCCCAGCTTTTTCCGATATCCAATTTTATGTATTTATAACATGACCGCTTTTCAAAAGTCAACCCGGCCGCTCAAAAGCCGTTCAGCCAGAAGCGCATTCAAAATCGCCAAATTGTGCTATAATAGTTCCGTTAAAAGGAGGATTAACGTTGATGGTTGAGGAGAACAAAAAGAAAGCCGTAAAACGGCGTCCACCCCGTAGATCCTGGCTCCGCAGGTTCGGTTCCGTCGTAAAGTGGATGTTTATACTCGGCATTATGGGCATTCTGTTTGCCGGCGGTGCTGTAGCAGGCTACGTGACTTCCATAGTGAAAGACGACCCTGTCCGTTCCGAGGAAATGATTCAACAGCAAGTCAGCCAGAACGCCGTCACCGGCTTTGCCTATTTCCGCGACGGTCAGCCGATCGGCCAGCTTCGAACTGAAGAGGACCGCAGACTTATTCAATTTAACGATATCCCGCAGCTTGTGATTGATGCCGTCCTCGCTATAGAGGACAATAACTTCTATAATCATCACGGAGTGGATTACAGCGGCACCCTCCGCGCCGTTAAGCAGAAGCTGCTGAACGAATCTGTTCAGACCGGGGGCAGCACGCTGACCCAGCAGCTGGCAAGACGCGTGTTCCTTAACCTGGACCGCACAGAGGACCGCAAAATCAAGGAAATTCTGCTGTCGCTGCGGCTGGAGCGCTTTTTGTCCAAGCAGGAAATTTTAACAGCCTATCTGAACAAGGTTCCGTTTGGCAACGGGTCGAACGGTTACAATCTGTTCGGAATCAAAGCCGCCGCCAAAGGCATCTTTGGACTAGACGATCTGGATAAACTGAACGTAGCCCAAGCCGCCTATCTGGCCGGATTACCTCAGCTTCCATCCAAGTATTCCGCGTTCAACGGAGTTGGCGAATTTAATGAAAAGGCTTTTAACAGAGCCCTGGAGCGCCAGCGGCTGGTACTGCGCCGGATGCTGGAGGAGAACAAGATCACTTCCTCCCAGTATGATGAAGCACTTCGCTTCAATATTAAAGGCTCTCTCGCCCCGCATACGAAAAAGGCTTACGCCACATATCCGTATCTCATGCTTGAGACCGAACGTAAGGCAGCCGAGATTCTATTGTCGATCAATCAAGGCAACCATGGTGCTGTCGATCCTACTGCCCCCGCAGGCAGTGATAACACTGTGCTCCTTGAGGAAGCCCGCCAGCAGCTTATGACCGGCGGCTACCGGGTATACACCACAATCGACAAAAAGGTATACAGTGCGATGCACAGCATCTCGGAGGACAGCAACAATTTTACGAAGGACAGCAAGACAAAAGGCAAGGAACAAACCGCAGGAATGATGATCGACAACAAAACCGGAGCCATCCTCGGGATGATCGAAGGGCGCGACTTCAATATTGAGCAGATGAACTACGCTACCCAAATGGTCCGTCAGCCTGGTTCGACCATGAAGCCGATAGCCGCCTATCTGCCTGCTCTGGATGCGGGACTTATTCAGCCTGCAGGCATCCTTGACGATGCGCCAATCATTCTGAAGGACGGCGGCAAGGGGTTTCACATTCCTAAGAATGCCAATAACCGCTATCAGGGGCTGGTCACTGCCCGCTATGCGCTTAACAAATCTTTGAATCTGCCTGCCCTTAAACTGTTTAATTATTCGGTTGGCATCGAGAAAGCCTGGGCTTTCACCAAGAAGCTGGGCATTACCACGATTCAAGATAATGATTATAGTGCACAGACCGGTGTAATCGGGGGGCTGCGCTATGGAGTAACCGTTGAGGATTTGACCAATGCCTATTCTGCAATCGGAAATCATGGAGCTTTTACAGATGCTTACATGATCGAGAAGATCGTCGATTCACAAGGCAAAATCATCTACCAGCATAAAGTTAATCCGGAGCAGGTTTTCTCTAAGCAGACTGCCTATCTTATGACGGATATGCTGCGCACGGTTATTACCGAAGGAACGGCAAGCACGGTCAGAAAAAATTATAAACATTTCAAGGACGTGCCAATTGTCGGCAAAACCGGTTCTACGCAAAACTATGGAGATGTGTGGTTCATGGGCTACACTCCTGATGTGACTCTGGGCATGTGGGTCGGTTATAAGGAACAGATCAATACGCTTCAGGGCGATACCCAGAAACGGCAGGCCCAGACACTATGGACTAAGGTCATGAATACCGTTATTGAAAAACGGCCTGAGCTGTTTGTGACGAAGGAATTCGCCAAGCCTGACGGCATCGTCAGAAAGACCGTTTCAGCTTACAGCGGCAAGCTGCCAACCAGCTTGACCGACAGATATACCACAGACCTGTTCAACGTCAAATTTGTTCCAACCAAAAGCGATGACGGGATTTCCAAAGCCAAATATATTACGTACAATGGTGTGAATTATCTGCCGCTTGAAGGCACACCGGAGGATTTCCTGAAGGAGAAAATCGTTGTTAAGCGCGATAAACCGATCCAGGAACTGGTCAAGGAATTGCTGGCCGCCTTTCCAAGGATGAAACAGCATGAGTCTCTGGGATATTACATGCCTGAGGATGCCAAGTCCGATTTTCCAACCGAGGTTGATCCAAGGGTGGATGATGGTACTGCTCCAACACCTCCAGGCAGGGTGAACGTGTCCTACAGCACAGGAAAAGCGGTTATTACCTTTACTCCTAGCGGCTCGCCCGATGTTGTGGGTTACCGTTTATACCGTTCGCTGAACGGAGGCTCGTTCCAGAAGCAGGCTGTACTCTCCGTTGGTGAAGGCACCACCTTCAGCCCAGGTACTCCAGCCGGGACAAGTGCCACCTTCTATGTGGCTGCTGTGGACGTTGCCGGACATGAGTCAGCCTCAGGCAGCGTAACAAGCGGAGCAACGCCAACGCCGGAGCCAACGGCACAGCCGGAAGCATCACCTGGCGCAGAGGCTACGCCGGACCCGGCAGTTCAGCCTGGGGGCACGGAAGGCCCCGGAGCGATTATAGATCAGACTCCGTCAGAAACTGAAGTGCCAACGGGTAGCGGCAATGCTGCTGCTGGCAACCCCCCTGCTTCCGGCAACGCCGCTGGCAATAACGCTGCTAACGGTAATACTGCTGGCGGAAATGCCTCTAACGGTAACACCGCTGGAGGAACCAAGGCAGGAAATACCGCAGGAAACACTCAGTAAGGCAGATACCTTTCAGCTTCCGGTCCATAGATCCTAATATTCACAATAAAAAACCGTTCCCGAGAATTACCCGGGAACGGTTTTTTGCATGGACTCTGCAGATGAACTATTCCTCAATGGTAGACAGATCACCAGTGGGAAGATGCAGCTCCCATGCTTTCAGCACGCGGCGCATGATTTTTCCTGAACGGGTCTTGGGCAATTTATCCTTGAATTCAATTTCCCGCGGCGCAGCATGGGCGGATAATCCGGCTTTGACAAATGCGGCGATTTCTTCCTTCAACTGAGCTGTCGGAAGATAGCCGTCCCGCAAAGAGATAAACGCCTTGATAATCTCGCCGCGCAGCACATCCGGTTTGCCTATGACCCCCGCCTCAGCCACCGCCGGATGCTCAACCAGCTTGCTCTCCACCTCGAACGGACCGATCCGCTCACCGGAGGAATTGATCACATCATCAATACGGCCCTGGAACCAGAAATATCCGTCCTCGTCCATGTATGCAGAATCTCCGGAAATGTACCAGCCGGGAATGCGGAAATACTCTTCATATTTCGCCGGATTGTTCCAGATCTTGCCCATCATGGAGGGCCAGGGTGTTCTTATAGCCAGATTGCCCATAGAATAGGGCGGCAGCAAATTGCCTCTATCGTCCAGAATCGCAGCTTCGATGCCCGGAATCGGACGCCCCATAGAGCCGGGCTTAATGTCCATTCCCGGATAATTGCAAATCAGCTGCGCACCGGTCTCTGTCATCCACCAGGTATCGTGAATGCGCTGCTGGTATATTTTATCGCCCCAGCGTACGACCTCAGGATTCAGCGGCTCGCCGACAGACAACACATGGCGCAGGCTGCTAAGATTGATTCCCTGCAGACTGGCCTCCCCCGCTCCCATCAGCATACGGAATGCAGTAGGCGCGCTGTACCATACCGTAACCGCAAACCGCTCAATGGTCTTATACCAGTCCTGCGGACTGAAGCGGCCTCCGCGTACCACATTGGTTACTCCATTCAGCCAAGGCGCAAAAATTCCATAGGAGGTTCCCGTTACCCAGCCGGGATCTGCCGTACACCAATAGACATCATCAGGACGCAAATCGAGCACAATTCTGCCTGTATAATAATGCTGGATCATTGCTCTCTGCACATGGTAGACGCCTTTGGGCTTGCCCGTTGAGCCTGAGGTGTAATGCATGATCAGCCCATCGTCCAGACTCAGCCACTCCGGCTCCAGCTCTGCCGATGCCGCTGCGGTCTCCTCCTCATAGCTCACAAGCCCCTGCTCTCCGTCCGTGCTGCCGCCTATGACAAAAATATGCCGCAGTGCAGGCAATTCAGCGCGGTTCACCCGGGGAAGCAGCTCCGGCGTAGTTATCAGCGCTACCGCCCCGCTGTCCTCCAGCCGGTCCTTCACCGCCGTTTCCATAAAAGCCTCGAACAGCGGTCCTGCCACTGCTCCCACTTTGAGAATGCCCAGCAGACTAAAGTACAGCTCCGGCCTACGCGGCATAAAAATAAACACACGGTCCCCCTTGCCAATCCCATACTCACGCAGCACATTTCCGAACCGGTTCGACCGGTCCCGCAAATCGGAGAACGTGTACATCTCTTCCCGCAAGGAATCACTGTAGATTAAGGCTGTGGCAGATCCACGGCCTTCCAGCACATGCCGGTCTATGGCTTCATGAGCCATATTCACTCTGCCGCTCTCATGCCAGGAGAAGCTTTTCTCAATATCCTCCCACCGGAATTCGCTGACTGCCCGGGAATAATCCGCCATATTCGAGTGCTTCACGCGGCCCGGCAAAATTTCGCTGTGGACTTGCCCCATTACTCTTGCCTCCCTCACTTGTTTGATTTAAGCTTTAAGGGCGAGATTCTTCTCTTAAGCAAATCTGTCAATGGAATAAATGTGAATATTTTATGTCGGAATCAGTATATCATAGGAAACGGTTACAATCCATATTATAGTGAACCGAAAGGAGCCCGATCATGGAGCACCGCAAAATCCCCGTCTCTCACACCCTGGTTCACAATGGCGAAGTCATAACCGTTGCCGGTCCCATGCCATCAGAGGCGCTGGAAGGGCTGACAATGCATCCCGGACTGGATGCGTTCCGTAAGCCGCACGAGCAATTGGAAGCGCTCATAGAGATCGCTGGGCTGCCTGAGGGACGTGTTATTGCCGCTGTTGCTGGCAGCACCATCATTGGTTATGTTACATTCCATTATCCCGATGAGCTGGAGCTTTGGTCGCAAGGCGGGATGGCCGATCTAATAGAGCTGGGCGCTATAGAAGTCGCGGATAATTACAGGGGGAGCGGGCTTGCGAAGCTGCTGATTGCCAGCGCTTTTGAGAGGGAGCAGCTCGAGAATTGTATCGTGTTCACAACCGAATATTATTGGCATTGGGACCTGAAGGGCAGCGGGCTTGATGTATGGGCGTACCGCCAGATGATGGAAAAGCTGATGCAAACCGTAAACATGGTGTGGTATGCCACAGATGATCCGGAGATTTGCTCTCACCCTGCCAACTGCCTTATGGTCCGTATCGGCCGCGAAGTACCGATGTCCTCGCAGGAAACCTTTGATCGAGTGCGTTTCCGACAGCGTTTTATGTATTAGCTATATCGCCTTTAACATATATTCAAGTATGGCATGAGAGCGTTCGGAAGCCGCTACAGTGAAATCACGGTAATTCACATGCGCTGACCCGTCAGCCTTATCTGACATCGAGCGGATAATCACGAAAGGCACAGCATTCATGAAACATACCTGGGCGACAGCAGCCCCTTCCATTTCAGCACATGCCCCATCCAGTTGTTCCCGCAGCTCAGCCACAAGCGGCGCGCTGGCAATGAACTGGTCACCGGACAGTACAATCCCGGTTACCGCCTTCTGCTTCAGCTCACGGCAGGCCTGCTCCGCAAGTACCACCAATGCCGGATCTGCCAGAAACACTGATGTTTCCTGATACGGAATGACTCCACGCGGATACCCAAGAGCTGTAGCATCCATGTCATGCTGAATACACTTTGATGAAATCACAATATCCCCTATGCCAAGATCAGGATGGACCGCTCCGGCAACGCCCGTGAACAATACACGCGACACCCCGAAGGCATCAACCAGAATCTGTGTCGTCACCGCCGCATTCACTTTGCCAACCCCTGATTTGCAGAGTACAGCCTTTTTGCCGAATATAGTCCCCGAATAGTAATGAATGCCTGCCTTGACCGTGGTCACCTTATCTTCCATACTTTCCAGCAGCAGCCTGATCTCCTCATCCATCGCTCCAATCAATCCGATCACTTCACTCATATGTACCCTCCCGCTAAAATAGGCTGTATAAAACATAAAAAGCTCCAAGCAGGAGCTTTCTACGTAACTTATGTTCAATGCTGAAGCCAAAGCTTACTTGTTCACATGGTTTACGGACAAGCGGAGAATTGTCTCATGCGGCAAAATAACGCGCGGATTCTCAACCGTTTCCTTCTTCATCAGCTTGGTCAAAAGTCTCATCGCTACCGCGCCGAGATCATACATAGGCTGCGCTACGGTTGTCAGTGTAGGACGAACCATTGACGCCATGCGGATGTTATCGACACTGATAATCGAGAAGTCGTCCGGCACCTTAAGACCTTCGTCCTGAATGCTGTGAATGGCGCCAATCGCCATTTCATCCGTTGCGGCAAATACAGCCGTTGGTTTCTTCTTGAGGCCCAGGAAGTATTTCATAGCTTCGACACCGGATTCGTAACGATAATTCCCGATGCGTACCAGATCCTCCTGATACTCGATGCCTGCCGCTTCCAGCGCTTTCTTATAGCCTTGGAAACGGGCATAGCCGTTGGCTGGGTCTTGCAGCGTGCCGCTGATCATAGCAATCTCACGGTGTCCGTGACGGATAAGCGTATTCACTGCATCAAATGCAGCCGTCTCGTGGTCAATATCAACCGACGGGTACGTACCGTTCTCGTCACGTGTGGCGCACAGCACAATTGGAACTGCAGACGTCTGGAAGGCCTGGATATGTTCATCCGTCACCGTTCCGCCCATGAAGAGCAGCCCGTCCACTTGTTTCTCGAGCAGCGTGTTAATTACACGAATTTCCTTCTCTTTGCGCTTATCCGCATTACACAAAATAATGTTGTAATGATACATATTGGCGATATCTTCGATCCCGCGCGCAATTTCTGCAAAAATCGAGTTCGAAATATCAGGAATGACAACCCCGACGGTTGTCGTCTTCTTGCTGGCGAGACCTCTCGCCACGGCATTTGGACGATAGCCCAAACGCTCAATCGCTTCAAAAACCTTCTTCCGGGTCTGCGGCTTCACGTTTGGGTTATTATTCACAACCCGTGATACCGTAGCCATAGATACGCCTGCTTCTCGAGCTACATCGTAAATGGTTACCGTCAAATTACTCTCTCCATTGCGATAAATTTTATCGTTCGACTAATTAAAATTATGATACGACACTTTGTACAATTGTGCAATGATAACGCTTCATTTTCCTTTCAAAATTTCTTTCAAAGGAAGAGAAAGCTATCTTTGTTTCTATCGTATCAAAAAGCGCGTGAAAAATCCAACATTCTTGAAAGATTTTCATTGATTTTGCAGAAAAAACTTTCATTTTCGGTTTATTTGGCACATTCAGAGGACTGAACCGTCAATTGTGCAAGCCTGAGACCTGTATCCTCCATCCAGCTGCGGTCGGCAATATCCGCCGAAAAACGATAAACATCCAGCAATAAATCAATCCGCGCCTGGACCGCACTACGGATGGCCTCCTCCATTTCAGACAAACTTCCGGTAAAAAAGCCAGAGGCAAAAATATCCTTGAGCACACTCGCCCACTCATTTCTCTCCGCAAAGGAAAGGTGCTGCTTGGGCTGAATTTCTCCGAGTTCACTGATCAGACTGCCCAGATCGCGTTTGATGAAAGGCAGCGGTTCATAACGGGCGCACTGCCCGCAGGTGTAAACAGGAACATGGGTGATTTTGATCTTGGCGCTGTAGATCAGCGTATGCATATGTATGGTCATGATGCCGCCGCAGCCGCATGCCTTCTTCATTAAATTATTTTTATACATCTTCCACACCTCAGGCTTCATATTAAAAAAACACCAGAATCCGCCGTTTCAATTGCTATATTCGACTTGCCTCCTCCGAATCCCTGCCTATTTGCATATAATGATTTATTTGGCAATTCACCTAAGGTTTGCATCCCGGTAAGATGACTTCATATTTCAAATTTGATAGAATATACGGAGTCGATCATTCAGGAAGGAGCTGCTAGATGATGAGATTATCCGGTAAAAAGGTCATCGCACTTGTAGACGACGAATTTGAAGATTTGGAGCTGTGGTACCCTGTGTACCGCGTGAGGGAGGAAGGGGCCGAGGTCCATTTGGCCGGATTGGAAAAAGACAAAACCTATGTCGGCAAATACGGTGTGCCCGCCAAAGCCGAATATTCCTGGGACGAGCTAAGCGCCGCCGATTATGACGGCATCCTTGTTCCCGGAGGCTGGGCTCCCGACAAAATCCGCCGCTACAGCGCTGTACTTAAGCTGATACAGGATTTCAATGCAGCCAGGAAGCCAATCGGGCAAATCTGCCATGCCGGCTGGGTGCTCATTTCAGCGAAAATTTTGAATGGCGTGACGGTTACGTCCACTCCGGGCATCCGCGATGATATGGAAAATGCGGGAGCCATCTGGAAGGATGAAGCCGTCGTAACCGACGGGCATATCATCTCCGCCCGCCGCCCGCCGGACCTGCCGCCTTACGGCAAAGCATTCTGCGATGCACTCGCGGGCGAATAAACGGCCGCAATATAACGAAGCCCTGCTCCTTCAGCGATGTTGAAGGGCAGGGCTTTTGACCTGTGCGCATGCGGCTACTCCCGGATAGTGAGAGAGGCCTTTTCTTTTATAGAATTGGGGTAGCTGATTATTCTGAAGGTTAGGGGCTGCGGCAAATCTTCTGTGCCCAAATTATAGTAATGCTGGTACGGCGGAATTTTCTGATCCGCATAATCCGGATTAATTAATGGGAACGAGAGGTCCGGCACACCCATTGTATGAATCTTGCCCGTTCCATCCTTGAACGTTTCATCAAGGATGACATTTACCGAATCTTCACTGCCCTTTTTAGCGGATCTGTAATATTCCAGAACCATACTATGAGCTTTTGCAGCAGCGGAAATTCCCAGCCGTTCATCCGGACCCTTAATAATTTGCTTTTTGTCAGTGTCAACAATTAGCTCCTGTGCACTTTTATCTATTGCAATAATCCCGTTAATCTGGAGCTTTAGCGAATCACTCACAGTATTGTCGTTGGGAAACACCAAGGTTTCTCCACCGTCCTGAGTCAAGGTCATCTTGGAATATAGACCCGACAGATCATTACCGCTGCCAAGTAAAATATAGGGCTTAATCAGTCCAAAGATTTGCTTCGAATTACCCGGGCTATAGGCGGTCTCCAGATAAATGCCTGTCGTTGAAATATACACATTCTTAAATTCCACGCTCTGGCCTGCTACGGAGAGAGTTTTATTAATTTGGAGGGTTTCTCCTGTATTGGCCAAGTCCTGAGGATTCAGTGTCAGCGGTACGGATATCTCAGCCGCATAGCTCACTCTTTGAACGTTAGGGCTTTCTTGCCATACCTTATCTTGAATCGCGGCTTTTACAGCCAGCTCCTTGGGGAGCTCCGAATAGTTCCGGCCCCATGCCCAAATGGCATAACCACGTGTGACACCTGACCTGGCTTTCTGATCATTCCAATAATCATTTTTCCTTGCCGCATATTCAGTGTTGTTGCCAGTAAGTGATATCATATACGATTGCGATTGCCGATTGTTGTTCTGCAATGAATATAAAACAATGATCCCCTTCTGATCGGCAGCAATGCCGTCTACAGTCAATGTATATCCGTTTTTCTCTGCCGAAATGCCGTTAATCCGCTGCACCAGACCCGCATCAAGAGCCGAGGATACCGTAAGATTGCTGCCCACAACAGTGCGGAACACCTCGAATTCACCCCAATTATGGCTTTGAGCTAGCGAACTCTGTGTGTTTTGCGGCTTAACCCGCTCACCGATCCAGGGAAATGCAAACAGCAGGACGATGGCCAGCAAAGCCAATACGCCTAGTGAGTACCGTCTGCCTGCCGGCATCCTGGCGTGCCGTAGATTGAACACACCACCGCGGATGGCCGCATTCAGCTTCACCTCCGACACCTCCTCCGCCTCCAGGGACAGCCCGTGAAAATAATCCTTCAGCAGCCTTTCTTCATTTTGGTCCATCCTGCAGTCCTCCCTTCAATTTCATTTTGTCTCTTAGCTGCTTCAGCCCTTTATTCAGCCAGGTCTTGACCGTCCCCTCCGGGCGGCCCAGCACTTCGGCGATTTCGACCACAGTCATATCCCGGTAATATTTCAGCACAAGCACCTGCCGGTATTTCAGCTTCACCCCATCCAGCGCCTGCTCCATATCCAGCTTGCGGTCACTGGTCATCTCCATGATTCCGCTGCCTGCACCATCAGCTTCTGCTGCAACGATTCTTTTTCTGCGTTTCAGTTCATCCTTGCAGCAATTGATCAGAATTCGCGTCAGCCAGGGTGCGAACCGCTCCGGGTCCTTAAGGCTTTTGCGTTTAACCCAGGCCCGGTATGTAGCTTCCTGCAATACTTCGAGCGCATCCGCTTCCCTTCGCAGGTAGCTGTATGCTATCCCGTAGAGTACTTTTTTCTGCTGCGATACAAGCGCTATAAAAATCTGCTCTTCTTCACCCGCAGCCTGCACCCGCTCACCTTCCCAAAGATTCTCCATGCTTCGTTTTTGCCCCCTTCCTGCTTTTTTTGAACTTCTATATGTACTGACTGGATTTACGGCAAAACGGTTTTACTTTTTTTCTATTTGGCTATGTTAAATTCTAATGTTGATATTTGACCATAAGAAAACCGCCTTAATGAAGAGGCGGTTCATTTGTCTATTTTTATTGTGTGTCTTCGTCTCTTTTGTACTCCAAAATATCACCCGGCTGACAATCCAAAGTCTTACATATCGCTTCTAATGTTGAAAAACGAACCGCTTTTGCTTTTCCATTTTTCAGAATAGAAAGATTCGCCATAGTAATTCCAACCCTCTCCGAAAGCTCCGTTACGCTCATTTTTCGTTTTGCCAACATCACATCAATGTTAACAATAATTGTCATATTCTCCACCTCAGACCGTCAAATCGTTTTCTGATTTTATGTTAATCGCTTCTTGTAGAAGTCGTTGGAGGATAGCAGCAAAAACGGCGATAACCAACGAAGCAAAAATGATGATGAGTCCCATTAACCCAATAGGAGGATCAACTTTCTTCGCTATAAAATGAAAGAGTGGCAAACCTAATACATACAAACCACTGATTGTAATCGCACAGCACTTTATGTTCTTTAGCGTCTTTACAGATAATTCTGAGAACGCTGTGTTCTCGTCAATGTACCGTAAAAGATTGAAAGCCTGATAGAGAGCAAAGTAAAAGGGCACAGCCGCTCCATACATCACGATGAAAACGAGATATTTCATTGCAGCAATATTTGGATACAATTTTACTGCGAAATTCGCCATATGAGGCACTAAAAATATACACAAAGCAAGCACAGCAATTCCAGCCAGAAAAATTATTGCCTTTAAGAAAGTAGTTGAACCTCGTTTACCATTCATTTAAAACACCTCACTTATTTAACGACAACATGATTTTAGCATATTATTTATCGTTTTACAATAAATTTATATTGTATTTCAATAGTTTATGACTGTAAAAAATAGTAAAAAAGCCCGGCGAAATCGCCGGGCTCTCTGCGGATCAACTGATATATGCTCTCTCGCAGCTTCAAGAGGTTTTTTCCTTGGACTCTCCGGTTCCTAGCGAAATTCCGCTGCGCTTAACAAAAGCACTGAGCTGCTCCTCCGTCTCTAAGCTTGTCCGGTTACGGAAGCATACCTTGGCCGTCTCTCTGGCTGTGGAAGCCAGTGTGTTCAGCGCACGGTGCTTCACCTTCAGCAGCGCCTGCGGCGACATGCTAAGATCGCTGATTCCCAGCTCCAGCCACAGCGGCAGGGAACGCTCATCCCCGGCCATTTCCCCGCATACGCTGATATCAATGCCTACCCTCCGCGCCGCCTCCACCGTCATGCGGATCATCCGCAGCACCGCCGGATGGTACGGATGGTACATATGGGCGATCTGTTCGTTCATCCGGTCAACCGCCAGCACATACTGCACCAGGTCGTTAGTGCCGATACTGAAAAAGTCCACTTCCTCTGCCAGCAGATCGGCGATCATAACGGCAGCCGGAACCTCAATCATAATGCCTACTGGTATATTGCGGTTATATGGAATTCCCCGCTGATCCAGTTCTTCCTTGACCTCGTTCAGCACGGCCTTGGCTGCCTGCACTTCCTCAACGGAGGAAATCATGGGGAACATCAATTTCATATTTCCGTAATGGCTGGCCCGCAAAATAGCGGTAATCTGGGTTTTGAACATATCCTTGCGGTCCAGGCTGATGCGGATCGCCCGGTAGCCGAGAAACGGATTCTGCTCTTCAGGCAACTGGAAATAATCCAGATGCTTATCCCCCCCGATATCGAGCGTGCGGATTACAACCGTCTCATTCCCTACTTTTTCCGCTACAAGCTTGTAGACTTCGAACTGCTCTTCTTCTGTTGGGAAGGAGCTGCGGTCCATATATAAAAATTCCGTACGGAACAGCCCGACACCCTGCGCCCCGTACTTCAGCGCCATGTCCAGCTCCTTCACAGAGCTGATATTGCCGGCCAGCCGCAGCGGCACGCCATCCTTCGTGACGGCTTCCACTGTGGCCAGCAGCTCCAGCTGTTCTTTTTTGCGCTGTTGCTTTGCACGTCTGGAGGTATAATCCTTCAGCGTCAGCTCATCCGGGGTCAGCAGCACCAGTCCGGCATCGCCGTCTATGACCAGCAGGTCTCCGGTCTGAATCGGGGTCGACATCTTGTTCTCCAGGCCTGCTACCAGCGGAATGCCTAGCGCACGGGCCATAATCGAGGAATGTGAAGTTTTGCCGCCCATCATGGTAACAATGCCAAGCACATAGGTTGGATTCAAATGGGCTAACTGGGATGGAGACAGCTCCTTGGCTACAAGAATATAAGGCTGCGTATCGGACGGCAAAGTAACCTCCGGCGCGCCCAGCAAATGCTTCAGCAGACGGTTGCCGACATCCTTGATATCGACCGCCCGCTCCTTCATATATTCATCGTCCAGCAAATCAAACATCGCTACAAAATGATCAATGGCCTCTTTGACCGCCACCTCAGCCGCTTTGTACTGACGCTCGATAATGCCGCGGATTTCGCTCATGAACACCGGATCATCCAGAATCGCCAGATGGGCGTCGAAAATACTGGATTCCTCCGGCCCGACGACCTCCCTGAATTCTTTTTTGATGAACTCGATCTCATCTTTAGAGGTGCGGATGCCTTCGTACAAACGTTCAAACTCCTTGGCCAGATCTACCGGATTCACCTGCGTATCCGGGAGGCTCCATTCCCAGTTCGGCAAGACAAAGGCCTTCCCGATGGCTACACCTGTTGCGGCGCCTATGCCTTGTATCATGCTTCAATCCCTCCAACATTGCTTTCATGTAACACCACGGACATCACGGAAGACTGTCCTTTTTTCACATTTTTAAATGGACCATAGCTCCATGATTTTACACGGTCCGGGTTCGTAATCACCATTGGCGTTGCAAGTGAGGCTGCATGATCACGCAAAAAGTTCAAGTCGAACCGTACCAAAAGCTGCCCTGGCTCCACACTGTCCCCTTCCTTCACAAGCGCTTCAAACGGCCCTTTAAGCTGCGAAGTGTCGATCCCTATATGCATAAGCACCTCCAGCCCCTCGGGCGTAGAAATGCCCACTGCGTGCATTGTAGGGTACACGTGCATGACCTTACCGAATACCGGCGAGACAAGCTCTCCCTTTTCCGGGAAAAAAGCCACCCCGTCGCCCACCAGCTTCGCCGCAAAAATATGGTCCGGCACCTCTTCAATCGGCAGCATCCGGCCCTGCATCGGCGAGCTGAACAGCACCTGAGGCAAATCGCGGAGCAGCAGCTTGTTGATCTCCTCCCGGATCAGCTCCGAATACGTGCCGAATACCACCTGCACATTCCCGCCGCCGAGCTTGATAATGCCCGCCGAACCGAGGCCCTTGAGCGCCCCTGTATCTATGTCCCGATCGTTATGAACCGTTAATCTCAACCTGGTGATGCAGGCTTGCACCTGCACAATATTTTCCTTGCCTCCCAGCGCTTCAAGGATCAGCGGAGCCTGATAAGGAATGTTTCCCGCCCAATCGCCCAGCTCCGAGCCCTCCTCGCGTCCGGGGGTCGGAATCTGGAAGCGGCGGATCGCCCAGCGGAATATATTATAGTAGACAATGCCATAGCCGATGCCAATCGGAATCAGCAGCCAGGCCCGCTGGGACAGGTGCATATTAAGGAAAAAGTCAATCGCCCCCGCCGAATAGGAGAAGCCGTGATGGATGCCCAGCGCATAGGTCAGCACCATCGCCAGACCGGACATGACCACATGCAGCGCGAACAAATAAGGCGAAGCGAACAGAAAAGCGAACTCAATCTGCTCTGAGACACCGGTCAGGAAGCAGACCAAAGCGGCGCGCAAAAACGTCTTTTTGATCTTAGGCTTCAAATCCTCGCGCGCTTCCTGAATAATAGCAAACGCAATTGCTGGAAGAGCGAACATCATAATCGGGAACAGTCCGGCCATAAAGATACCCGCTGTAGGATCTCCGGCAAAAAAACGCGGCAAATCCCCCTGCACAACCGCGCTGCCGTCAGGTGTCGTAAAGGTTCCCAATTGGAACCAGAACACATTGTTAAGAATATGATGCAGGCCGAACGCCGTAAGCACCCTGTACAGGACCCCGTATATAAAAACCCCGTAGCCGCCTGTCGCCTGTATATCGCGGAACAGGATGTCGAGGCCATGCTGAAGCACGGGCGACAGCCCGAGCATTACCCAGGCGAACAGGGCGGAGAACAGCCCCATAAACAGCAAAACAAAACGCGACCCTCCAAAAAACTGGATCGCCTCCGGAAGCTTGATATTTTTGAACCGGTTATGCGCCACACCGGCGACAATCCCCAGTATAATTCCGATTAGTGTTGCAGGCTGTACCGCCCCGTCCCCCATATTGGAGACAATCCGGTCATAAGTGAACATCCCTGCGAGCGCCGCCATCCCCGCCGGTCCGGCCTGATTGGACAGCCCCCACGCCACACCGACAGCAAACAAATAAGGCATGAAATAAAAAATCCCCTGCCCCGCGTAAGTAGCCACTTCGGATACCGAAGAAAGTCCCCATGCAGACCACGGCAAGCTGCCGAGACTCAGCAAAATAGCCGCCGCCGGAAGCACCATGGTAGGAAGCATAATGGCTCTGCCCAACTGCTGCAAAGATCCGAGCCAATTCAAGGTGACCCTCTCCTTTCATTCTATATTGAATGGTAAGCGCTGCAGTGCTTTTTGTCAAAAGGATTAGGGTAATTATTTGGGCATTACGGCTCAGGCTGCTTAGAACTCGGGGGCACTGCTCTTTCGTATGATGCAGCTCTATGTACGTCACTTACCCCCAAGTCCCTGTTTATCTTGCTCAACTGCGCCTAAGTGTACTTCGTACAACTAAAACAGGCCTTAAAGACAATAATATTAGTTTAACTGCACTTCATACATCTATAAATACCGGATTAAGCGATATTGTGGAATGTGGCAATTTTTAACTGCACCAAATACAGTTATAACATAAATATTGCTATTTATGGATGTTTTAATTGCACGAAATACAGTTACAGGGGCCATACATGGCGAAAAAGATAGCCTGCCATCATACTCACCAGATTTGATCGGGCTGCATTGCTTTTACATTGTAGAATCGTACCCGCTGCTCTGATGTCACCGGCTCCAGAAACCCCTTATCACTAAGAGATTGCAGCAGCCTCCGTGCGGTCCGAAAGTTGATTTCGAAATGGTCGCACACATCCTTGGGGCGGAGCGGCTTACCTTGACGCCAGGCAAGACGGAGCACTTCCTTTTCCTCTGACAATATGTCCTTTACGACTGTCTTTCTGGATAAATATGGCGCGAGTGCAAGCTGCAGCAGCATCCGGCATACCTCAGGGCGCTGCTGAATATCATCAAAGGAAAAGTGGAGCATCCTCCACCCCATTCCTGTCAGAAAGGTGTCACGGTTCAGGGCATAGCTGAATTTCTCACGGTCCATGTCCTTAATATGGCTCTGGAAGCCATCGCATTCGATCCCGAAACGGCCGCCGCTTGCAGGCAGGAACGCAAAATCCAAGAATTGCGACTTCCGGTTCCAATCCAATACTTCGTATTCCGGGTGTACATGCTCCAGCGACTCAAACAACGGCCACCACACATTTTGCAAAAATAGCTTCTCGGCATAATTATGCCCCCTCAGCAGCCTTCCTCTCCGCTCACCTGCCCGCTCGCTGGTATGATGTTCGATGAATATGCTGTGCGCTTTTTCAAATTCCATCTGTATTCCCTCCCGGGTAAAATAAAAAGAACGCCCCTGCCCGAGTAGAATTCGGGAATAGGACGTTCTTCGTCTGTGTTAAGTATAACAAGGGCTCGGGGCAAAATCCATATTTGTCTAACCCCTTACCCCCGGCTGCGGCCCTTCATCGTGATCGCTTCCTCGACCTTGATGCAGCGGTCCATGATCGCGATCATGCCGTGCCGGGCGGCGATATCGGCAGCCTCCTGGCTGACGATGCCCTGCTGGAGCCAAAGGACGCGTGCGCCGATATCGGCGGCCTCCTGGGCAACCGCTGCGCAGTATTCACTGCGGCGGAACACATTAACAATGTCCACCGGCTCAGGAATTTCCGCGAGCGTGTGGTAGCATTTTTCACCCAGAATCTCACCGTCCACCGAAGGATTGACCGGAATAATCCGGTAGCCCCGGCTCTGCATGGCACCTGCTACCATATAAGAGGTGCGGTCTGTTTTGTCGGAAAGTCCGACCACTGCTATATTGCCTGCAGCAGCTAGGATGTCACCTATCTGCTCCCGGCTCGGGTTTTCAAAGCTCATGTGTATTTCCCCTTTCCGTGTAATGCCATATAATCATTTACTACTACATCATACAGCGGAGCGCAAGAAGTTCCAAATCCATGAGCTTATCTCTACCCAATGGGCCACGACTCACGATTCTTTACTTAACGCCGATGCTTCCTGATTGACTTTTGACATATAAGGAATTCTCACCGGCACCAATGGTTCCATTTACATTCTCGTCGGTATTCTCCGTGGCCCTGAGATTCGCCAAGTGAACCTTTGTATCGCCTTTGGTATTTTCCACTGCTACTTTCAAGCTTGATGGCGCTGTTTGATAATGAACCTGGATATCCCCGGATTTGGTTTCAACCCTCATTTCACCTTTTTCTTCTACCCCGTTAAGCACGATTTCGCCGCTTTTAGAATAGAGATTCATGACTGGACTGGTTACATTTTTAAAATAAAGATCATTGCCTCTGGCTGCTACGTCTATGCGATCAAATGAGCTATCCTTTACATTCAGGTCCCCTTCTATCAGATTTAAGTCCCCCGAATCTGCTTCAACCTGATTTAATTTCATACTGCCTGCTTTATTTTCAATGATTAAATTACGGGTTGCCAGCGCCCGAATATTGATGTCTCCTTCATTGTTGACCATTCTGACTTGTTCTACTGTATTTTTGGGAATGAAGACCGTGATGGTTCCCTGTTTATGAAAAGAAAAAGCTGAGAAGGCCCCGCCAATTTGCTTATCTTGTTGAATCACTAAGTTATTAGATGTGCGTGTCACTTCAACAGGAGTTTTCTTTTTATCCGTCTGATTCCCCTCAATATTTACATGGACCTGATTGTCTGTTGATTCCTTCACTACAAGATCCCATGAATCGTTGTTGATTTCAATGCTCTGAATTTCTTGCGCCGGGAAGTCTTTTGTCAGCTCAAAATCTTGAGATCCGTCCTGCAGGACAAAAACAAGGATTCCCACCAGAATAACCGCCATTGATATCCAGATCCACTTATTTGTTTTCATGGCTTATGCAACGTCCTTTGTGTCAATTTTTCGATACGATAGATAAGCTACAGCCAAACCCAGCAAGCAGAAAACTATAGGTACGCCGATAAATTGAAACATGGATACCGAACTGCTTCCGTCAGAAACCATAGAATTCAGCAGGATTCCTAAGATTACTGAGCTGGTAATTGTTGTGGCTGTAGATTTTTTACGCATACCGAAGGACAAAGGAATAAGGCTTAAGCCTGCTGTCATTACTGAAGCAATAAGAATTGATGGAATCGTAGCCGCCACGTCTTCCTTTGATGCTGCCGTCTCGAAAAAATGCGCTGCCGGATTTAATAAGACGGTCAACACTTCAATGAAGAAGGTGGAAATCACTATACTGAAGAAACAGAAAGCAAGCACAATCATTAGCTTTGCTTGCATTACTTTTTTGCGCTGCAGGGGGTACGTAAATAACAATTGAATGGTTTTATTCTTATATTCATCAATCACCAGCCTGGAAATAATGATAGCTGAAAAAACAACAAAGGTAATGCGGACAAAAATATTAGCCAGTGACATGAAGGCTGTAAAATCTGTAAACATCGGCTCATCCTGCGCATTTGACATTACAGCCATCCCGGCTACCAATCCAAATATAACCACCATACAAATTACAGCCCTTATGCCATATCCCGCCAGATTATTTCTCTTCCATTCGATCTTCATTAATCTGAACATGTTATTTGCCTCCATGAATAAGATTCAGGAAATATTCTTCCAGGTTGCTTTGCTGTGTTTCGATACGATTTACAACGATATCATTCAGCACCAGCTCTTTATTAATGACCGATTGAGATACGTCCTGCTGATAGACCCGAATGGTCTCCGGATCAACCGCTTCATAGTCATGAATGTTCAATTTTCTCTCCAGCACAAGTGAAGCCATCTTACTGTCAGCTACCTTTATTTCCAGGAATTCAACATTTTCTCTTCTGATTTCACTCATCTTGACTTCCTTTATTAATTGTCCGTGATTAATGATTCCGATCGTATCCGCAATGGATTCAATCTCTGACACAATATGACTGGAGACCAGAATGGTCATCCCGTAGTCATTCTTCAGTTCCAGCAGAAGCATACGGATATCCTTGATCCCCACAGGATCCAAACCGTTAATCGGCTCATCCAAAATCAAAATTTCCGGCTTGGTAAGAATGGCTCTGGCAATTCCCAGCCGCTGCTTCATCCCAAGAGAAAACTCATGCACTTTTTTGTCTCCTGCTCCCTTTAAGCCAACCGTTTCCAGCACTTCATGAATGCGATCCTCACCATGATACCGGGTGTACTCACAATGGTATTTCAAGTTTTCAGCGGCCGTTATCCGGTCATAAAAAACGGGATATTCGATAATACTGCCGATATGCTGCAAGTATTGAAAAGACGTCTGTGTTACAGGCTGATTCAGCACAACAATCTCGCCCGAGGTCGGCTTCACCAAATTTAGAATCATTTTCATAATCGTTGTTTTTCCCGCACCATTGGGTCCCAGGAACCCGTAGATTTCACCTTTTTCAATATGCATGGTTACATCTGAAACGATTTCGTTTCCTTTATACGCTTTTAACAAGTGATTGATTTGGATCATTGTTTCCATGACTCTCGCTCCTTATGAGGTGTGGTCTATCTGTCTGCTACGTTTCCAACATAAGGCTTTTGTCCTCAAATCAAGATAGCAATATCACCAACTGTCCGTTAACCTTCATAGACGGTACTCATTTTACCAACAAAAAAAGTGCCGGCAGCCATTTTAAAAAAATAGCTTCCAGCACTTCATAGTTATTGTTGTCTTAAAGCCTCCATCTTTTCAATGGTTTCCTTCTGCAGCCGTCTTGAGACCGGACAGCTTTCATTATGATCAAACAAGACTAATTTGTTCTTCTTATCGACGGATCGGATATTGGCCAAGTTCACTACAAACGCCCGGTGGCAACGGAACAGGCGTTCATCATAACCTGCAATTTCATTTAATTCAGCATAGAAATCAAGAACCTTGGACTTCGTAATTAATCTTATTTTATGTGCGATTTCCATGGTCTCAAAATAAAGAATATCTGAAAACGGGATTTGAAAGCTGGTGTATTTATTCTCAAAAGAAAAAGTATCAGGACTTACCGGAATACTCCGGCGCGAATCGGCAATCAACAGACACTCTTCAACCTTTTGAATAAATTCTTCTTCCGGTAACTCTTTTTCAATAAAATCCAAAGCAGCCACACGATATTCGAACGTTATTGGTGCAAGCTCAGAGTGTGTGGTCACAAAAACAATCGTGCCGTAGGGATCTTTTGTTCTAATCTCCTTAGCGACAGCCAGCCCTTTATGCTCCTCATGTTTGATCTCCAAATCAAGAAAATACAATTGATGGTCGGCCACATGTTCAATTTGCGCTAATAAATGATCAGGTTTTGCGGTTGAAAATAGATTCCGGTAACGAATCTGGTGCTTTAGCGCTAGTGTTTTGATGATTCGTTCCAAGCGCTGCTGCTGGATCAGGTTATCCTCTAATATAAAAATGTTCATTTCCGTTCTCCAGTCTTTCTTAAAATAAGCGTTTGTGAAAACAAGCCAGATTGGACCTCTGTTTCCAGTGAGGCGAAGTTATCTTCTTTTATCATCTGCTGCACGTTATATAGACCGAGGCCGCGCCCCTTGCCTTTGGACGAATATCCGCGTTCCCCCAGCCGCCGTAAGCTGACTTCCTCACCGCTGCTATTTTCAATTTTGATTCGTTGAACGGCAGGGTCCTCAAGTAACACAATCCAAAGCTTCGCTTCTTCCGTATTAGCCGCTGCTTCAATCGCATTATCTAATAAAATGGAGAGAATCCGGGTAAAAGAGATCAATTCCATCTGGATCATATGAATCGGCTCTTCAATCTCTAACGTGACGTCAATTTTCATTTGTTGGGCCATTATAATTTTGGCAGCCAGGATGCTTTTGACCTCTGATACATGCAGGTTTCGCAGCTTAACGAAGCTATACTCATTCTTGCGCATTAATTGCCCGGTTGGCTTGACGGTTTGCTCATACACCTGTTTGACCTGCTCCCAATCCTCCCGGTAGATTCCTTCCTCCAGCGTCAACAGGATATTGGCATAGTCATGGCGGAAACCTCTGAATTCATCGTATATTTTTTCGAGCTGGGCCGCATAATCCTTAAGCTGTACCAATTGCTCATTTTTAGATTTTTCAACTTCTCTTTTTTGAATATGATTATACTGAAGCTGCATATACAGCAAAGCAATTACAAAAAGCAGCCACATTCCTACAAGCAAGGTTCTATGGAAGGAACTGAAATCACCAGTTTTATTGCCAATGGTCAGAATCGGATACACCGAGATAATGATGATGATTAAAAGAACAATCACCGGAAAAAGAATGACTTTACTAGATTCCTGCAGGATATCTTTGTTGAGCTGCGGAACATAGTGGCGCACCAGTCTAAGACCGATTTCATTGATAATGGGCGGCGCCATAGCAGTACAAAGATACGGAAGATAATCAATATTCGCTGATGATTGTTTAAAGATAATTTCAACCATACGTGTAATCGGATCTGCTGCGAGATAACCGATAAAGGAGTTCATAACCAAGGCATAAGCTCCGTAAAAAATACCTAAAGCGGTAAACGTTCTCTGATTTTTAAAGTAGGAGATGCCCACAAAACAAAAAAACAGCGTAATCGCGCCCCATACTCCAATAAAATAGGTAGAGACAAATCCAATCATTAAAAATACCGCCAGCCAGGCTGTTATTTCTTTGAATGTAAAGTGATAACGTGAAATGGATTGAAAGATAAAAAAGAAGCTTAAGATTTGAATCATCATAATTAAATTGATCATATTTGGGCCTTTCTCAAGCTATGTAATCACTCACCTTGCACAGCCAAACCATATGAACGGAATCCGGTCCCCAATAATCCTTAACCACCGCATAAGGCTCGCCAAATTTCCGCAGCCATCTTGTCTGCGCACGCCGGTAGCCGCTGTCCAGGCAAAACTGGTCAATGCCCTGCTCCCTTAAGTACGCCATCAGTGCCTTAATCAATGCCGAGCCTACACCGTTCCCCTGATGGCTTGGCAAAACGTATAAGCTCCCAAGCTCACCCACATCATCGAGCTGATTTGCGGTGCATTCGCGAATTTCCTTACCACAGGGCGCAAATGAAATCGTGCCGACAACCGCCCCATCTATTTTGGCAACCAGGAAGTGTGTATCCGAATTCGCCGGGCTTAGAAAGGCATCAACCATTTGTTTTTTATGGTCAACCTCATGCTGAATGTCCTCCTGCAAATGCCCCAGCCCTTCCTTGTCGAAGGCATCTGCGATGGAAGCTTTAAAAAGCTGATTTACAGCTTGTCTGTCGCCTTGAGTGAGCGTATGTACGGTTAACTGATTAGTTTTTGTCATGGTTTGGACCCCTCTTTAATAAATTAACACTTCTATGTTACAAAAAATACCCAAAAGAAAAAAGGGCACAAGTTACATGCCCTTTCATAGCTTCCAATATTAGCTCTGCAAAATGCCTAATTTCTATTCTACCCACTCCACATCCGCGCCAAGCACGCGCAGGTGGTCGAAGTACTGCGGGTACGATTTGGCGACATGGTGGGCATCCTTAATCCGCAGCGGCTGGCGGGCACGAAGGCCCACTACCGTCAGCGCCATAATCACCCGGTGATCGTAGTGCGCATTGATGGTCACGCCGCCTTCAACCCCCTCAGGCATCCCGTGAACGATGATCTCATCGCGCCGCTCCTCCACCTTCGCTCCGGCACGGGTCAGCTCGGCCAAATAATCGGTAATCCGGTCGCATTCCTTGTATCTCAGGTTCTCCACATTGTAGAAACGCGAGGTTCCTTCGGCAAATACTGCGGCAGCCACCATTGCCAGCACAGCATCGGTTGCCGCGTCGCCGTCAAACTCCACTGCCTTCAAGATGCCATTGCCCTGTACATGCACTGTACCCTCTTCATGCGTGAGCGGCACTTCCATCATCCGCAGCACATCGACAATCGCTCTTTCCCCTTGCTTGCTCTGCTCGGCAAGCCGGTGAATCTTCACATCCGACTTCGTAACAGCCGCAGCCGCAAGCACCGCAGCTGAGCCCGGGTAGTCGCCCTGCACGATGTAGGACTTGGCCGCATACGACTGGCCGCCCGGCACCTTGAACGACATATAATCGTTCGCCGCGTGTACAACGATGCCCGCCTGCTCCAGCACCTCCAGCGTCTGGCCGACAACCACCTTCGATTTCAGGTCATCCAGCACGATGATCTCACTATCCTCCGCAAGCAGCGGGGTCAGGAACAGCAAGGCGCTGAGATATTGCGAGCTAACCGCACCCGACACGGTGATCCGTCCGCCTACCGGTTTGCCGCCGCGAATTGTGATCGGCAACCGGCCGTTGTTGTGCTCGACCTCTACCCCAAGCTGGCCAAGCGCCGTAATCAGATCGTCATGAGGCCGCTTGCCGAGCGAGTCCGGGTACGTATTCACAAAGGTTACCTCAGGGCTGAGTGCAGCCACCGCCATCAGGAAACGCAAGACCGCTCCGGCATTCCCCACATTCAGCTCCTTCACATCCCGGGGATGGCGGCCAAAGCCCTTGATCACAATCTTCTCCTCATCCTCTGTAAGCTCCGCTCCAAGATCGGCGATACATCTGCGGATCGCATCACTGTCTTCGCTATGCGCAGGATGGTAGATCGTGCTTACGCCTTCGGACAAGGCGGCGACCAGCAGGTAGCGTGTCGTGTAATTTTTGGAGGACATGGCTCCGAATTCCCCTTGCAGTGTTGGTGTAGGCCTAACAATAACGTCCATGATAAAAGCTCTCCTTATGATATGGGATATATATTAGTGCATTGCTCAGTTTGACAGGCTAATCCGCTATTATGTTATCATGGAAGCATTCTTCTACATGAAAAGAGGTCACAACCATGAATGAGATTCCCCAAATCACAGCACAGCAATTGCGGCAGCGTCTGGAGTCAGGTGAAGACCTTGTACTGATTGACGTCCGTGAAGACGAGGAAGTCGCCTTCGGAATGATTCCCGGTGCGCAGCATATTCCAATGGGTGAGATTCCGCAGCATGCCGAAGACGAGCAGCTTCCGAAGGATACGGAGATCATCTTCATTTGCCGTTCAGGTGCCCGCAGCCAGCGTGTCTGTGAATATTTGCAGCAGTTCGACTACAAGGCATCCAACCTCAGCGGCGGGATGATTGACTGGAATGAAACGGCAGACGCTTAAGTCTACCACACATATGCTTAAAAGCTCAAACGCGGTAGTGCATTAAAATCAGCTCCGACACCTCTGCCACACTCAGCTCCGTTGTATCGACCGTGCAATGCGCGAAACGGTAAGCATTCCGGCGCTGCTCCAAAATGGCGCGAACCCGTTCCTGTGCATTGCCGGCGAGCAGCGGCCGGTTCTGATCTCCGCTGACACGGGCGACAATGGCTTCCTCAGTGGCGGTGAGCGCCACTACAAGCCCTTTTTCCAGCATAACCTCGGCATTCCCCGGTGCCAGCACCGCTCCGCCGCCTGTGGAAATAATCCGCCCTTCGCCTTCCAGCATTTCCTTCAGCACTGCCGATTCGATCTTCCGGAAGTGTTCTTCTCCGCCTTCGGCGAATATCTCCGCAATGCTCCGGCCTTCCTTCTGTATAATCACCTGATCCAGGTCAATCAGCTCATAGCCCAGTTCTTCCGCCAGCAGAGCGCCGACCGTAGACTTCCCTGTAGCCATCATCCCGACCAGAATGATGTTGTTATTGGCGTAATTCATAACGACCCTCCAACCGCGACATTTGTCATATCATAACACAGACAAGTAGAAACGGCTACGCCGTCCTACATAGGACAGGAAAAAAGCCCGAAAGCCCCTCCAGAAGCGGAAGAGCCTTTCGGGCTATGGTGTACAGCTTGCCGCCTGAGCTTATTCAGACAACCAGTTGTGGTGGAAGATGCCTTCCTTGTCCACACGTTTGAAGGTATGGGCGCCGAAGTAGTCGCGCTGCGCCTGAAGCAGATTCGCAGGCAGGCGTTCCGTACGGTAGCTGTCATAGTAAGCCAGCGCGCTGGAGAAGCCAGGAACCGGAATCCCTTGTGCCACTGCTGCGGAAATGACCTTACGCCATGCGGATTGATACGTATCCATGATGTTCTTGAAGAACGGATCGAGCAGCAGATTCTTCAGCTCCGGATTGTTCTCGTAAGCATCGGTGATGTTTTGCAGGAAACGGGAACGGATAATGCAGCCGCCGCGCCAGATTTTGGCCAGATTGCCGTATTTCAGATCCCAATTATATTCGTCGGAAGCTACGCGAAGCTGTGCAAAGCCTTGGGCATACGATACAATTTTGCTGGCGAACAAAGCTTTGCGCACATTTTCGATGAACTCGGCTTTGTCGCCCTGGAATGGCTCTGTCACTGGACCGCTCAGCACTTTGCTGGCTGCCACACGTTCTTCCTTCATAGCGGACAGGAAGCGGGAGAATACGGATTCGGTAATCATGGACAGCGGCACACCAAGATCAAGCGAGCTTTGGCTTGTCCATTTGCCTGTACCCTTTTGGCCGGCGGCATCAAGAATAACGTCTACCATCGGTTTGCCTGTCTCTTCATCGTACTGGGCAAAGATATCAGTAGTGATCTCAATCAGATAGCTGTCAAGCTCTCCGCTGTTCCACTCCTTAAAGATGCTGTGCAGCTCTTTGGCATCCAGGCCAAGCACATCCTTGAGCAAATGATACGCTTCACCGATCAGCTGCATGTCGCCGTATTCAATGCCGTTATGCACCATTTTCACATAATGTCCCGCACCGTCCGGTCCGATATATGTACAACAAGGCTCTCCGTCCACTTTGGCCGAAATTGCCGTAAGAATTGGTTCTACTAGCTTATACGCGCTTTCTTGACCGCCAGGCATAATGGAAGGTCCCTTCAGTGCGCCCTCTTCGCCGCCGGAAACACCGGTTCCGATGAAGCGGAAGCCTTTTGCCTCCAGATCCTTGCTGCGGCGGACCGTGTCAGGGAAATACGCGTTGCCCCCGTCGATAATGATGTCGCCCTGATCCAGATGCGGCAACAGCTGCTCGATTGTAGCGTCAGTTGCTGAGCCTGCCTGAACCATGATCAGAATTCTGCGCGGCACTTCCAGCGATGCTACAAATTCCTCAATGGAAAAAGTGCCCACCAGGTTCTTGCCTGCCGCTTCGTTGATGAGATCATTTGTCTTCTCTGGAGAACGGTTGTACACCGATACTGTGAAGCCTCTGCTCTCGATGTTAAGAGCCAAATTTTTACCCATTACTGCCAAGCCAATAACGCCGATTTGTTGTTTTGCCATCTGGTCCTCCACCTTTTGCATCTTATATTTTTGTGAAATCCATTTCTCGCAGTATTAGAATACCATCCTTTGTCAGGGACAGCAAAGTTCCGCCTGGGAAAAAGAGATCAAATTCATTGACAAATCCCTGCGGTAGCATGGAATTGCCCACAACGATTATTTTAACGTTTTTGCCGCCAGAAGTGAACCCCCGTGCGCAAGTTGAGAAGCAAAGTTCAGGGCACCCCGACCTGCGGGATGCCCTGGAATTCATAAACCTCTGCCTTCACCATTCAAGCATATTCAGTTCCTTAGTAAGTGAAAGGAGCCTCGCTTTGCACTGCTCGATCAGCTCCGTATCTTTAGCCTTGATGGCTTCATTCAACAGGTCGAGCTGCTCATCCACCTCTATTTTGCGGTCACGAATCCGCTCTTCCCCTTCAATGGAGTAGAACAGCTTTGTCAGCTCCTGATCGGTCAGCAGGGGGCCCTTCTGATACAGTACTCGCTGCTGATAACCGGATATTTCCACCAGACGGATCACTTCGCCGAATAATATATTCTCGATAATAATCTGGCGGTCACGGAACCGCTTCACGACGGCGTGCCCCCGCAAATCACCGATCAGCTTCTCCATCCATTCAGACAGGCGGGCATCACGGATCATATAATCTCCCACCAGCTTGTAGCCCTCTTTAATCCGCTGAAAGCGCAGCTTCACAAGCTTGCGGCCGGTGCGCACCGAAATAAGAAAAACCGTCTCATTCTCGCTCCAATAAAGGGAATAGCCTTCCTTAATCAAGTCCTTTATCAGATCCTGAATATGTTGTCTGTCAAAGCGCAGCTCCAGATTGCAATACTCGACTTCGTCGTTTTTGTTCACGGCACTCCCCCCTAACTGCTTTGCTTACGCAAGCAAGCTTCATTAGCTTAACTCAAGAAGCAGAACCGACTGCCGGACCTCCACCTGCCATATTTAATTTTGCGTTCGTCTTACACTTATTTTATACTTCATTTTATGTAGCGGTAACTTGGTTTATTGACTATTTTTACCCGTTTCACGCCACTCCCAAACGCTCTAAGCAGCTTTTACTTCAATTTTATGATTTCCATTATTATTATTTACATGAGGAGATACTGTAATGCCAATTCAAGGATTTGCCGCAGAAGATTTTGATGTATTTCAAATTGAAGGCCTGGAGCCGCGGATGGAGGCCTTGATCGCAAAAGTTCGCCCGAAGCTGCATGAGCTTGGCAGCGAGGTTGCTCCCATTCTTTCCGCGCTCACAGGAGAAGAGATGTTTGCCCATGTAGCCAAGCACGCCCGGCGCACTGTTCACGCACCTAACGATACATGGGTCGCCTGGGGACCGAACAAAAGAGGGTATAAGGCGCTGCCGCACTTTCAGGTCGGCATGTTCCACAGCCATCTGTTTATTGTCTTCGCCATCATTTATGAGAGCGCGAATAAAGTGATTTTCGCCGAGGCGCTGGACAGAAATACGGCCGACATCCAGGCGGGGCTGCCGGGTGATTTCTTCTGGTCCACAGACCATTTGGACCCACGGGGAACGCCGCATTCGGACATGGATGAGCAGGCGTTCGCCGAGCTGTCGCGCAGACTCAAGGAGGTTAAGAAGGCCGAGGTTACCTGCGGTCTGCGTATTGATAAGGATGATCCGCTGGTGTCTGATGGCGGCAGGCTCCTTGAGGTTATCCGGCAGACCTTCGGCACCTTGCTTCCGCTCTACCGCATGTCCTTCTAAGCTCCAGCAATAAAAGCCGCTGGCTTCCGGTGCAATCCCGGTTGCCGGCGGCTTCTTTTATCCTCGAATCATTCCTATCCTTAGAATCAGCTTGTCCCCGTCTTCAGCTTGGTTCTGTGGACAATCAGCAAATGCAGGCCGAAGAGCAGCACCATTACAAATGCGCTGAGCAGAAAAGGCGTGCTGTGCCCTACTGAATCCCACAGCTTCCCGGAAAGTACCGGTCCGGCTACCATACCCGAGCCCTGCAGGGTCAGGAACAGTCCCCACACCGTGCCCCGTTCTCCCTTGGGCACCTGCTTGGCCAGAAAAGCGTTCCACGCCGGCAGAATAAGCGCATAGCTGATGCCCACCAGCGCTACTACACAGAAGGCCAAAGGTAGCGAGCGTATTTGCGAGAACAAGGTCAGTGAGACGGCGGCGAGCAGAAAGCCGATATTCAGGAAGACTGTTGTACCGATACGGTCCACTAACCGGCCGGCTGGAATCAGCGCCAGTACGGTAATGCCTCCCCCGGCAATCAGCAGCAGGCTGAATTGATTGGGCGTTACATGCAGCTCTGTACGGGCAAACAAAGTCACTACCGGAGTCATGAGGCCAATGGCAAAGGCCTGCAGGAACAATGCCGGAAACAGCCAGCGGCTGACCTTCAGGGAGGTTCTAACCTGATGCAGCGTTCGCTTAAGGCTCTCAAGCGGCTTCATCCGTCTACGCACGCTCACTTGGCCCGCTTCCCCGGCCTCCTCGCCCCGCACAATCGCATGCGGCGCATGATTGCCAATTCTTGAAGGCAGCAGCAGCGCAACAGCCGCTACGACTGCGGCACAGCCCATGAGCACCAGGAACACGGCACGGTAGCTCTGTCCGCCGTGATCCATTAGGAAGTTGACCGTTATCGGGCCGACGCCGGTTCCCGCGAGCGAGGCCATCTCCACCGCCCCCATCGCTGCACCACTACTCCCGCTCTGGGTAGAGCCCGCAAGCTCGGTAATCCCGGTCATTGTGCAAGGCCACAGCGGCGACGTCCCAATGCCAAGAATAAGGCAGGCTATTGATAACCAAACCGCATCCTGCGCATAGATTATTATGCCAACAGCAACCAGAATAAGCAGCAGGGACCCTGTCATCGTCCAGCGGTATCCGATACGTTCCATCACCCAGCCTGATGGACTGCGGAAGAGGTTGTCCCCCAAATACTGCATCGCAAAAGAGAAACCGACCACCGTCACAGACAGGCCGAGGTTACTCTCCATGTATACCGGCAGCAGGGCTACCAGCAGCGATCCTTTGACGAACTCCACCAGAAAGATGATTACCCACATTTCCAATATGAACGGTGAAGCCAAATTGATATGCATACGCTGCGCTACTTTGCCAGACATTCCATCACATCCTAGTATTATGGTGATTGATTTGTTATACTGATGCTTGCTTGAAAAAATTACTCTTCACGAAAGGTTGTGACAGCATTAAATGGATCAACACGTAACTCCCCTCTTCACCGCTCTCAAAAAGCATGCCGCCGGAAATCCAGTTCAATTTCATATTCCCGGGCATAAGAAGGGGCTAGGAACCGATGCCGAATTCCGTGAGTTTATCGGCAATAACGCTCTATCCATAGATTTGATCAACATCGCACCGCTTGATGACCTTCATCAGCCTACGGGCGTGATACTGGAGGCTCAGAAGCTGGCTGCGGAGGCTTTCGGCGCCGACTATACGTATTTTAGCGTACAAGGCACGAGCAATGCCATCATGACCATGATCCTCTCTGTCTGCTCGGAAGGAGATAAAATCATTGTGCCGCGCAACATTCACAAATCCGTGATGT
Organism: Paenibacillus sp. BAC0078; assembly: GCF_054483875.1. Taxonomy (NCBI): domain Bacteria; kingdom Bacillati; phylum Bacillota; class Bacilli; order Caryophanales; family Paenibacillaceae; genus Paenibacillus; species Paenibacillus sp. BAC0078. Next base: position 209,328 of record NZ_JBTLRW010000010.1, read on the forward strand.
CGGCCATTATTTTCTCCGGAGCCAAGCCTATTTTCGTCTCACCTGTTCAGGATGAGAATCTTGGGATAGACCACGGTATAACCACCAGCGCACTCGAGAAGGCCTTAAGGCGCCATCCCGATGCCAAGGGTGTACTTGTTATCAATCCTACGTATTTCGGTGTTTGCGCCGACCTGCGTTCGATTGTCGACCTGGCCCATAGCTACGGGGTTCCCGTACTGGTGGACGAGGCACATGGAGTATTGATTCATTTTCATGAGGATCTCCCGGTATCGGCCATGCAGGCCGGTGCAGATATGGCGGCAACCAGCGTACACAAGCTGGGCGGCTCCATGACGCAGAGCTCGGTGCTCAATCTGAACGCCAAGACCGGCCTCGTCAATCCGCAGCGGGTTCAGACGATTCTCAGTATGCTGACTACAACTTCTACATCATACATTCTGCTGGCCTCTCTGGATACCTCCAGACGCAATCTGGCCCTGAACGGCCACGAGATGGCTGCAAGAACGATTGCCCTGTCCAATTATGCCCGCGATGCGATCAACGGCATTGATGGCCTGTACAGCTTCGGCAAAGACATTCTCGGCACTGAAGCCACCTTTAATTTTGACCCGACCAAGCTTAGCATTCATGTGCGCCACCTCGGTATCACCGGCTACGAAACGGAGAACTGGCTGCGCCAGAAGTACAACATCGAAGTTGAGCTTAGTGACATGTATAACATTCTTTGCCTGATTACGCCTGGAGATACACAGGAATCTGTAGATAAGCTGATCGCTGCGCTGAGAGTCCTCTCCGCCATTCATTACAGCAAGGGTGAAATCTATGAGCTCAAGGTGCAGGTTCCGGAAATTCCGCAGCTCGCACTGATTCCGCGCGATGCGTTCTATGCCGATACTCAGCTCGTTCCCTTCCGCGAGTCTGCAGGCTATATTATCGCAGAATTTATTTATGTCTATCCTCCAGGCATTCCGATACTGCTGCCTGGCGAGGTTATTACCCAGGATAACATCGACTATATCATTGATCATGTGGAAATCGGCCTGCCGGTCAAAGGCCCCGAGGACCGCAGCGTTACGAACATCAAGGTCATTGTGGAAGCCGAGCCGATCTCTTGATCGGCAATCCTTCCTTTACACAGGCAATCATACAAAAACCCGATACTGCTATAGTATCGGGTTTTGTGCATATGAGCCTCACTGCCTTGTCCAAAACAGCGCCGGCATCACTTACCTTCACTGAAATCTATTCTTGCTGGGCCAGCAGCTCATTATAAGCTTCTTCAACAGCCTTCCATTCAGCTTCATCTTCAATGTTGTACAGTACCATTTCTTCGTCCTCTTCTTCCATACGAAGAATGATGCCGTCCGCTTCAGGGTTTTCGCGTTCCAGCAGCAGGGCGTACAGTTTCTCACCTACGTCGAACGTTTCCACCAGTACCATTTCCACATCTTCGCCCTGCTCGTTCGTCAAGGTCAGCACAAACTCCTCGTGCTCATGGTCGTGATCATGTCCGCAACCGCATGCTTCCCCATGTTCATGGCCATGCTCATGTTTGTGATCGCTCATTGTAATACCTCACTTTAGATTGAATTATCCTACATTTGGTATCGTACCACGTAAGATAAGTTCAGGTCAATTTGAGGGCAGGCTGAAACGGCTATTCCAGCGCAGTGATTACTTTCTCTGACACAAGTACGTAATCGGAGCCCTTAGTTGCTTTGATATAGAAACCCACCCGGTATTTACCCGATTCTTTGAAATCGTAGGTGAATTCAGAGGTAGGGAACCAGAAATCCTCTTTCTTGGAGTTACCGAGCTCCTGGGACTGGATATCCTTCACATTGCCCGAAGGGTCCGTAATCGCGACCTTCACCGCCGCAACCTCCTCCGTTAAGCTGTCCACCTGGGTCAAGACCTTAATTTTGAGCTTGCCTACGTTCACATTTCCAAAGACGTTATCGCCCTTGAACAGAACGATATGCACATTGGGCTTAAGGATGTTCACTTTGCCTGAACCGTCCCAGCTGACAACTCCCCCCGCCTCTCTCGCCGGGATATAGGCTTTGCCGTCAATCAAATAGCCGCCATCCGCTATTTCCTTTCCGTTGCTCCATACTCTAATTTTCTGATTTACAGCGTCGGCGAACAACAATGAGCCTCCCATTAAGGAAAACACAGCCACGCAGAGAGCAATCTTTTTCCATCTCATAGCTAGAGACCCTCCAAATAATTCATGCTGTTAATATATACTACCAACTCTTTGACAAGTTGCGCAGGTGCAGGCAATTATTTCATTCCTTACACAAAAAAGACCGGACAACAGCGTCAATCTGACGCCTGTCCGGCCTTACCCTATGCCAATATCAGAATAGCGGAAGCTGATCCAGATTGTTGGTTGGATCACCATCAGCATCACCGCGAATGTGCATTTCGCCGTCCTTGCCTTTGAATACATTAACACCGGCAATTGCGCCGGCCTGGACCTCCCTCAGCGCCTGCTGGTAATCGAGCACCCGGCCCGATGAGGTCTGGAAGCGGGTCAAGTCGCCGTCACCGTTCTTTTGGACTGCTATAAACCGTTCACGTGCACTGTTCATCACTTAGGATCTACTCCTTCGCGCTTTGGATTGGCCATGATTGGCTCATTTCTAGCTTGTCCTCAGAGACGATAGAGTATGTACAGAGCACCATTATATTACAGCGCTTTCTCCATACGCACATGCAAAATACCCGCGTCATAGAACGGCTCTGTTGAAATCACTTTATAACCCAGCTTGCTGTAAAAATTCTCAGCCTGGCATTGCGCGTCAAGAATAGACGCTTCAAGGCCAAGCTCACGGGCAAGCTCCTCCAGCGCCAGCAGCAGGATTCGTCCGTACCCCTTGCTGCGGTATTCTTTGTGCACGGCAATCCGCTGCATTTTGGCCGTCCCGGCTTTATAATAAATCAGTCGTCCGGCAGCAACCGGAACACCTTCATCCAGAAGCAGAACATGATGCACATTGTCGCCAAGAACATCATATTCGTCAATCTCCTCTTCCGCCGGTACCTTCTGCTCTTCAACAAAGACCTTCATGCGGATATCCAGTCCCCACCGGAGCTGTTCCTCTGTAGTTACACGTACAATTTCAGCCGCCATTCCCCTTCGTCCCCTCTCTCTGCTATACAAAAAAAGCGATAGTTGACCCATTATACAGAACTTTCATTTTTTTGTACATAGACTGCGGGACAGCTCGGCAACCGATCTGGGAATGCTCTATTCAGCCGAGTAGACCTCTTCAGGAATAGACCTGTCGTATACATCCTGCATTACCGGTGACAGCAGGCTGCCGCTCCGATCCATTGGGGCATCCAGCCCCGTCATCCGATGGGTTTCCATATACCCCGGAGCTTGATCCTCCGCCGTGCACCCGGCTATGCCCAGAAGCAGCAGCAGACAAACTCCCGCTTCCCATAGTGATATCCTGCGCATACGCACACTCCTCCTATTTATCCAGCTTTTCACAGCTTTGACGGTTTGGAGCGTTGCTAAACGAAGGATTACAGATTTACGTTCCCCACTACATGTACTAGATACATCAGGATTCCAATACATCCCGCTAATGCAAAATAGGCTATACCGTATTTCCAGCGGGAGCTTGCCGGTACATCATAATATTTGTCGTTCTCAAATGCGGTAAATTGAACCTCACATTGCGCATTTAAGTGCAGGCCCGTTTCCGTCGTGAGGTGTTCAAGCTGAGTCAGCTTCACTTTCCCGATGATACTCTGCATAGGAAGTCTCGCTGTGCCGTAATAATCCAGGCTTTCATAATGAATACCGATATACTGCTGCCGGTCCAAATCGCTGTAGGTCGTAAAAGGCAGCTCTCTCTTGTGCTCAGGTCCCGGAATCAGATACCCTTGTTCTTTCAGATGCTCTACAGGGATCAGGAACTTAAGCAGCACCGTTCTGATCTGGCTGCTCTTGCGCCGGCTGATATATTTCTTGTACAGATCATAGGCAAACAGCAGCCAGATAATCAGGAACAGGACCGATTTCAGGAAGATGATCACTGCCAAACCGCCAATTAACCCCGCCAGCCACAGCCAGCGTGTGACCGCCGTCGCAATACGGCCCCCATCCAGCGGGTGAATCGGCAGCAAGTTCAGCAGGTTGAGCAGAAATCCGACGTAGGCCAGCGAATATAGCAGCGGGCTATGATAATAATAGGCAAACGCAAATACAACCGCCGAGCCTGCGCTCCCCAAAAGCGGACCGCCAAAAGCTACATAAGCTTCCATCTTGGCGTCGAGCGGCTGTTTTTTCATCGTGATTAAGGCCCCCAAAAAAGGGATAAACAATGGTGCGCTCACCGGAAGTCCGATCCTTTTGGCGGCAAGCACATGTCCAAGCTCATGGATAAACAGCAGCAGTACAAATCCGATTGCGAACTGCCAGGGATAGATCAGCGCATAAGCCCATACGGAAACCAGCATGGATATCAGCGGCCCCGCTATTTTTCCCAGCTTTAAGAGAGACAGAAGCGCCTTCCCCTTCAGGAGCAGCATAACCACCCCGCCGCCCAGCCATGTCAGCCCGGTTGAAGTCTTTTTCTTCTGATCATTTTGTTGCTCCAAAGTCTTAACTCCTTTATTTTTGCTTATTTATATAACTACTATATCTTCCTATTCAGTGTCACTGCAAATTCGGGTCTGTTCTCGCATTTCAAGCATTGATAAAAGCATTTACCCTCTCAAGAAACGCAGGATAAAACAACGAATAGGTTACAGCCTCCGGCAGCTCAGTAAAGGCTCTGATTTCCTCCATTTCATACTTAGGCATGGGACCGAACCTGTTAATGGTAGCCAGATAGAGCTTCCCGAAGCTTTCCGGCATGTCCTCACGGACGACCGAATAGATGCATATGGGATATAACATTTCCCATTATATAACAAAGATCATTTTGCGTCGTTATGTCGTCATCTTCAAATGCCTTATACCCCGGTTCCAATTCTTGAACACTCACATAATATATACAAATAACTACTTAACGAAGACCCCGTGCAATCCGAGGTAAGCCCTTCTTTAAAGGAGAGATATTTTTGAAACTTATCGCCTTCTATTTGCCTCAATTTCATGAGACCGATGAAAATAATCATTGGTGGGGACAAGGATTTACCGAATGGACCAATACCAGAAAAGCAAAGCCTCTATTTCCTGGGCATTATCAGCCGAAAGAGCCCTACCAGGACTATTACTACAATTTGAAAGACGAATCTGCAAGGGAGTGGCAAGCGCAAATTGCTAAGGAATATGGCATCTACGGATTTTGTTATTATCATTACTGGTTTAAGGGAAAAAGGTTTCTTCATGAACCCTTTGATGCAGTTCTTCAAAAAGGGACGCCCGATTTCCCTTTCTGTCTTTCCTGGGCAAACGACCCGTGGACAAGAACATGGACCGGTGCAAATCATGAGGTATTGGTGGGTCAGGATTACGGAGAAGAAACCGATTGGAAAGAGCATTTCGAATTTCTCCTAACAGCATTTAAAGATAAAAGGTATATCCGGGTAGAAAACAAACCTTCATTTCTTATTTATCGTCCTAACGATATTCCCGAATGCGAAGGAATGCTGGAATACTGGCAAAAATTAGCTGTGGAGAATGGGCTTGATGGGATCCATTTTGTCCAGACTTTAAATAGATTCAGCAACCCTGAGCTTAAAGGTTTCGATGCTCGTGTCCAGTTTGAGCCTGGATATACAATGTATCTAACAAATGGCATCCGTTCTATAAGAGGCGTTGATGGATATAACCAAAAATTCACTCTAATGGATTACGATAAATACTGGTCCACTATCCTGGAAAGGGAGGCCGGCAAGGATAGTGTTAAAACTTATCTAGGAGCCTTCGTCGATTGGGATAACTCCGCCCGGGTTGGAGGAAATATGCCCCTCATCTTCACCGGCGCGTCTCCAGAGAGATTTTCCTTGTATCTGACACAGCAAATAAAAAGATCTCTAGAAATAAACAGTGACCTTTTGTTTATTAATGCCTGGAATGAATGGGGCGAAGGAACATATTTAGAACCAGATAAAAAATACGGATTCCAATATTTGGAGGCCACAAAAAAAGCATTAGAAAATAACGGGTTATGAGAGGTGACCTAAAATTACTGAACATCTGCTTCCAATTAGCCAATTGTATCAGTTTATTGATTCGGTCAGCGGGTGGTTGACAACTACAGAGCAAACTGCACTTCTTCATCTGCCGGCTCTCGTTGATCATCTGGATGGGGAAATTGTTGAGATTGGTTCCTTTAAAGGGAAAAGTACTCTTGCACTCGGTTTCGGGAGCAAATGGATAAGTGAAAGGAAACGAACAATTATTTCTATTGATCCTTTTATTTCTAATGGATATTATACCGATTACTTTGATGAATTCATGACTAATATTCTGAATTTCCAGCTTGCAAACTATGTATTACCCATAAAAAAATTCAGCCATGAAGCAATACAAGATTGTCCTGAGAGTATAGCTGCCCTTTTTATAGATGGAGACCATAGTTATTCAGGCATAAAAAGAGATATGGAGTTATATGCCCCAAGAGTTGTCCGCGGAGGATTCATAGCGTTTCACGACTACACTGTATATGCTGATATTAAAAGAGCTGTTGATGAACTATGTGAGAGCAGAGAATATGTTCTTGTTTGTGATTACGATAGTTTGCGCCTCATACGGAAATTGAAATAAAAAGTATCCATAAACAAACAAAAAACCCTTGAATATCAAGGGTTTTTCTCTATAGGACGGATGGGGTTCGAACCCATGACCCCTACCCTGTCAAGATAGTGCTCTCCCGCTGAGCTACCGTCCTGCAACGAAATTCATAATACCATAGGATGTAAGGTGAACGCAATATTTTTTTGAGCAGGCTTAACAGTTCTTTTACATCCAGAAAATAAAACTTGACCAAAACAGTTAAAACACATAATCAACTGCCCCCGCCTTCACATCTAAATGGTTCTATGATAAGCTCACAGAGCAAACACGTGTTCTCTTATTGATCAGTATTATTGGAGGGTTATCATGGATATTAATGAGTTTCAGTTGTGGGTCAAGCAATATTATCAAGAGCGGGGCTGGTCTGATTTAGACATTTTTGTCCGGATTGGTTTCTTGGCAGAAGAAACGGGTGAGGTGGCAAGGGCCATTCGTGCCTTGGAAATTGGCAGGGATCGGCCGGATGAAGTTGAAGGCTCTTTTGCGGATAACAAAAATAACTTAACAGAAGAGCTTGGAGATGTGCTTGGCAATCTCATTGTTATCGCTAACAAATATGATATCTCCCTTGAGGAAATATTCCATACCCACCAGAAGAAGCTGGCTGCAAGATATTTGTCATCAAAGGAGAAATCAGGTTTATGAAGAATATAGCAGTATTTTGCGGCTCCAGTGATGGAGCACCCCCAATATATAAGGAAAGTGCCTATGCATTAGGAAAAGAACTCGCAGAACCGAATTAATTATTGTGGACTCGATGCACGAACGAAAAGCAAAAATGGCAGAGCTAGGAACCAAATACTGAAATAAAAAAAGGACCCTGCCGTTATCCGGCAAGGCCAAGTGCATACAACAGGTGTTGTGTCTACTATAACTGACAATTATTAAGGGAGTGTATGAACATCTTCATCATTTTTGATGTATAGTAAAGATATTCGTAAACGGAGGCAATGATAATGCGCCGAATCCGCCAAACAAAGCTATTTATCAAGCATAGACATCACAGAAGGCAGGATTAAGAGTGTGAGTCCGATTGCAGCTAAAATGGCTGCGCCAATTGCAGAAGCTACAAAGTAGGCTCTGGGCGGCTCCTTCACCGCTTTCCAGCCTTGGGTAATCTGCCAAAAGGAATATGGCCGGATTGCAGCATAGGCTGCTGCCGCTGTCCAAAGCACAAGAAATGCTGTGAAGACCCATGAAATAACGTTTGGCATAATTACTCCTCCTACATGTTCCTTGCAATGTAATCTCAATATAACCTCAATGGAACAATTTGTAAATCAATAATCACCCTTCCATTTTCCTGATAGTTCTTTTGTAACGCAAGCCCTGTGCTTCAGCAAGCAAATTTCTTTGCTCCGGGTAATTGATTTCTGCGAACTTTTATTTTACAATAGGCTCATAAACGCGCGTTTACAATTAGGAACGGCTACGCCGGCCTTAAAGCACGGCAACCGTTTCTGGGAGAAATATAAGGATGCTTGATGGCGTGAGCCCTATGAAGCCTTATATTTTGAAAAAAGGGGGCATTATGCGCAGCGAAGATATAGCAAAGCTCGCCGGGGTGTCCCGAAGCACGGTATCCCGCGTGATCAACAATTATTCCAACGTCCCTGAGGAGACCCGGGCCAAGGTGCTGAAGGTAATTGAGCAGCATCAATACGAGCCGAACAGCTTCGCCCGGGCTCTGGCCGGCAAGAAGACCGATACTATCGGGCTTTTCGCTATCAGCATGAACGAGAAGGAGAACACCACCCGGATCTATCAGAACAATTACTTCGCGCCTTTCGTCGATGCCGTTGTCGACACGTCGAATGCCCGCGGCTGTTATGTGCTGATCCATACCGTCTACTCTCCCGACGATTTCCTGAAGGTGAAGCAGGCTTTTCTGCAGAAACGGATTGACGGCGGCATCATCGTCGGTACCCAGAAGGATATTGATATCGTACGGGAAATGGTCAGTCTCGATTTTCCGCTCGTGCTGATTGATTACGACATTTCGGAGATTATGTCTGAGCATCTGGACCGCAATCATCTCGCTATTGTGAATTCCAAGGACTATGAAGGCACAACTGAGGCCATTGAGTATCTGATTGGCCTGGGCCATCAGGAGATCGGCATGATTTGCGGAAGAATGAATACGTACTCTGGACGGGAACGCTACATGGCATACGTGGATACGCTGAAGAAGCATGGACTGGCGCTGAATGAAAGATTCATCCTGAAGGGAGAATTCCTGAAGGATGCCGCCTATGAAGAGGTTCAGAAGCTGATTGCTTCCGGCGGACCTTTGCCGACCGCCTTCTTCTCTTCCAATGATGACATGGCTATCTCTGCAATGGAAGCGTTCTCTGAACACGGTATCTCCGTGCCTGAGGATATCTCCATTGCCGGATTCGATGATGTGCAGCTTGCTTCACGCATTCATCCCAAGCTGACCTCAGTACGTCTGCCAATTTACGAAATGTCCAAGGCCGCGGTCGAGAAAGTGATCGAGCTGTGCGATTCATCGCAGCCGACCTTCAGTACCATCAGCTTCCCGGCTCAACTGGTTGAGAGAGATTCCTGCCAGCCGCCGAAGAAGTAAAGGCTTCCTGCAAAAGATGCCGCATGCTCACCTTAGCGCTGCGCGCTTGAAGGAGCATGTGTGCTTCTCTTGGGGGAGCGGCAATTATTTATCATACCCGAGAGGCTCCCTTTTCCCCGGGGGATTTTTTCTCTGTTCTGTAAACGCGCGTTCACAATTGAAAGGAGACTATTCTCTTATGAAATTCGGAACTTTTGACGATACTCGCAAAGAGTATGTAATCAACACTCCTAAAACACCTTACCCATGGATCAACTACCTCGGCAACGAGCAGTTTTTCGGCCTGATCTCCAATACTGCCGGCGGCTACACCTTCTACCGGGATGCCCGCATGAGAAGACTTACCCGTTACCGGTATAACAATATTCCGCTGGATACCGGCGGACGCTACTACTATCTGTATGACGGCGGTGATTTCTGGACCCCGGGCTGGATGCCGGTCAAACGTGACCTTGATTTCTATGAGTGCCGTCACGGTCTCGGCTATACCTCCATTACCGGCGAGCGCAATGGCATTTCCGTGAACCAGCTTGCTTTTGTACCGATGGGCCACAATGCCGAAGTGCATCGTCTGGTGGTTAAGAACACCGGCTCCGCGAAGAAATCCGTGAAGCTGTTCTCTTTTGCCGAATTCTGTCTGTGGAACGCCCAGGATGATATGACCAACTTCCAGCGCAATCTCAGCACCGGCGAAGTTGAAGTGAAGGATTCCGTTATTTATCACAAAACCGAATACCGCGAGCGCAGAAACCACTACGCCTTCTATTCTGTAAACAAAGCTATCGACGGCTTCGACACCGACCGCGAATCGTTCCTCGGCATGTACAATGGTCTGGACCACCCGCAGGCAGTTGCTGCAGGAGAGGCCACCAATTCCGTAGCGAGCGGCTGGTCGCCGATTGGCTCCCATGCTCTGAACATCACGCTGGAACCGGGCGAAGAGCAAAGCTTCATCTTCGTACTCGGCTATATCGAAAATCCGGAAGATGAGAAATGGGAAGCGCTGAACGTTATCAACAAAAAACCGGCGCTTGCTGTTATCGAACAATTCGCTACAGACGCTCAAGTGGATGCTGCCCTGGCTGTTCTGGCTGCACACTGGGATAATCTGCTGTCCAAATACCAGATTCAAAGCGGCGACGAAAAGCTTAACCGCATGGTTAACATCTGGAATCCATACCAGTGTATGGTTACCTTCAACATGTCCCGTTCCGCTTCTTACTTCGAATCCGGTATTGGCCGCGGTATGGGCTTCCGCGACTCCAACCAGGACTTGCTCGGCTTCGTGCACCAAATCCCAGAGCGCGCCAGAGAACGTATTCTGGATATCGCTGCTACCCAGTTCGAAGATGGCAGCGCGTATCACCAGTACCAGCCGCTCACCAAAAAAGGCAACAACGAAGTCGGCTCCGGCTTCAACGATGACCCGCTCTGGCTGATCTCGGGAACGGCTGCCTATATTAAGGAAACTGGCGATTATTCGATCCTGGATGAGCAGGTTCCGTTCGACAGCAACCCGGATAACACTGCTACCCTGTTCGAGCACTTGAAGCGCTCCTTCGAGCATGTTACCAATAACCTCGGACCTCACGGCCTGCCGCTGATCGGACGCGCGGACTGGAATGACTGCCTTAACCTGAACTGCTTCTCCACTGAGCCGGGCGAATCGTTCCAGACTACTGAGAATATCGCAGGCGGCGTAGCGGAATCCGTATTTATCGCAGGTCTGTTCGTCTTCGTTGGACCGGACTATGCGGAAATCTGCCGCATGCGCGGACTTGACGATGTGGCAGCAGATGCTGTAGCCAAAATCGACAACATGCGTGAAATCACACTGACCCATGGCTTCGACGGCGACTGGTTCTTGCGCGCTTACGACCACTACGGCGACAAGATCGGCAGCAAGGAAAACGAGGAAGGCCAAATCTTCATCGAGCCGCAAGGTATGTGCGTAATGGCCGGTATCGGTGTTGAAGATGGTCAGGCCGCTAAAGCGCTGACTTCCGTACAGGAACGTCTGGATACTAAATACGGTATCGTATTGCAGCAGCCTCCTTATTCCAAGTACTATCTGAACCTCGGTGAAATTTCCACGTACCCTCCGGGCTACAAGGAAAATGCTGGTATTTTCTGCCACAACAACCCTTGGATCATGATCGCCGAAACCGTGCTGGGCCATGGCGACAGAGCCTTCGAAGTGTACTCCAAGATCGCTCCTGCTTACCTGGAGGATATCAGCGAAGTGCACCGCATGGAACCTTACGTCTACTCGCAGATGATCGCCGGTAAAGATGCCGTGCGCCACGGGGAAGCGAAAAACTCCTGGCTCACCGGTACAGCCGCTTGGAACTACGTGGCTATTACCCAGTCCATTCTGGGCATCCAGGCTGACTTCGGCGGCTTGAAGGTTGATCCTTGTATCCCTGCCGCATGGGACGGCTTCGAGATCACCCGCGTCTTCCGCGGCGACACTTATGTCATCCAGATCAAGAACCCGAACCATGTCTCCAAGGGCGTGGCCAGCCTGACACTCGACGGCGCTGCTGTAGATGGCAATGTCATCGCTCCTGTCGGCGACGGCGCTGTGCACCATGTCGTTGTGGAACTGGGCTAAACTGCTGCTACGTAAGCACTGTGTATAGAACGGCTGATTAAGCAATAAAGCATCGGGTCTCGTCTTTGTAAAAGGACGGGGCCCGTTTTTGTAAATAGCATTTGGCATTCTCGCAAAAAAGCCACCCGGTCGTCCGCTGCTGCAACGGTGACGGGTGGCTCTATTTAATATTATGGCTGCTCAACCTCACAGGGTCCAAGGAAAGGCACTACAGCTTATCCCCTGCCCTCCGGTATCCACACCTTCATCTCACCGCTGCCCCGGTTGCCCCATAGATAATAAGGCACGGCAGTCACCTTGACAGCTTCCAGCGGCGCCTTCTCCCTGCTGTAGAGCTGCTCTCCGTTCCAGCCCTCCTGATTCACACGGAAGCCCGTTCCTTCAACCACAACGGCTCCGCCAAGCATGGACCTGTCAAAGATCTCTGTGAACGCCCCTGCTTCACTCAGCGTAATCGAGCTCAGCGGCGTGCCGTTGTCCACACCCTCCAGGCAGTAGACCAGCGGTCCACGCTGGATAGCCGTCTTCTGGGCATCCGCCCGCAGATTCGGATGGGCATACACGCGGTGCGCTTCCATCGGCATAGACACTTCGATGATATCTCCGGCATTCCAGACTCTGCGGATCACACGATAGCCCTGCTCCACCCCTTCAGACAGCTTCAGCACTTCACCGTTGACTCTGATCTCCATACCCTGGCTCCAGGAAGGAATGCGCAAAGCGATGCCGAACTCCCCTGCCTGAGCCGGATTAACCTTAAATGTGACCGTACCTTCCCACGGATAGCTGCTCTGCTGGCTGACGGAAACCTCCGCCCCTCCCAGTGTTGTCTTCAATTCACTGCCGATATACAGGTTAGTGTAAAGCGTGTCACCGTGAACCGTATAGATATACTGGTTCAGCGAGGTAAGCAGCCGCGCCACATTCGGCGGGCAGCAGGCGCAGCCGAACCAGCCCTGGCGCTCGGACTTCACATGATGCTTATCCGGATTGCAGGTGCAGGCCTGCGGCCATACTTCCAGCGGATTCACATAGAAATAGTGTTTGCCGTCCTGCGCCATAGAGCCCAGCACATTGTTATAGAGCGCCCGCTCCATCACATCCGCATAGCGGGCATCCGGGGCCAGCTCCAGCATCCTCCGGGCAAAAAAGATCAGGCCAATCGAAGCACAGGTCTCCGCATATACCGTATCGTTAGGCAGATCGTAATCGAAGGTGAAGGCTTCGCCCTGGTGAGTGGAACCAATGCCTCCGGTAATGTACATCTGCTTGCCCGTCATATTGTCCCATAATCTTGCGCAAGCCTCGCGCAAGGTTTCATCCCCGGTAAGCGCTGCAAGATCCGCCATCGCTGTATACATGTAGACTGCACGGACGGAATGCCCAACCGCCTCGTTCTGCTCCCGTACCGGAAGATGTGCTTGAAGATATTTCAGTTCAATGCTGTTTGTAGGAATTCCGCTCCAATGCGTGATCCGGCCCCGCGACTCCCATTCCTCCCGCAGATAATTAGGCTCCTGGCCTCTCTGGTTGATGAAAAAGCTGCTGAGCTTCAAATACTTCTCTTCCCCTGTCAGCCGGTACAGCTTAACTAGTGCAAGCTCAATTTCCTGATGTCCGTCATAGCCCTTTAGCTTGCCTTCCTCCGGTCCAAATACGGAATCAATATGGTCCACCATCCGCCGCATGATCTGCAGCAGCTTATCCTTGCCGGTAGCTTCATAATAGGCGACTGCGGCTTCAATGAAATGACCCGTGCAATACATCTCATGGCAGTCCTGCAGATTGGTCCAGCGTTTGCCCGGCTCCTTGATTGTAAAATAAGTGTTCAGATACCCGTCCGGCTGCTGCGCTTCGCCGACCAGATCAATCACCGCGTCGGCCTTGGCTTCCAGATCAGGATCGCGTTTGATGCTCAGCGAGTAACCCACCGCCTCCAGCCACTTAGCTACATCGCTGTCCTGAAACACCCAACCGTGAAACTCCCCTTCTCTCCGGCCTGCGGCGATCTCGAAATTGGCGATTGCGCGGCTTGGCTCCGCTTCAGGCACCCGGTCATGCAGCGCCTCATATTGGTAAGGAATAACCACATCCTGCACCAGCCGGATATAGCGCCCCCAGAATTCATCTTGAATGGTTACGGACGGATGCCCGTCTGCCGCTTGCTTAAGTTCGCTTATTTTATTCATGTTTTACTTCTCCCTTCATGTTCATTTCACCCTCGCTATTTGCAATTATAGACGGTAAAATAAATAAAAAACAGAATCATAAGCAACCCTGTTTTTGTATTATTTCACACTGGCCGGAAAGGAGCAGCCTATGTCATTCATCCCGTCCTATATTCATCTGGCGGCGCCGCCGTTCCCGTATTTCCTGGAAGGCGACCGCACCGTCTATCAGCCTGGAGATCAGCATCCGAGCCGCAACCGCATGGGCAGATTCGATCTGCTTATTGTTGAACAAGGCTGTCTCTTTATCGGTGAGGAGCATAAACAGTGGGCGGTGCCGGCCGGGCATACGCTGCTGCTGCTCCCTAACCGCTACCACTACTCGGTCAAGCCCTGCGAGGAGACGACCTCCTTCATATGGATTCATTTTCACACGGTTGGGGAATGGATTGAGGCGGAGGGAGATCCGGTGTATGCGGACCGCGAAGAGCATTTCAAGCAATTTCTCACACATCCTTATACCATCCGCATTCCGCAATTTGGACCGCTTCCGGACCCTTTCGAGCGGAGCGGCCAGGCGGAGCTGCTGCTGCAGCTCGGCCGGGGCCGGCGCTCCAGTGCGGTATGGCAGCAGCAGCGGATTTTTGAGGAAATGCTGCGGATGATGGATCTTGCGCAGCAGGATGCTGCGGGGAGCCATGCCGTGGAGATTGCCGAGCAGACGGAGGCCTATCTCCGCAATCACTACGCAGAGCCGCTGACCAACAGCATGCTGGCCGATGAGCTGCATTTTCACTACAACTATCTGGCCCGCTGCATGAAACGTGTCTATGGGCTGACCCCAATGGAATATTTGACCGATTACCGTCTGGAGCAGGCCAAGCTGCTGCTGCTCAAGACAGAGATTTCTATCGCAAAAGTTGCCGAGCGGACCGGCTTTGAGAGTACCGCCTATTTCTCTCGGCGTTTTGCCCTCAAGGTTGGCATCTCCCCGCTGCGTTTCCGCAAGCGCTACTCCAGGTGAAGATGCCTCTGAAGCTCTGCGGGGGTTGTACTGCACTAGCCTTGTATCCCGCCAACCCGGAATTCGTGCAACTCCCTATTGTAGGATAACCCCCGGATACGGACGGAATTCGGCGTATAGGCTCTGATCGGTCCTCCAGGCTCCACAATCCCCGCTCCGCTTTTTACGGCCACTGTTACATTGACTTCCGACAGCGCAGCCGCCAGCAGCTCCATGTCGCTCTCCAGCACTTTATAGGTAAAGCTCATTTCTATCACTCCTGCCCGTAAGCATACCAACTTAAATCAGTTTCATTCTGCGCAAGCAGGATTTTTTGCCTTTCAGCTATTTTTTTCCATCCAGTTGCATATTCATTAAGACATGCCTCACTTTTGGAGATGTTGAATATGCGCTCATATCCAAGGTACGCCATTATTCTACTGGCAAGCCTGCTGATTGCTGCAGGAACGAACTTCTTCCTGGTGCCTTACAAAATACTTGATGGGGGAATTATCGGCATCGCTCTCATAATTAATTATATATCCGGGGCAAAAATCGGACTGGCCATTGTCCTCTGCAGCCTTCCGATCTTTCTGCTTGCCTGGCTTAAAGAGCGGGATGTCTTTTACAACAGTGTGCTGGGCCTGATCGTCTCCTCATTCCTGATTGAGTTCCTGGGACCGTTTCAATACCACTTTCTCTACTATGTTGAGCTTGGCTCTATCTCCAGCGCGATTATCGGGGGATTTCTGATGGGAAGCGGTCTTGGGCTCATGCTGCGCTTCAAAGCCAGTACCGGCGGGACGGATCTGCTGGCCAAGTTCATTGGGCGTTACATTCCGCTGAATGTCGGGGTCATTATTTTTCTGACGGATGCCATCATTATCGGCGCAGGCGGGCTGCTGATCTCCAAGGAAACCTTCTTCCATTCCATTCTGACCATTCTCTCCGGCGGTGTGGCAACCGGTCTATGCACCCTTGAAAAATAAAACAATCAATCAAATTACAAAACATTCCTGTATACAGAACATCTGTTCTGTATATATTATTAAATACATCCCTTTACCCATCAAGAATTTTCAACAGAGGGGGCTTCCGTGCCAGGGAATTCAATACTACAAGCTGGTGATTCGGATATGTCAAAAGTCATCTTTCTCGTGGACGGACAATCTTTTTACGCCTCCATTGAAAAAGCAGCTCATCCAGAGTATCAAAACAAACCGGTAGCCGTTGGCGATCCGGCGCGTAAATCAGGGATTATTTTGGCTGCCTGTCCTCTAGCCAAAGCCAAAGGTGTTACAACCGCTTCGCGGGTAGGAGAAGCCTTGGCTCTCTGTCCTGATCTAGTGGTCATACGCCCTAGAATGCAGCGGTATATCACGATTTCCATATTAATTACGCAGATATTTGAATCAATAACTGATCAAGTTGAGCCCTACAGCATTGATGAACAATTCCTGGATGTAACAGGTTCTGCCGCTTTATTTGGGTCCGTTGATGAAATTGCCCATTTGATTCAGTCACACGTGAAATTATCTACTGGTGTATGGTCCAGAGTCGGGATTGGTCCTACAAAAATTTTAGCCAAAATGGCGACCGATAATTTTGCAAAAAAAAGAAATGACGGTGTGTTTAAGCTGGGATTTGAGAATATGGAAAGGGATCTATGGCCGTTACCCGTTCACCAAATGTTTATGGTTGGCTCCCGCATGACTATGCATTTTCTCCGGATGGGTCTGACGACCATAGGTGACGTGGCCCGCTTGGAGTTAGGCGAGTTTAAGCAACGAATGCGCAGAGAGTTTCGAAAGCAATCAGATATTCAGTCGGAATACTACTGGCAGATCGCGAACGGAATTGACTCCAGTCCCGTAGTCTCCTCCATTCGGGGCGCTCTCAAATCCATAAGCCATGGGAAAGCCTTAAGAAGCAGCTTATATGGACGGTTGGAGGATATTGAAGTTGTCTTGCTTGAATTAGTCGTGGAGGTCTGCCGGCGGGCACGCAGGCACGGTTATCAAGGCCGGGTGGTGTCTGTAGGAGCTGTGGAAACGGATGGAGAAAAAGCCTCGTCGTTTGGCCGCCAGATGACGCTGCAACAGCCTACATCCTTAACACATGAAGTTGCCCAGGCAGCCCGAAAGCTTTTTATTGATCACTGGAAAGGGTTGCCGATAAGTCATTTGCATATTTCGTTAACGCAGCTCTCGGACGACAGTATTTATCAGCTGACCTTGTTCGAAGACAGAAATGCTGCCTATGCGCTTGAGCGGGCTACTGACTATATTACGGAACGATACGGCAGCGATGCCATTATGCGGGCCTCTTCTTTGCTGGAGGCCGGCGTAGCGCGGGAACGGGCAGGCCAGATTGGAGGGCATTATAAATGAGCAAACTCGACGGGAATGAGAGATGGAAATCAAAGATGCTTTTAACGGATCATCAGGAGCAATATGAGAACAGAAATAAAAGTCTGCAGACAGGGAGAATAACGACGGAAGAACTGACCATGATTCGGGATGCCATTATGTTCCCCTATATGCTGACCATGTGCGATAAAAGTTTACAGGACCTTCGGAACTCAACACATTTGTTTAAGCAACTTTTTGAACAAATCATTCAATTCATAATGAATTGCATCACTAAAGATTTATCCAAGGTCAATCGGGAACTACGGCAACGGAATATCAAAATTTTCAGCGATGAAATGAATGACGGGATTATTTATCATCGTTATGTTTGCCGCGGCTATGAAGACCGGTTTGGCATTGTCAGAGAAGTACTACGGTCTGAGATTAGTATCCAATTTACAAAATACGCAGCGCGTATTCTTTCGCAATTAAAAAGCGGGCAGTCTATTTAGCTAGGTGTGCAAGAGTTCGGTACTCCGTAGCCGCTGAGCTAGGTAATACGAAATATCGGCATTATCTCTGCCTACCGAATTTACCGTTGCATATATAAGCGTATCATTATATATTTATATTGCGAGGAGGGTATGTGATGACGATTAACTCAATACCGACCATTGAGGATGTTTCCCAAATTTTAAAGTTGCTTGGAGACAAAACCCGGCTGACCGTAATCAAACTATTGGAGATACGGGAGTGCTGCGTGTGTGAGCTAGTAGAAGTCCTTAAAATCAGCCAACCTGCTGTAAGTCAGCATTTACGGAAGCTGAAAGATGCGGGTTTGATTAAAGAAAATCGGAAAGGTCAGTGGATATACTATTCGCTGAATCCAGTGTATACGCACTGGGAATTGGTGCAGGATTTGTTTAAGCATGTCCCTTCCCAGGAACAAGAATTGAAGGCGCTGGAGAAGAACGGAATTTGCTGTGATTGAGGGTTACAGAACCCAGGTGGTTCAATGATTGAAGTAAGTTAATAAGGAGAGAATGCTGTGGATCATCCGAGAAAAAGATTATCGTTTCTTGATCGCTACCTGACCCTTTGGATTTTTGCTGCCATGGCATTAGGAATTGTTTTAGGTTACTGGATTCCTGGGTTTGCTGAAGGGCTGTCGGACATGCAGATTGGAACCACATCCGTTCCCATTGCTGTGGGGCTCATCTTGATGATGTATCCTCCACTGGCCAAAGTTAAGTATGAGAAACTGGGCCGGGTATTTAAAGACTGGAAAGTGTTATTGTTGTCCTTATTTCAAAACTGGGTGATTGGCCCGGTGCTCATGTTTGTATTGGCAATCCTGTTTCTAAGCGATATGCCGGAATACATGATCGGCTTGATTATGATCGGGCTGGCAAGATGTATTGCAATGGTATTGGTTTGGAGTGATTTGGCCAAAGGAGATCCTGAATACACGGCAGGTTTGGTTGCCTTTAATTCTATTTTTCAAATCGTGTTTTACTCCGTATTCGCCTATGTGTTTGTCACGGTTTTGCCCGGATGGTTTGGGGTCCAGGGTGCAGTTGTGAACATTTCAATGGGAGAGATCGCAGAAAGCGTGCTGATCTATCTCGGAATTCCATTTGCTGCCGGCATACTTACCCGCATCGTTGCACTAAAAACAAAAGGCGAGGTTTGGTTCGAAAAAGCGTTTCTGCCTAAAATCGGTCCTCTGACATTGGTCGCCCTGCTCTTCACCATCGTCCTGATGTTCTCTTTAAAAGCCGGTTTAATGGTTCAATTGCCGATGGATGTGGTTCGTATCGCCATTCCACTACTCATTTACTTTGTTATCATGTTCTTCTTGTCTTTTTATCTTTCACGGAAAACGGGAACCAGCTATCCCGTAGCTGCTTCACTTTCCTTTACGGCAGCAAGCAATAACTTCGAGCTTGCCATCGCTGTTGCCATTGGTGTTTTCGGAATAAATTCTGGCGCCGCCTTCGCTGCAGTCATCGGCCCGTTGGTAGAAGTGCCGGTGCTTATCGGGTTGGTAAACGTCGCCCTATGGTTTCAGCAAAAATACTTTGGAAGAACATCCACCATTGCTTAAAGCATATCCCCCTACTTTAATCATAAGGAGCAATCACTAATGACGAAAAAAAACAATTTATTTTCTCTGTACCGGAAACTCTTGCCGGAGCCAGATGGCGGAAGGTTGGGCAAAAAAATGGTTAGCAGACCAATGGAATATTTATAGCGCAGGCATTGAGGCACATGGACTGAACCCGAATGCAGTAAAAGCGATGAATGAAGTCCAGATTGATATTTCCAATCAGACGTCAGATATCATTGATCCGGAACTGTTGAGCAATGCTGATTTGGTTATAACACTTTGTGGAGACGCAGCAGATAAATGCCCGATTACTCCTCCAAAGGTTAAACGCGAGCATTGGGGATTCGATGACCCTGCGAAAGCTACGGGAACCGATGAGGAGAAATGGGCCGTATTCCAGCGTGTCCGGGATGAGATCGGCGCACGTATTCAGCGTTTTGCGGAAACGGGCGAATAATCCACAGAAGCAGCGGTGAGGAGCACACCTCCGTCATGAAACGTTTGATTTGCAAAGGAGAAGATTAGGGTGAAATCGTATCATTGTTTGGTTGAGGATAAAATTTATTTTGGCGGCGCCAATGATGTAGAGCAAATGGTAAATGATGAAGGCGTTGAGGTCGTTGTAGACCTCCGGGAAGAAGCAGAACACTGTGCTTCCACATCACAAACAGTAAAGTGGATCAAAATCCCTCTGGGGGATCATGCAGAAGCACCAGAGCCAGAACTCTTCCACACAGCTATTCAAGAAGTGGTTAAAGCCTATCGGGAGGGCAAGCGAGTTGCTTTTCACTGCGGCGGAGGAAGAGGCCGTACCGGCACCGTGGCGGTGGGCACCTTGAAAGAACTAGGGCTTGCTCAAACGCTGGAAGAAGCCGAACAGCAAGCGAAAGCGATCCGCCCTACCATTGCAGTCAAGCCGAACCAGTGGGCTGCACTGAAGAGCATTTACGATCACTCCTCATAAGAAAATCCTGAACAACAATATAAACGGCAACCTTGGATATGGACCAGGTTGCCGTTTTTTCTTCTATTGACGCTTGTTTATTTCAATATTTTAGAGCAATTTTTCCATAATCATTACATTAATCGGCTTGCCATCCAGGATACCTTGATTCTCGAAGATACCGACCTCACGGTAATTCATTTTTCGATATAATCCTTGACCCTGCCCGTTGAAAGGAAAGGTGAATAGAACGATTTTATAGAACTCGCTGTTGCGGGCTTCATTTTCCAGCGCATCCAGGAGGATAGAGCCCACGCCCTGACCTCGATACTCTCTATGAATGTAGATGGACAAATCGGCTACTCCACGATACGCACATCGCTGGGAATACGGGTTTAGCGACGACCAGCCGACAATACGACCATTTTTCTCCGCAACTAAAACTGTATGCCTTCCTTGGTGCCCATCCAACCACTTTTTCATATAGGTGAGGTCTTTAGTTTCTTCTTCAAGCGTGGCAATCCGATCTTCAATCCCTTGATTGTAGATGAGCAGTATGTCTGCCACATCTTCAGTTGTTGCCCGCCGAACCGCAATATCCTGCATCTTTTTCAAGCCCCCAAGTCGATTTAAGGTTTTACAGCTTTAATCACAGATGAAGCGATGTATTCTTCAATGTTTGTTCCCGGTACCCAGTCTTTAATAAAGGCTTTGGATTCATTTTTAGGCTCGATGGAGATATCAGAAAAACCGCTACGACTCAGCATCTCCTGGATCTCCACAATGGAAGAAGCACCGGAGATGCAGCCAGAGTATAAATCGCTCACGTCATTTTTTATTTTCGCAGGCAGCTCAGCAGTCGTTACAATATCGGAAATGGCAATTCGGCCCCCGGACTTCAGCACACGATAGGCTTCATGAAAGACCTGCTGCTTATCTGGAGAAAGGTTAACGACGCAGTTTGAAATGATGACATTCACGCTTTGATCAGCGACGGGAAGATGTTCAATTTCTCCCAGTCTGAATTCTGCATTATGAAATTTTCCCTTGGCAGCATTGGAACGTGCAAGGCTAATCATATCCGGAGTCATATCCACTCCGAATACTTTGCCAGAATCCCCTACCTGCCGGGAAGCCAGGAAGCAGTCGAATCCACCGCCGCTGCCCAAATCCAGCACATATTCGCCGGGTTTAAGCTCTGCAATGGCTTGAGGGTTCCCGCAGCCCAGACCCAGATTGGCACCTTCAGGAACGGCTTGCAGTTCGTCCGAGGAGTACCCGAGCTTTGCCGATATTTCGTTGAAATCTGCAGGATTGTCACAGCAGCCATCTGTTGAACAGCAAGAATTGGATAGCTTCGTAGGCTTTACAGCAATTGTTTGATATCTCGCGCGAACATTTTGCCGAATGTGATCTTTTGTAGTTTCACTCATAGAAAATCACTCCTTTAGTTAGTCAATCGATCTTCACGGGGCGACAGCAACGTTCGGATTTAGCCATGGCATCGTTCATTAATCGAACGGCCCGTATAACCATTTCTCTTTCGAACTCGCTCATGTAAGAAAAGACTTCCTCCAGGTAGCTGTTCATTTGAGAATCGATGGTTGTCGCAACATATTTTCCTTGCACCGTAAGCAAAAGTGTGGAGATTCGCCGATCCGTAGGAACCGGTGTTTTTTTGATTAAGCCCATTTTGATAAGAGACTGGACCTGCCGGCTAAACGTGGTGATATCGGTCCCCAGCGTCTCAGCGATTTGTTGCATTGAAGGATTATGCTGACGATCGATCTCATACAAGATGTGGCTCTGAACAGGAGTAATGTCGCTCCCGCCGATGGTACAGCAATTTTTATTCAACAAACCAAAGCGCCGGGTCATGATTTGAAATAGCTCTCGTGTGTTTTCCATTCTGGATTCACCTCTGGTTTAGTTATAACTTAAAAAGTTGCAAAATGCAATTAATATTTTTCCTTTATTTTCTTTATTAATGAATATAACATTGGATTTTGAGTCTTTATTAACGTGAAACACTGATTATTTTTACGATTAATATTGCAAATTGCAACTATTTCTGAATACTTTTTGTTTCAATTTTGTCTTTTACCAATGGACAGGATTGGTTTTGAGCCGCCGGGATTTTATCGCTCCCCCCATTTGGCCGGGTTCGTATTATCTGGGATTAGATGGTTGACAATGTCACAGTAATGTTTTTCTTTACTTATAATATATTCTGCCATTACTTTTGCTTCTTCCAATTGGGCTAAAACCGTTTCCTTTTGCTTCCGTACAATTTCATAACGCTCCGGAATAGTAGAATCGCCTTCCAAGCTTAACTCTACATATTTTTTGATGTCTTCCACTGACATACCACATTTTTTTAAGTTTTTTGCACCTCTAAGCCAGTTTATGGACTCATCATTAAAGATACGGTTATTATTTTTATCCCGTTGTAAATTTGGAACTAATCCCTTATCCGTATAGAAGCGAACAACCCTTTACAGAGGAGAAAACTTCGGAAAAATCGTTTTGACCATTCCCCGAGATTAACAGAGAGGACTATCCAGAGAACATCGCTTTGACATATCCCCCCTAGGGGGATATAATCACCGTGATAATATAAAGTGGAGGTCCGCCATGCCCAAGACTATTAGCAGTGATCAGAGCCAGAAAATCAAAGTTATATTGACCCTGGCCGTACCGTCTATGATTGAGAATTTTTTGCAAACTATTGTAGGCTTTGTAGACACTCTCTTTGTATCCAAAATTGGACTAAATCAAGTCGCTGCGGTCGGGGTGACGGGTGCCATTATGGCTGTTTATATTGCAGTTTTTATGGCTATGGGAGTAGGGACCTCCTCATTGATTGCACGAAGTGTGGGCGCTGGGGAAATAGATAAAGCTAAAGCTATTGCGCGGCAATCAACGTACATATCAGCCATATTAGGTCTTATCTTCGGAATCATAACCTTCTTTTTTGCAGAGCCCTTGCTGCAGCTTATGGGGGCAGAACCGCATGTATTAGCGGATAGCGTAGTATACTTCCGGATTGTAGCCGTCCCCTCTATTTTCATATCACTGATGACCGTCTTCGGCAGTATCTTGCGCGCTGCCGGCAATACCAAAACCCCCATGAAGGTCGGCATATGGATCAATATGATCCATATTGTATTAGATTACATTCTGATCTTTGGCTTATTCAGTTGGACGGGCTGGGGCATCGCCGGAGCCGCTTGGGCTACCACAATAGTCCGGGTGATCGGCTCCATTGCGCTATTTATGTATATCCGGAAATCCAAGCTCATCTTCTCCTTTCGCAAAGGAGCCTCAAGCGGGTATACGATACCTTTGCTGAAGCTTTCCGCCCCTGCAGCAGCCGAAAGGCTGATTATGCGGTTTGGGCAGGTGCTTTATTTTGGCCTTATTGTGCGAATTGGTACTGACGTGTATGCAGCCCACATTCTTGCCGGGAATATAGAAATCTTTTCTTATATGCCAGGGTATGGCCTGGCCATTGCGGCGACCACTCTTGTTGGTCAGAGCTTAGGAGCGGAGCGGAAAGAGGATGCTTACCAATACGGTCTGCTGACCATGTGGGTTGCCGTTGTGTTTATGGCTTTTGTTGGGGTGCTATTGTTTGTATTTTCTCCCATCGCAGCCAGTTGGTTTACCAATGATACCGCTGTTATTGGAATGGTAACTACCGCGCTTCGCATTGATGCGTTCGCCCAGCCGTTTCTAGGCATTGGGTTAGTTCTCGCCGGGGTGCTCCAAGGAGCTGGTGATACGAAAAGCCCGATGTACAGCACCGCCGTTGGTATGTGGCTCATCCGCGTTGTCGGCGTGTATGTGCTTTGTATTCATTTTGGGATGGGAATTGCCGGGGTATGGATATCCATTGCAATTGATCTGGTTATCCGCGCCGTTTATTTGATTCTAAGGTTTAACCGGAAAATGCGGGTAACTAGTCAAAGTTCACCTAGTAAGGCCTCTCTTGATAATTAGGCTTAATTCTGTGTTGACAAAGAGGGCGTCCGCATATCGGCACCCTCTTTTACTTCAAACTGTGATCACCTGTAAAATTTGTTATGCCTACACCTCAATGATGATCGGAAGAATCATCGGGCGGCGCTTCGTTCGCTCATACAGAAATTTGCCCAAGGTGTCCTTGATGGTGGACTTCATAATATTCCATTGGCCAAGATCAGCGGGGCCCATCTTCTGCAGGGTCACGGACACGAGCTGATTGATCTCTTCCATCAAGGTATCAGAGTTCCGCACGTAGACGAAGCCTCTGGAGATCGTGTCAGGATCATTCAGAATTCTGCCATCGCTTTGGCTAAGTGTGATCACCGTAATAAGAATGCCGTCCGCAGACAGCTGTCTGCGGTCCCGCAGCACAACATTGCCGATGTCACCAATTCCAAGCCCGTCCACTAGCAGCTGTCCAGCCGGCAAACGTCCTTGCTGGCGGACGACGCCTGCCTCTGACTCGACAACCTCCCCATTTTTAAGGATAAAAATATTGTCCGGGTTCACGCCAACAGCCTCCGCCAGCATACTGTGATGATGAAGCATACGGTATTCCCCGTGGATCGGGATGAAATATTCCGGTTTCATCAGGGTCAGCATCAGCTTCAATTCCTCCTGACTGCCATGTCCTGACACATGCAGTTCGCTGCGGGAGCCATAGATGACCCTTGCACCCAGAATGTACAGGTTGTCTACAATCCGGGACACGTTGCGTTCATTGCCCGGAATCGGGTTAGCCGCAATCAGGACAGTATCGCCTGCTGCAATCTCAAGCTGCCTATGGCTTGCATTCGCTAAGCGGGATAATGCTGCCATCGGTTCGCCTTGGCTCCCGGTGCACAGTACAGCTATCTTTTCGGGAGGAAGCTTTGCCGCTTCTGCCGGCTCCACCAGCATGCCTTCGGGCACTTTTAAAAAACCCAATTCTTGTGCAACTCCAACTACATTGACCATACTTCTGCCAAGCAAGGTGAGGTGACGGCCGGTATGCTCGGCTGCATCAACAATCTGCTGCAGACGGTGCACATTCGAAGCAAAGGTAGAGACAAATACTCTCTGCTCAGCCTTCTGAAAAGCTTCTTCCATATGCGCTCCCACAAGCCTCTCGGAGGGGGTGAAGCCGGGTCTTTCAGCATTGGTGCTCTCGGAGAGAAGAAACTTTACGCCCCTCTTGCCGATTTCAGCCATTTTATGAATGTCCGGATATTGCTTATTGACTGGAGTCATGTCAAATTTGAAATCGCCTGTATGTACAATAGTTCCCTCAGGAGTATCGAATACGACGCCCAGGCAATCCGGGATGCTGTGGTTGGTATTAAAAAAGGTGGTGGTGATCGAGCCGAACTCCAGTCTGGAATCTCTATCAATACAATGCAGGCTCGTCTGGCGCAGCAGGCCGTGTTCCTTCAGTTTGGTCTCAATCAGGCCAAGCGTCAGGCGGGAAGCATAAATCGGGATATTCAGCTGCTTCAGCAAATAAGGAATTCCCCCGATGTGATCCTCATGCCCGTGAGTGACGATGAGCGCCCGTACCTTATCTACATGGCTCAATAAATAGGAAACATCAGGAATAATCAGGTCAATGCCCAGCATGCTCTCGTCAGGAAATTTGGAGCCGCTGTCAATGGCAATAATGTCATCGGCGTACTGTACAATATACATGTTTTTTCCAATCTCGTTTACTCCGCCTAATGCCGCAATCCAGAGCTGCTTTCCAGACATCTTCATTGAGGTTCCTCCTTGTGGATTTTCCCCCTTATTATGTATTAATCACCGGAAAATCATCCAGTCTGTAGATTAGAGGTTGATCTTTTCAGCCATTGCGGCGACAATCAAATATATAACATTCCAGGGGAGGATCGAACGAAGTTGGATAGCACAAGCAACAACAGCAATACTTCCGCGCATGACATCATCGACCTGTGCCTGCTGGCTGGTAAAATCATGCTGCAAAGCGGTGCGGAAACGTACCGCGTAGAGGATACAATGAGCCGCATGGCCGCTTCGCTCGGTTTTCCCGGAGCGCACAGCTACGTAACGCCAACGGTCATTATGTTCACCACCAGCCGGACCGAGCCGGTGAAGCTGTTCCGCATTGCCGAGCGGACCACCGATCTGCAGAAGGTATCGGAGGTCAACGACATCTCGCGGCGGCTGAGCGAGCGTCAGCTTACAGCGGGTGAAGCGCGTGAGCGGCTAAGCGTGGTGGATGATGCAGCCCATGCTTATCCGGCATGGATACAGATTGCCGCAGCCGCCCTGACCGGCGCGTGCTTCACCGTTATGTTCAAAGGCAGCCTGTGGGATGCGCTTCCGGCCATCCTTGCATCCGGCATCGGCTTCGCTGCAGCAACCTATTTGCACCGGCTCGTACAAATCAGGTTCTTCGCGGAGTTCACCGCTTCGTTCCTGATCGGCCTGCTCGCCTTCTTCGCTGTCAAGCTCGGCGTGGGACAGGAAATGGATAAGATCATTATCGGCTCCGTGATGCCGCTGGTTCCGGGACTGCTCATTACGAATGCAGTCCGCGATTTGATGGCCGGCCATCTCGTCTCCGGCCTTTCCAAGGGAGCCGATGCTTTTCTGACGGCGTTCGCGATCGGAACAGGCATCGGACTTGTGCTGTCAATTTTATGATCCCCCACGTGAAAGAGGTTAACTGTTCATGATTTTGCAATTGATAACCAGTTTTATCGCCGCTGCCACCTTCTGTATTCTGTTCAATGCACCGGCCCGGGCCTTGGTGCAATGCGGCTTTGCCGGAATGGTAGGCTGGATGCTTTATCTTCAGCTGGATGAACAATGGGACACAGTGGTTGCTACCTTTCTAGCTACCGTAGTGGTCGGAGTGATCAGCCAGTTCTTCGCCCGCTCCTTCAAGAT
Source organism: Paenibacillus sp. BAC0078 (assembly GCF_054483875.1). Lineage (NCBI taxonomy): Bacteria > Bacillati > Bacillota > Bacilli > Caryophanales > Paenibacillaceae > Paenibacillus > Paenibacillus sp. BAC0078. Next base: position 236,785 of record NZ_JBTLRW010000010.1, read on the forward strand.
GCCGGTCATTATCTTCAGCGTAGGGGGCATTATCCCGCTGGTTCCGGGGGGACTTGCTTATGACGCCATGCGCAAGTTCGTGGAGAATGACAACAATCAGGCCATCCAGTTTGCCGTACAGGCGCTGATGCTCTCCGGGGCTATCGCTACCGGTCTTGTCCTCAGTGAAGTGCTCGGGCAGATGTTCCGCCGGAAGAACAGCCGGAGCTCATAAGCAGCCGCGCACAGCAAGAGCACTGCTGGCTCAGTCTGCTTCCAGACACATGTAAAGGCTGCTCACCAGGTCATAAAATGACCGGTGAGCAGCCTTTACACTTGTTCGGAACGATATTCGGCAGTAGCTATTGATCAGACACAGTTTAGCTGTCAGTCTGCAGTTCACTCCGGCCGATAATTTTGGAGTAGCTGGCAATATCCAGCCATCTGCCGAATTTGCTGCCGATTTCCTTGAACAGGGCGCTTTGCTCATACCCGTACTTGGCGAAGAGCCTCCGGCTCGGTTCATTGTCCGCGCACACCGTAGCCACGAGTACGTGGAAACCAAGCTCCGCCGCACGCTCCTCAATGAAGCTCAGTGCCTTGCCGCCAAGCCCCTGCCCCCCTCTGCCAGGCTTCAGATAGATGCTGATTTCGCCGGAGGTATCATAAGCCTGCTTATTCTTGTGTCTGGCAATCAGGACATAACCCTGCAGCTCCCCGTCCTGCAGAATGGCATAGGACCTGAAGCGCGGATCGCCGCTTAGCACCGACTCGCGCATGGCCGATAATTCAATCGGCTCCGTATGAAAAGAAACCGTCGTATTCAGCACATAATAATTATAGATATCTACGACCTCTGCCAGATGCTCTTCCCCAATTTCCACATAAGATAAACCGCTTGCCGCTATTTCTCCCATCCTTAATCCTCCCAGATCGCCGTCTCCAATTGATCGACAAATTTACGCAGCTTTCCGGCGATTTTCAGATTAATCGCCCCGTTCTGATACATCTGTTGCACGGTATTGCGCTGCTCCTGAATGGCCTGCAGCTTCAGCTCAAGCTTCTGGTCATCCACGACTCCATCCTTAATCCAGCCATCCCCCTCGGTAAGCCGAGTCTCCATCTGCTCGTACTTGTCGATAACCTTCTGCGAAGCCAGCCGGTTCTCTTCATTCATCCCCGCGCTGACGGCCGCCACCGCTGCCTGACACATTGAAATCTTCGCAATGCGGGCGCTCTCGGCATTCAGCGCCGCCTGCCGCCCTTCATCACCGTTCAGCTTGCCGGAGAATAGTCCTGAGAACAAGCGCTGAATTTCAGTCAGCGAAAATTTGAACTGAGTGTCGAGCCGCTTACACATCAAGGCTTCCTTATGATCAATAAGCTCCTCCATCTTCGAGGCTACCGGAGCCGCAATGGTTCCATTCTCCAGCATCCGCCGAAGCTCCGAACGCTCAGCCGCAAGAGCGTTTCGCTTCGCCTGGACTCCGAGCTGGCGGAAATGCTCCGCTTCCGGATCATCCGCAGTTTTCCGTGCGCAAAGCCTGTCAATTTTGTCCGTGAACTCCAGCAGGGCAGGCTGATTCATAGGCTGGGGATTCTCCGAGATCAGGCTGCGCAGCATGCTCATACCCGCATCAATCACAACCGATCTTGCCGTCAGCTCTGAATTGAGAGCACGGGTCTCCACCACCACCGTCTCCTCCTTGTCCGCGAGCAGCGGGAGAAAGATGCTGGCAATGACCAGTGACATCAGGATGACGCCGGCCGCAAGGGCGATAATCAGATCACGCTGCGGAAACGGTGAACCGTCTCCCAGGACGAGCGGGATCGAGAAAGCCCCCGCCAGAGTTACGGCTCCGCGAACGCCCGAAATCGAAGTAATCAGCTGCGACTTAAGCGGCGCCTTCTCCACCTTCCGTCTGCGGGTCTCCCATAAAGAGTATGCGTATACCCAGAGAAACCGCAGCACAATAAGCAGCGACGTAATTGCCAGCACATAACCAGCCACCATAAAGTTGTTCAGGCTGCTGTCACGGTATATCACCGCAACGACATCAGGAACCGACACGCCAAGAATCAGGAAGACCAGGCCATTCAGGACAAGCAGAAGCACGGACCATGTGCTTGCAGATACAAGCTGCAGCTTGTATTGCGGAGACACGGCACGGTCCTTCTCAATGGCATACATCACGCCGCCGGCTACGACCCCCAGAATGCCGGATACGCCGATTTCCTCACAGATCAGATAAATGATAAAAGGCGTGAGGATCTGCAGCAGCACATGAATCGTGACATCCTCCATCCCGAATCTGCGGATAAATACACTAAGCCGGATCAGCATAAAAGAGAGCAGCGCTCCTACAAGCAACCCGCCTGCCGCAATCAGCACAAAGCTGATCGTTGCCTTAGGCAAAGAGAACACTCCAGTAACTGATGCTGCGATGGCAAACTTGAAAGCAACCAGACCGGAGGCGTCATTCATCAGGGACTCGCCCTCAAGAATCCGGTGAATGCTCTTTGGCAGATGCACCTTCCCGGCCAGTGCACTTACCGCAACCGCATCCGTAGGGGACAGGATCGCAGCGAGCGCAAAGGAGGCCGCCAGCGGTATCGAGGGAATCATCCAGTGAATGGCATACCCTGCCACAAATACCGTAGCGAAGACCAGCCCCAGCGCCAGCAGCAGGATGGGAGCCCTCAGATTCCACAGCTCGTCGCGCGGCGTCCGCCTGCCGTCATTGAACAGCAGCGGAGCGATAAACAGCACGAAAAACAGCTCCGGCTCAAAGGACATATGTATTCCTGTAGGAACCATAGCGGCAATGACACCCAGTCCAATCTGGATCAGCGGAATCGGCACAAACGGGATGAACCGGTTCACAATATTGGATACCGCGATGAGTCCCAGCAGTAACAGCACAGCAAGAAAAGTCTCCAAGCTCTCAACTCCCCCGGTATATTTTTTTTATTATTATAGCCTAAATCTCCCAGGCAGCAAGAAAATGCTGTTACCTGGATTTCTCTCCTTCACCGTCTTCCTCATATACAAAAATCTCTTCAATACTTATCTTGAAGTACTTCGCAAGCTTAAAGGCTAGAATAATCGAAGGATTGTACCTCCCTTTCTCCAGCGAACAGATCGTCTGCCTCGACACCTCCAATGCTGCGGCAAGCTCCTCCTGCTTAATGCCGCGCTGCTTTCGGATTGCTTCAAGCCTATTCTTCATTACCGTGCCTCCTGAACATGTAAAGCGAGCTTTACGTCGAGAATACCACCTGCAACGCAAAATGTAAAGCGGACTTTCCATAGAACATCAAAATATTCACTGTTTTATCCATTGACAAAAATAAATATTTGTGATATAATAAATAATTTATGTATTGAAAAAGTAACATGAGTTCAGTATGATATGCATTAGCCTCACGGCATCACTCTTATCATTTATAACGGAGGGATACAATGCATATTGCCAAAGGAATTGAAATGCTGGAGATTTCCATTCAGGTCATGGGCGGCACAGACACCTTTTACCCTACCCTGCTCTGGGACGAGGAGTCCGCTGTACTGGTCGATACCGGAGTTCCGGGACTGGCGCAGCGCTTCAAGGAGGCTCTCGCTGAAGCTTCCGTGCCTTGGGAGCAGCTTAAGACCATCCTCATCACGCATCAGGATCTCGATCACATCGGAAGCCTGCCGTCCCTGCTGGATCTGGCCGTGCCTGAGCTGAACGTGCTGGCCCATGAAATCGAGCGGCCCTATATCGAAGGGGACAAGATGCTGCTTAAGCATACCCCGGAAGCACTGGCAGCAGCCGAAGCCAATCTTCCGCGGGCCGTGCCGGAGGAATGGCGGCGCGCCTTCCTGAATGTGCTGGCCCACCCGCCCAAAGGAAGAGTAGACCAGACTCTTACCGGCGGAGAGCAGCTCCCCTTTGCCGGCGGAATCACAGTCATCCATACGCCCGGCCACAGCCCGGGGCATTTAAGCTTGTATCATCAGGCGAGCCGTACGCTGATAGCCGCCGATGCTTTGACCGTCCAAGGCGGTGAGCTGTGCGGGCCCGACGCAGCAGCTACGCCCGATATGGCTACCGCCCTCAATTCTCTGAAGAAATTCGCCGATTTCGAGATTCGCCAGGTGATCTGCTATCACGGGGGATTGTTCACCGGGAATGTGAACCGCAGGATCGCGGAGCTTGCACAGGGAATTGTGTAAAATAGACCTGCACAGCTAACCTAAGTGGAGTTTGGGCTTCACGGCATTCTTGGAAACTTTACAGCGCAAAAAAAAAGAAGCGAAGCCGGTCCAGCCGGTTCGCTTCTTTTTATAACAGCCGTCAGGCCAATCAGGACTCCGAAACTACCGTGAACCGCTCGCGGATATGCTGCGGCCGCTCGATCTCATCCACGATTGCAATCGCATAATCAGCATAGCTGACATAGCTTTCGCCTTTGGAATTGGACAGCAGATGATCCTTGCCTGTCGCATAGGCACCCGTTCTTGCACCTACGGCGAAGTTGGCGGACGGGCTGACAAAGGTCCACTTCAACTCCTTCGTGCCTTTCAGAATCTCCAGATTTTTACCCTGATTCAAGGCCGTCGGCTTCACAAAGTCAGGAAATCCCGGCGTATCCACTACTCTTACGGTTTTGGCTTCATCCACATACAAGCTTCCTGCTCCGCCCACTACAATCAAACGCGTGCCAGGTGCGTCCTTCAGCGCTTCAATCAGCACATTCCCGGCATCCACATGCAGATGCTCCTGCCCAAATGGAGCTCCAAAGGCATTAACCACAACGTCAAAGCCCTTCAAATCCTCCGCAGTCAAAGCGAAGATATCCTTCTCTACTACAGCAGCCTTGCTGCCTGCCACTTTTGCGGCATCCCGTACGATAACGGTAACCTCATGACCTCTGTCCAGCGCTTCCTTAGTGATCTCGCTTCCCGCCTTGCCGCTTGCTCCGATGACTGCAATTTTCATGTTAGTTCCTCCTAAAATATTAGTTTAAGCCTTTATACAGATTGTCCGGCAGGTTCTTCAGACTGCGCTTCAGCAGCGGCACCGCGATGGATAATTTGCTCTTCGATGCCGCTTTTTTGATCCACATGCAGGAAAAATTCAGCGTGCTCATCCGTTAAAACATTCAGCAGCAAATTGATCTGCTCCGGGTTTTTATGACAAAGGATTACATAGGCCATTTTGAAGTTTTTCAAAACATTCATCCTTTCGCTCATATATTTCCAACATTATAGGAGAATGAGGGGGATGGACAAGCAAATCTTTCACGTTAGGGCTTTACAAGCAGTTTAATGCCAATGTTCCACGGATCTGTAACCGTCACAACTCCATCTGTTTCATTGACTTTGTACCCGGCCCCACGCACGCGTTCAGCCACGGCATCACGTTCCTGAACACTAGGCAGAAGCAAAGTGAAGTAATCAATGCCCGCCGCATCGGCCGGAGCTGCTGGAGCGCCTTGACCCGCCCAAACATTCAGCCCCATATGGTGATGATAACCTCCTGCCGAGATGAACAAAGCCGAATTGCCATACCGTGTTGTCACCTCAAAACCCAGCGTATCCACATAGAACTTTTTGGCCTCGCCAAGATCGCCTACATGAAAGTGAACATGCCCGATTACCGTGCCCGCAGGCAGTCCGGTCCAAGGCAGACCTTCAGAGGCAGCCAGCAGTCCTTCCACATCCACCGGATCGGTGCTCATTACTACATTCCCTTCAGCATCATACTTCCACGTATCACGCGGACGGTCACGGTACAGCTCAATCCCGTTATTATCCGGGTCCTGAATATACAGCGCCTCACTGACAAGATGATCACCTTGACCAACTTCAATATCTGAAGCAATCAGGTTGCGCAGCACCAGCCCAAGGCTCGGACGGTCCGGCACAAGGATGGCAAAATGGTACAGTCCCGCCACCGAATTGCGTCGCAGCACCCGGGCATTCTCAATCTCCCGCAATACCAGCAATACATGCTGGCCGTCAGCGGTCATTTCCACTTCGCGTCCGGTTTGACGCAATATTTTGAGTCCTACAACATTCTGATAAAAAGCAAGCGAACGCTCCAAATTGCTCACTCTGATCTGCACAAGACCAATTTCCAGTTCTTGTGGCAGAGTTGCTGTTGCTGTCATATCAATCCCTCCTGAATGTAAGCGGATCTGAAATTTACAATCCGTTTGTTATTGTCTAGTCTTAACCTCACTCGAGCTTGTCATCCACAATTGTAACTGCTACCGTTACATCTTAACTAACTTTAGTATAGTACCGCTCTATAAGTATGTCAATTACTTTTACAAAAAACACAAAACCCAACCAGGATTGGTCGGGCTGTACAATACAAACGCTCCTCATAACATGCGTCTTAGTCTTTTATTCCTCTATATTTAGCGGTTCTAAGCTCTCTAATATACAGCTCCAAATCCGGCATTTCCGATTCTACAGCCTGCTGCACAGCCAGTTCAATATCATAGGGAACTCTAACGAACTGTATGTTCAGCCGCCCCAAGGAACGATTACCGTAATCGCCCTCCAGCAAAACATATGAAGCCTGCGTCAGATCCAGCGGATTGCCGACACTTCCCACATTAAATAGCGTTTTCCCTTCCAGGTGCTGCAGGTATGCGTTATGAATATCCCCATATCCGGCTACATCTGCCGGCAGATCAGCCTGGCACAGCTCCGAGGACTGAAACAGCGACAAGCGCTGCTCATACGCATCCCACGGTTGCACCCGTTCATTCACACTGCGCGGCGAAGCATGAAACAACCGGACGAACTTTCCGCTCATCCAGAACTCAATGGAGAACGGAAGTGATTTTAAATAATCGAGACGATTTAGTCCCAGCACAGCACGGTGCCACTTCACAACCTCAAGCCCGCTTGTTCCAGCGACGAACTCATCCCAGTTCCCGGTAACCACTTCTTCGCAATGCTCCCGGATAAGATCAACTGTCAAATCTGAATTTGGCCCTTTGCCGACGATATCTCCGAGACAAAAAATCCGGCTCACCTTACGCTCCTGAATATCCGCGAGCACCGCCTGCAGAGCCGTCACATTGCCATGAATGTCAGAAATAATTGCAATCGTGTCCACCTATGTACCTCCGTTGCTGTCTAGTATGCTTTGTTTTTTGCATCATTTATACACTTTAATACCATTATAGACTCTTTTCTCCGAGGTCGCCGACTCAATCCAATTCAAAAGCTCAGCACGATTGATCAGGAAATTCTCATCCATTTTAATATACGGAAGCATCATGCCGGTAAAGGAACCGTTATTATTCAAAATGGAATGTTCAGCTTTTATGATATTCAGCACCTGCTCCTCCTTCAGTCCCAGTAATTCAGCAGTCTCCTGAAGAGTCAGCAATGGCTTGTCGGTTATCTGTAGCCCTGTCTGAGCTTCTGTCTTCACCTGGTCAATCCGGGCTTCCTCTGCCTTCCCGCTGTTAATAATCAGACAACCAGCAATAAAAGATAATCCCAGGATCAAGCTTGCCGCCAAAATTGAAATTTGATTTTTCATATCCATCTCCTTGTTTTCAAGCACCATCATATTCGATAAGCCAGCAGTCTCTGTATTGGCCTTCATGCCATTCATGTTCAGGGAGCAGCTTTTTGCGCACAAACCCGTTCTTCTCATAGACTCTCAGCGCGCGGTGATTCCAGCTCTGCGGGTCCATCACAATCTTATCCGCCTGCTTCACTTGCAGCAGGAAGTTGACCGTCGCTTTTACGAGCTGCGAGCCAATCCCTTGATTCCACAGCCCGGGTTCACCGATAAATTGGTCCATACCGTAAATCTCCCCTGCAAAATCCGTGTACCCATACTCCTGCCGCTCCTGATCTTCAATCGGATAGAACTGGATATACCCCACATCATGAGACTTGTACTGAACAATCCCGCGGGTCATCCCCTCCGAGGCGTCTTCATAAAAATGCTCCAGCACCATTTTCAGATCATGCGGACGGTCGCGGCCCTCATAATACTCCAGTACCACCGGATCAGACAGCCATTTCACCAGCAGCACCGCATCCTCAGGCTCCAGCCTTCTAACACAGAGTTCTTCATTATGATATAGAATCATTGCAAAGACGCTCATCTGGTCCTCCCTTTATGTTATAACATGGTGTCAGTCTACTGCATTTGGAATATTGTGTAAAGTCATTCTCTGTACAAAAAAAAGTGACCCCGCCAACGTCCGGCAGGGCCAAGGTCTATATATAAGGGGGGTCATGGGATTACTATAAGCCCTGAAGCTTAAAGGCATATGAAAAGCACATAAAGGTTTGCTGAAATTGTCGCATCCCCCCTCTAACAATAGAAAAGATCCCGCCGAGGCACGACAGGATCCAGGAAAAAATCTATCCACTGGGGGGTGGAGATCTTTAATATACTCCTCCAACCTTAAAATCACATAAATTCTTCCTGAAATTTATCTTAAATTTCTATATGCAGGAGTTAGGACACAGGAATCTGATTCACGATCTGATCGAGCGTAACTTCCTGCAGCACGTTCTCCATCGCCTTCTGTGCGTTGGAAAAGACCGGAACAATCGCCCCGGCAATATTTTTGCCGACCGAACATGCAGGGTTCGGATGCTCATGAACGGAGAACAGGGAGCCCTCCTCCACCGCATTTACCGCCTTATAAATCTGCAGCAGCGTAATATCAGACGCACTGCGCGTAAGCTTGGCCCCGGCTACACCGGGACGGACATCCACAAGCCCAGCCTTATGCAGCATGCCTGTAATCCGCCGGATTACTACCGGATTGGTGTTGACACTGGCAGCAATCCATTCTGAAGTGCTTTTGCCTTCCTTGTTACTGTCAATCAGCGTTAAGATATGAATAGCCACCGCAAACCGGGTGCTAATGTTCATGGAAATCTCTCCTTTGGTGCCTTAGCAAAAAGAACACTATAGATGCAACAATAATAGTTACATTTCAGCCGATTGTCAATCCCGCGAGAATTTCCATGACCTGCTCAGGGTATTTCTTGCTTAGCCGTGTTTTGCCGAGATTGCTTTTCACAATCTTGATCATCCGGGCGTCACCAGTCCCGGCATATCTGCGCAGCATAGCAAAACCGGGCTCCGGTTGACCCGCAACAAACAGACTCAGGCTATACTCCAGGCCCTTGGATAACACACGATAATGCTCCGGATCGGCTGGCTTCGCAGGCCCGGAGAGAATGACTTGCATAATCTCATCCGTTATTTCCAGGCAATAAAGAACATTGGCCTCATCTTTAAGGAGGGGAGGATGAGCGAGCGCCGCAACAAACGCACGCTGCTCAAGCAATGCCGAAGCTGGACGCCAGCCCTCAAGCAACTGCTTCAGAAGTGCAAAGCTAAATTCACCTATGTACTGCAGTCCCATCGCCGCCGCCTCACGCATCCGCCATCTGGAATCATTCATCGCCGATTTCAGGAACTCTTCGGACTGACTCCGCCACCCGGCATCTGCATATGGATAATGAGCACCGCAAGCACATACGGCACAGAATGGCAGAAATTCATGGGGATCGTTGGTCTTGGCGTCTGCCTCAGGGATCTGTGCCCAAGCAGAGAGCAGCGCCCAAGCGGTGTCCGTCACTTCAGGTTTGCCAAAAAGCTTCGCAAAGCAACCCGCCAGCTCCAAATTGCCCCTTGGCCCCGGCAGGTTGCTCTCTTGCAGCATATAATCCGTAAGCAGCGGCCACTGTTCCCGGTCGTCTATCCACTGCTGAAGCGGCACTGAAGCATATTTATTCCCACTCATCCCGATTCCTCCGATTCATCGCAATTTCACTGCTTGCAGACAACACCCTGCAGCTCATAAGGATAGTCAATTTGCTTCTTCACATTAAGCATCGCGGCTTCTCCGGCCAGAAGCGACAATACATAGAGCCCAAGATCAATGGATGTCGAAACCCCTCCGCCTGTAATAATTTGGCCGTCCTGCACAACTCTCGACTTCACCACTTGAGCGCAATAAGGCTCCAGAAGATCATAAGCAGAGGGATGTGTCGTGGCAGCATGTCCCTGCAAAAAACCGGCCGCACCGAGCAGCAGTGAACCTGTGCACACCGATACTTTGTAAGGAACATCCCTTGCCCCCTGAAGCCATGTTATGAAGGGCTCGTCGTAGCGGAGCTTCCTTGTTCCCATTCCGCCAGGCACAAAAATCAGGTCATATTGCGACAAGTCCGGCAGCACCTTGCCTATTTTGACAACCAGTCCAAGCTCGTCAGTCACTTCTTCCCTAATCCCGCAAATATCCCACTCCAGACCGTGACCTGATTCGAATTGCCCCAGCCGGTGGATAACATCATAGAAGCCGGCAAAATCCAGAAAAGTAATTCCGTCAAAAAGTATAAAGGCCATTCGCATTGCATCCGCCTCCTTACAGCTACATGTTCAGCTTACTCGCTGTCGTATGCCTGCAAGGCCACAGGCAAAGCCTGGATAACTACGTTGCCCACAGCCGGAAGAGCAAGCAAAACAGCACTAATGATCTCTTCTCTTGTGGCTCCGAGCGCCTTGGCATGCTTCACATGAAAAGGCAGGCCGCTCTCCAGCCGCACCGCTGCCAATACAGAGATATAAGCAATTTCTTCTGTCTTCGGGTCAAGCTTGCTTGCGGCCTCCAGCTTGTGAACCGTCTCCATCCAAGCCTTCTGGTGTTCCGGCGCTTCCTTCATAAAGGTCATAAATGAATTGCTGACTTGCGGTAAATCTCCCATATTTTATCCCTCCAGTTCCATTATCACTCCACTTATGCGCTTGTCAGAATAATCGGTTTACCCTTGGTAACCACAATCGTATGCTCATACTGGGCTACGCGGCTGTTGTCCATCACACTGAGCGTCCATCCGTCGGACTGCTGCTCCACAAAATCCGCCCCGGTGGACAAAAAAGGCTCGACGGTAATGACCTGGCCTTCTTTTAGAACAGCGGTATCACGCGGGTTATAGAACGGAAGAATTTCTTCAGGCTTCTCGTGCAGAGATTTGCCGATACCATGGCTGCACAGATTGCGCACCACCCTATAGCCGCGCTTGCGCGCCTCCAGCTCCATCACTCTGCCGATCTCGTTAACCTTCATGCCCGCTCTGAGATGATTGATTACACTCATCATTGTCTCTTCGGTGCTGCGGCACAGGTGGACGATTTTCTCATTATAAGGAGGCAGTTGAAAAGAAACCCCGGAATCCCCATAGTAACCGTTCAATTCGGCTGAAACATCAATATTAATCAAATCTCCGGCCTGAATCACCCGGGAGCCCGGAATACCGTGCGCCACCTCTTCATTAATACTGATGCAGGTATACCCGGGAAATTTGTAAGTAAGCTTAGGAGCCGATCTTGCGCCGAACTGCTCCAGAATCGCCGCCCCGATCCCGTCAAGCTCAGCGGTAGTCATGCCGGGCTTCACCTGTCTCCTCATCTCGGCAATGGTATGCCCTACAACTTTACCGGCTGCTCTCAGCCCTTGCAGATCCTGTGCAGTATTGCTCGTCATAAGCTCTCATTCCTCTCGGTTCAAATCAATTCCGCACTCCAATTATAACAATCTTGTGAAGAAAATAACATGAGCATCCGGCTGGCCGCCTCCCTGGAAGCTCCAAAAAGACCAACCCGCTTAGAGCAACAGATTGGCCTTTAGAAGCAGGCAGACTATGTAATGAGAGCAGCCTGATATACTATTTTAGCTAATAGCTCCTACCGCTCTCAGCCACGCATCGGTAATGAGCGCATGACCAGCAGGGGATGGATGCACGCCATCTGGCGCCCAGTATGCAGATTCCGCCTTAACGGATGCCGCAGCGAACAGGCCGTCGAGCGGAACCAGCAGAGCACCATACTCGCGTGCCAGCTCGCGTACTACATGGATTTTGGGGTCCAGATCCTGGCGCCAGCCCTTGCGGTCTTCGGGTACAGGCAGCACAAATGGCTCAATCAGGACCAGCTTGGCATTTGTGGCTTTCTTGGTGCGTTCGATCAAATCGCGGTAAGAAGCTTCGAACTGGGCGGCTGTAGTTTCTTCACCGGAATCAAAATGGCGCCATGTATCATTAATACCGATATAAATCGAAACTACAGTTGGCTTCAGCTCCAGACAATCCTTATCCCAACGGCGCTGCAGATCAACCACCCGGTTGCCGCTGATGCCGCGGTTGATAAAGGTCAGCTTCTTCTCAGGGAACTGCAACCCAAGCCGCGAAGCAATCATCAGTGCATAACCTACGCCAAGCGAAGACGGGTCCTCGTAGTTACGTCCCCAATCTGTGATGCTGTCGCCCTGGAACAAAATGATATCGTTTTCTTGAAATTCCATGCTGAAAATCCTCCTATGAAATATCTGGCATAATATAAACAAATTCATTATAGCAAATAGATTCCCGCTGAGCATCTATTGAACGGAATCAATGTCCGCAGCTAGCAAAGTCAGCAGTTGCTTTACATCTCAATTCAGTTTAGATGGACTTCCAGACATTTACTATGAATATTTACACATGACGTCTGCAAAATATCACAAAAAAACCCTCCAAGCTCACCCGCACCTTAAATAACATCAAGTGTTGTCGGGTGTCTGCTTGGAGGGGAATTTATCGTTTAGTACGCCAGGCTGAAGAGGCCTTTGATGTGGGACAAATAACGGATGTTGCTTGCTTCCTTCATGAGCGTTGCAGGCAAGCCCTTCAGCGGTGTTGAGCTGGCGCCGATGATAGCTACACCGTCTTTGCGGCCCAGACTGGCAAGCGTGCCCGAGTTAATCGGACTGAAGGTTTCCGAGGAGCTGTTATTCAGATAAGCGTACAGATTATAGCCGATCAGCTCGCCCATCTGCCAGGCGATTTGTGCTGTTGGCGGATAAGGACGGCCGTCCGGTGCAAACACAACGGCGCTGTCACCTGCTACGAATACATCCGGGTGAGATGTGGATTGCAGGAATTCATTGACTGTTGCACGTCCACGGTTCACTTCAAGCCCGGATTCGCCGACCAGCGGATTCCCTTGCACACCACCAGTCCATACGAAGGTGTTCGCAACAATTTTCTGGCCGTCCTTCAGATCGATTACATTTCCGGCAACATTGGTAACAGGAAGACCCGTTAAGAACTGAACGCCACGGGCGGTCAAGCTTGCTGTTGCACGCTCAATCAGCTGATCCGGCAGCACCGGAAGAATTTTCGGACCTGCTTCAACAAGCAGAAGCTTAATTTCCTTGGCATCAACGCCATAACGTTTGGTCAGCTTCGGCAGTACATCGGCGATCTCGCCCACCAGCTCCACACCGGTCAGGCCGCCCCCGCCAATGAGAATCGTTGCGTCGGCAGGATTTTTGGTTTTGGCATATTCACGGATACGGTCTTCGATGTGCCCATGAATTTTGTTCGCGTCGGCAGCGGATTTAAGCACCATGCTATACTCTTCCAGCCCCGGTATGCCGAAATAAGCTGTAGTACTGCCAAGCGCCACAACAAGCGCATCATACGACAGCGTCGTGCCATCGGACAGCTGCACCTGCTTGCTGTCTACGGAAAAGGATTTCACTTTGGCAATTTTCAGGTCGATATCCTTCCCGGCAAAAAGCTTTGTCAGCGGCATTGCAACAGCTTGCTCCGCAATACTTCCTGCCGCAAGACGATGAAGCTCGGTAATGATCTGGTGGGTTGGATACTGATTGACAACTGTGATTTTGGCTTCAGATTTGCTCATATATTTGCGCACGTTAATGGCGCTCAGGAGACCGCCGTACCCTGCGCCCAGAATAACGATATGTTTTGACATGTTATTTCCTCCGTCCTTATTTTTGTGGATTGCGTTCGCCGCTGATTTGCAGGTATGCGTTCATAAAGCGGAGCATTTTCTGCACCTGCGGGTCCTTGATCATGCGCATCATCCCGAACAGGCTGATCGTCTCGCTGCTCTCATTTGCACGGTCCTTTGCTTCGATTACATTAGCCGCCATTGTTTTGACGGAATCTACCACAGGCTCAGCCAGTTCCTTGATGGCGCCTACAGTGTCACTCTTCAAAACCTCATCCGTTGCAACAGCCTGTACAAAATCGATCGATTTGCTCAAGACACTGACAAGCTGTGTAATTTGGGGCAACTGCTCCACCAGTGTCGTTAATGATTCCTGAACCTCGGGCTTCAAAAGTTGATCCAGAAGCTCATCTTTAGTTAAAGCTTGTGTTTTCGTAATTGTTTCTGACATGTCGAGCGCTCCTTTGTATTAGCTTTGTCTCATATATAAATAATAGACCGCTAAATCAATGTGACTATTATAACACTCTTCATGTAATAAACGTCACAATCTTTTTACCCGTTTCACCTTGTTTTGTGATTAAAATCACTTCTTTTCTGTATTTTTTGATTATTTCCTTGATTTTATGTGAAAATTCACACTTGTAGTATTTTTATCATTGACGAAGCACATTAGCTGTGCTATCTTGAGTAAGTAACATTTAGTAAGTTCATTAATTAATAACAGCAATTAATAATTAACCACTACATATCCAATGGAGGAATACACATGAGTACTTTTTCAGAACTGGTTCAAGCACGGAGATCAGCTAATAATTTCATTGAAGGCGTTAAGATTCCTCAGAATGAGCTGGAGGAAATGTTCTCGCTGGCCCGTCTTGCCCCATCGACATTTAATTTGCAGCACGCCCATTACAAGGTTGTTGCCGATAAGGACTTGAAGGAAAAAGTCCGCGAAGCCGCCTATGGCCAATACAAAATTCATAGCGCTTCAGCCGTCATTATCGTGCTTGGAGACAAAAACGCTTACCTGCAAGCGCCAGAGATCTATAGCGGCCTCAAAATGCTCGGGGCAATGAGCAAAGATGAATTCGACCGCACTATCGAAGATATCAATAACATGTACACCGATAATGACGCTTTTCAGAGGGATGAAGCGATCCGCAATGCTTCCTTGTCGGCCATGCAGTTCATGCTGATTGCCAAGGACAAGGGCTGGGATACCTGCCCGATGAGCGTTCCTGAAGCAGTCAAGAAAGTACTGGGCCTGCCGGACAATCTTATTCCGGTCATGATGATTACGATTGGCAAAGACAACCAGCACAAAATCAGACCGCGCGGCTACCGCAAGCCGGTAAATGAATTTGTGGAGTTCTTTTAATATTTGATTATGTGCAAAAAGGGGCTGTCTCATAAGTAGACTTTCTACAAATGAAAATAGCCCATACTTATTCGAGTAGCAGTAAAAAGACAGCAGGGCATCTATTCTCCCGTTATTGGAGAATAGATGCCCTGCG
>NZ_JBTLRW010000011.1:0-221219 GCF_054483875.1 Paenibacillus sp. BAC0078
AGTTAAGCAAGTTATTTGAAGAACGCTACCCCACGGTCGAAACAATGGCCGCAGATTAGGTGTTCGCGAGTGTGTTGTGGCGGGGTTCCCCCGCCACTACACACTCTTACACCCTATAAGATACACCCGATGAGATACTCTACTCTTACACAAACTTCTTGACACTACCTCCGCAGGCGGGTTCTGGGTGGAACAACGGCGGAAATGCCGTTGTTGGAGGTCCGCAGGCGGGTTCTGGGTGGAACAACGGTAGAAATGCCGTTATCTCAACAGCCCCGGTAACCCGCGACCCCCTCCCATATTCCGCGTCCCGACCCGGTTCCCAAGTTTCGCCTCGGTCCTAGTGTCTCACCCTAACCCCTGCGTCCCGCCCCGGTTCCCGCATCCCACCCAGATTCCTGCCCCAGTCTGGCGGCTACTTCCCGGGCGTGCGACTGATCAGCAGCTCGTATTTGTCCAGCGAAGCTCCGAGAATATGCTCGTTGCTGCCTGCTCCGCGGTGGGATTCACGGAAGGCGGGGCTGGAGGTCCAGCCCTTGAAGGCTTCCTCGTCCTCCCAGACGGTGCAAATCTTCAATTCTTCCGCGCCTTCTTTGGCTGCACCATGCCATACCTCCATGCGGACGAAGCCTGGCATGGCCTGTACGCCGCCCGCTGCGCCAAACCGCTGGGCCAGGGCTGCACCGTGGCCTTCCCTGACCTTAATGGTGTTCGTAACTACCAGCATTTGTAGCCCTCCCTCATTGTGTTCAGTGATGGGTTTGCGTTATTGGGGATTGGTGGTCCAGATCCCGGCAGTCTTAACGAAGACGCGGTCCGGCAGCTTCAGAGCCGCCAATGCCAGCTCAGCTACGTCCTCAGGCTGCATCATGCGGTCCTCATCGCCGATCTTCAGTCCGGCATTCTCTGCCAGGCCGGTGTTGACGGTGCTTGGAGTGAGCGCAACCACGCGGATGTTGTGCTTGCGCACCTCCTGTGCGAGCGCTTCGGTCATGCCCATCAGGGCGAACTTGGAGGCGCAGTAGGCCGAACCGGTGGCAAAACCTCTTTCTCCCGCTGTTGAGGAGATATTAATAATATTGCCGCTGTTCTGCTCGATCATTGCAGGCAGGGCCGCGCGGGTAACATAATAGCTGCCGAACAGGTTGATCTGCATATGGCGCTCCCAATCCGTCGGGTCCATCTCCAGAAGAGTGCCGAATTTGGCGATTCCGGCATTATTGATCAGCGCATCGAAAGCCCCGAGGTCTTTCTGAAGGGAGAGCACCGCGCGCTCCGCTTCCTCGCGCACAGCAATATCTGCAGCAGCAATGCTGACTTTCACGCTGTACTCGTTAGTTAGCGCCGATTGGAGCGCCTCCAGATCGGACGCCGTTCTTGAGATCAGGCCCAGATTCGCGCCTTCTTTGGCCAGTGCAATGGCCAGAGCCTTGCCGATGCCTTTGCCGGCACCCGTAATCACAACGCTTTTACCTTTTAATTCCATAATCTGACGTCACGCTCCCTTTAAAAATGCTTATTTAATGAGTAGCAATTCATTACCCATTATACCTGAGCGGGAGCGGACAATCACGCCGGGACAGTGATGCCGGTGCGAGAGGGCAGCGTATGGCGCACAGGATGCTGTTTATTCGATTACTTCCAGCTTTGTCAGAGACACTGTGGCCGGACCTTCCAGCACGTCGCCATCAATAGAGTAGCGGGAGCCGTGGCAAGGGCAATCCCAGGAGCGTTCCGCTTCATTCCACTCACATTCGCAGCCCAGATGGGTACAGGTTGTATCGACCAGATGCAGTTTGCCTTCGGGGTCGCGGTACGCACCGGCGCGCTTGCCGTCATAGAAGACAGCCGCACCTTCGTCCCTTCCAAGATCGCGGGCCTTTTTGTGCATAATTTCAATCTTGCCGGCTACCAGCTCCTTGGCGACATTGGCGTTCTGAATAATGAAATTTTTGATCGTCGGCTGGGGCTTGAAGCGAGAGGGATCGTACAACGCGCTAAAAGGATTATGTTTACACTGTATACCGTCCGCAATGATATGCGCGGCCATCGTTCCTGTGGTCATGCCCCATTTTTTGAAGCCGGTGGCGATATAAATTTCCTTATTTTCGGACGCCTTGCCTACATAGGGCACATGGTCCAAGGTGGTAAGATCCTGCGTGGACCAGCGGTAAGGGATGTTTTGGATGCCCAGTAGTTCCTCGGCGAACTGTTCCAGTCTCTCGTAATGGCCGAAGGTGCAGATGCCTTGTCCTGTCTTATGGTTGTCTCCGCCGACAAGGACCAGCTTCTGTCCGTTCCATTCCACTGCCCGCAGGGAACGGGTGGTATCTCCAGCGCTCAAATACATTCCACCCTCGAACTCGGTTTTTGGCTCAATCGCTAGAACGTAGGAGCGTTCCGCATACAGGCGCGTGAAATATAGGGCACCTCCATCATAAAAAGGGAAATGGGAAGCCGACACGGCATGGCGGCAATTGATTTTATATTGTTCGTTTTCGGTATAGAGAGTGAGAAGGCCGCCGTTCATATCCACGGTCTCACCGATCATCGTATGCTCGTAAATAACGCCGCCCTTATCCAGTATGACTTTCAGCAGGCCTTTGAGGTACTGGAGCGGATGAAACCGGGCTTGGTTCGGCATTTTAATAGCACCGCCCGCCTTCAGCGGCAAGGTGAGATTGTCCAGCCACTCGCCTGGAAGGCCGAGCTTCTGATAAGCCGCGAATTCAGCCTCAAGCTGCTTCAGCGTCTTCTCATCTCCGGAATCGGCATAGAGATAAGCTGCTTCACGCACAAGGCCGCAGGACAGCTTCAATTCTTCTGCTGTGGCGATGATCCATTCCAGTGCTTCACTATTTGACTGGAAATAGAGCCGGGCGTTCTCCTCGCCGAAATCCTTAAGCAAGTCCTGATAGACCATCCCGTGCTGGGCGGAAATTTTGGCGGTGGTAAATCCGGTAGTGCCTGCGAACAGCACGCCCGCCTCCAGCAGCGTCACCTTATACCCTGCCTGGGCTAGAAGATACGCCGTAGTAATTCCGGTAATTCCGCCTCCGACAATCGCAACATCCGTAACATGGTTCGCCTCAAGCCGCGGAAAAGAAGACGGCTCTACGCTGTCTCTCCATAAGGATTTCGGGAATTGCGGAAGGCTCTGTGAGTGCAAATGTGTGTTATCCATTTTATTTTTTCCTCCATCGCTGCCAGATTCCCCTTTATTTATTTCCATAGTTCCGGCAAAAGAAACCCGGCGCCAAGCTACGGTGCAATTGCCTCGGATGAGGTGACGGTGACATAGAGCACTTGATTGACGCTATCGCCATCAGGATTTATACTTGATCTAAAAACAAATAAAAGGATGATAAAGATGAAAACCCTGAATTTGACCTCTCAGCGTCAAGCTGTGTATGATATCCTCCGGAATTCTCATGATCATCCCACCGCTGCGGAGGTCATGAACCGGCTGGTAGAGCAGGGTCACAATCTGGCCTATGGGACGGTATACAATTCGCTGCGTTATCTTTCAGACAAACAGTTGATCCGCGAGCTGAAGCTGGGTGAGGCAGCCAGCAGATATGACGCCCGTCTGGACGACCATCAGCATATCCTTTGCGAGGTGTGCGGCGCGGTGGATGAAGTTATGACCGAGGTGCCGAAGGAATGGATGAATCAGGTGGCTGAGGAGACAGGGTATTCCATCTCCCATGCGCATGTAGTGTTCGGAGGGATATGCCCGGCCTGCAAAAGCAAGAGCGGCAACCAGCGCTAGCAGAAGGCAAAGTGTGACCATAGACCCGGAAAATAAATAGACATATTTGAAAAGACCGTTTTCATAAAACGGTCTTTTTGCCTTTCCTTTTTCCGCCCATTGCAAGTATACTGATTAACAATAATGTCTGGGCTGAAGAAGGGGAGAAAAGGACATGGCAGAGCAATTGCAGGGAATTACCGTGGCCCTTGCGGGCCCGCGCAAAGCAGAGGAAATGGCGAAGCTGGTGCAGAATATGGGAGGTACGGCGCTGCACCGTCCGGCCCAGGGCACGGTGTTTCTGGATGATGAAGCGCTGCGGGAAGGACTCGCCGCCTGGACTTCACATCCGCCTGATCTGGCTATTGTGACAACAGGGATGGGGCTGGATGCGCTGTTTGCTATGGCCGCCCAAATGAATCTGGAGGAGCGTTTTCTGGAGGTTCTCTCCGGTTCGCCAATCGCTGCACGCGGTTATAAGACGGTCAATGCCCTCAAGAAGCGGGGACTGCAGCCTGAGGTGCGCGATGATGACGGCAGTACCTCGGGGCTGATCCGCGGGCTTAAGGATTGGGATCTGTGCGGCAAGTCGGTTGTGCTGCAGCTGCATGGCGATCCCGCACCGCGTCTGGCCGCCTGGCTGGAAGAAGCCGGTGCATCCGTCCGCGAGGTGCAGCCATACCGCCATACACCGCCGGAGCCTGGAGCGCTGGAGCGGCTGTTCGCTGAGATTACGGAAGGCAAGGTTGATGCCGTAGCCTTTACAAGTGCGCCGCAATTCCGGTTTCTAGCTCAGTATGCCCGAGAGCAAGGCAAGCTGAAGGAACTCGTGCAGGCTTTTGAAGACAGGGTGCTGGCCGTCTCGGTAGGCCGAATCACCTCGGAATCCTTGAAGGAGGAAGGGATTACGCGGATTGTTATGCCGGAGCATGAACGGATGGGGAGCATGTTCGTGGAGCTTGGACGGTACGTGGCTGCGCACCGCTGATTCCGGACTGTCATTTCTGATTTTTCTCCTGGGAACGGACAATTATATTGCCGGGAGTGGAGATTCTCGGCCGTTCTACTTAGAATAATTGGCAACAATACACAAACATAGATACAGAAAGAAGGAGGAGGAACCCGATGGACAAGAGAAGATGTCTGCTTTTGGGTGATTATACCCACCCCCGCTTCCATCCGCTGCAGGGCGTGGACAAACAAATTAGTGAAATTCTGAACGATCTGCTGACTGTTCAGTGCTCGGAGAATAAAAAGCTGCTGCTGAGCGAGCACTTGGCCGGCTATGATCTGTGCATTGCATATAACGAATTGTGGAATGAGACCGTGTCTCCACAGCAGACCGCAGGGCTGCTGAGCTATGTGAGCGGCGGCGGCGGCCTGATTGTGCTGCATACCGGCATTTCACTCGCCAAACGGTATGAGCTGGCCCAACTGATCGGCGGCCGCTTTACCGGGCATCCGCCTTACGGGCCGCTGAGCTTCAAGGTTCTGGAGCATGATATTACGGAAGGCATTGAGAATTTCGAGCTGGATGAAGAGCCGTACCGCTTTGATTTTGATCCTTTTACGGAGAAGACGATTCTGCTCCAGTATGAATCAGACGGTGAACTGCTGCCGGCAGCCTGGTGCCACAGCTACGGGCTTGGACGGGTGGTTGTTCTGATGCCAGGCCATCATGAGCCATCCTTTATGCATCCTGCGATCCGCAAGCTGATTCTCGGGGCGGCCACCTGGGCCGCACGGATTCCTAGATAATCTTTTTAAATGAACCGCCGTTTGAAGCTGCAGCTTTGAGAAATTGCCCGTCAGGGGTTATACTTTATCTATAACTGGAATCTTTGGGAGGAAAGTGCTATGAGCGATTTGTTCAAAAAAGCGATCTCTTTAGGAGTGGGCCTCACCATTGTCAGCAAGGAAAAGGTAGAGAAGGTAGTGGAAGAGTTGGTCAAGAAGGGCGAGCTTGCTCCCTCGGAGTCCAAAGCGCTTGTTGACCGGCTGGTGGAGCGCGGGGAGGAAGAACGCGGGGCGTTCAAATCCGCTGTACAGGAGCAGGTTCAGCGTGTGCTGAAGGAGCTTAAGGTTCCTGTTCAAAGTGATGTAGCCGAGCTGGAAGCACGGATTGCCGTTTTGGAGCGCCGTGTAGCCGAACTGGAGGGCACTCCTCCCGTGGAAGAGACATTGCCGGAAACGCGTACGGAATAAATGGCAGTACGCATAAGACATGCCGGACGGTACCGGTCTATTGCCATGGCGCTCATGCGTCATGGCTTCGGCTATATGGTGGAGGAACTCGGCCTCTATCATCTTCTGTCACTTCCGCGCCGGATCATTACCCAGGAGGTTCACGAAAGTCTTACGCTTGGGGAGCGGATTCGCCGGGTGCTGGAGGATCTGGGGCCAACCTTCGTAAAGCTGGGCCAGCTGGCCAGCACCCGCTCCGATCTGCTCCCCGATTCTATTATTCAGGAGCTGGTGAAGCTGCAGGACAGCGTGCCTCCGTTCTCGGCGGAGACCGCGAGGAATATCCTGGAGCAGGAGCTTGATCAGCCTATTGATGAAATCTTCAGTGACTTTGAGAATACACCGCTCGCCGCTGCTTCCATCGGTCAGGTCCACCGGGCCGTGCTGCATGGCGGACAACATGTAGCGGTCAAAATACAGCGTCCCGGCGTTATGAGGACCATGACGCGGGATTTGGAGATTCTTCAGGATTTAAGCGCTCTGGCCGAAAGAAGAATGGCCTGGGCGAAGCAATACGAGCTGACGCGGATGGTGGAGGAATTCTCCCGTGCGCTGCTGGCTGAGCTGGATTACGGCCAGGAAGGGCGCAATGCAGAGCGTATTACCGGACAGCTCAACGAACATGATAAAGTATATATCCCGGCTATCTATTGGGATTTCAGCTCCACCCGCGTTCTGACGATGGAATACGTGGAGGGCATTACGCTGAACCGCCGCGAGGAACTGCTGGAAAAGGGCGTGAAGCTTAAGGCTGTGGCCCAGCAGCTCGTAGAAATGATGCTGAATCAGATTTTTATTCACGGGTTCTTTCACGCCGATCCCCACCCCGGCAACGTTATGCTGCTTGAGAACGGCAAGCTGGCGCTGATTGATTTCGGTATGGTAGGCCGGCTCAGCGAAGAGATGAAGGATAGCCTGTCCGCGCTTGTTATTGCCCTGATGCGCAAGAACACCGATTCGATGGTGCGGGCCATTCTGCGGCTGGGTGTCACCCCTGAGGAAGCCGACCGGATGGCGCTGCATGATGATGTGGACCGGCTGCGCGAGGCCTATTATGATATTCCGTTCAATCAGATCAGCATCGGCAAGGCGCTGAACGATTTGTTCGCCATCGCCCGCAAGCACAGGCTGGTCATTCCGCCGGATTTGGCTATGCTGGGCAAAACGATGCTGACGCTGGAGGGCGTTGTCAGCAACCTTGATCCGAACTTCAGCATTGTGCAGATGGCTGAGCCTTTTGGCCGAAGGCTGGCGAGGCAGCGCTTCAGCGGCAGCCGCCTGCAGCGTAAAATCCTCGGCGGCGTGGCCGATCTTGCCGAAAGTCTGGTGGAGCTTCCCGCTCAGGCCAGGCAGTTGTCCTCACTGATCAGCAAGGGCAAGCTGAAGGTGGAGATCGGGCTCCCCGAGCTTAAGAGTATCGAGCAGAAGCTCAGCCGGATCGGGAACCGGTTGTCCTTCAGTATCGTGCTGCTTGCCTTCAGCATTATTATGGCGGGGCTGATCATTGCCTCCTCCCTGCGCGGCGAGCCTTCGATGCTGTGGGATTTTCCAATTGTTGAGATAGGTTCTTTGATTGCGCTCCTGATGATTCTGTGGCTGCTGTTCTCGATTTTTAAATCGGGCAGATTCTAGCTGCTCTTGACCGGGTAATAAATTTTCTTCGGCAGATGCACACAAATGCTGCTGAATCAAGTACAATATAAAGGATTAGGCGATAAAGGGCGCATGTGGGACGGAAGGGCTCCGGTGACGGGGTTCTTCCGCTTTTGTTTGAATACAAAAAAGTGGATGCCTATAAGTTATGAGAATTGAGCAAAATTAAAGAAAATAGTGAGGTGGAGACATTGCCGGGTTTTAAGGAATTAGGAGTTTCGGAAAGTTTGAACGGTCTGCTTCAAGGACAGGGTATTGCGAAACCGACGCCGGTGCAGGCGGAAGCGATTCCGCCGCTGGTGCAGGGACTGGACGTTATTGCGAGAGCAAAGACGGGAACGGGGAAGACACTGGCCTTCCTGCTGCCGATTTTGGACAAGATCCGCGTGGAGCAGGCATATCCCCAGGCGCTGATCATGGCTCCGACACGGGAGCTGGCGCTGCAGATTACCGAGGAAGCGCGCAAGCTGGCGCGGCATACCGGAGTGAAGATCCTGGCGGTATACGGCGGGCAGGATGTGGAAAAGCAGCTCCGCAAGCTGGAAGGCGGCAGACATCTTATCATCGGCACGCCGGGCAGACTGCTGGATCATATGCGCCGGGGAACGCTGGATCTTAGCGGCGTCAAAATGCTTGTTCTGGATGAAGCCGACCAAATGCTGCATATGGGCTTCCTGGAGGACGTGGAAGCGATTATTACGGCTGTGCCTTACCGCCGGCAGACAATGCTGTTCTCGGCAACGATGCCTGACCCGATCAAACGTCTGGCCAGCAACTATATGAAGGAACCGCTGGATATCGTGATCAAGAGCGGCTCGCCGATTCCGCTGGACAATATCCGCCAGCAGGTCGTGGAATGCTCGGACCGCAACAAGGAAGAAGCGCTGATTGGGCTGATCGAGCGGGACCGGCCGTATTTGGCGATTATTTTCTGCCGGACGAAGCGCCGCGTCTCGAAGCTGAATGAAGCGCTGCAGGCCGCAGGTTATGAATCCGACGAGCTGCACGGCGATTTGTCCCAGGCCAAACGCGAAGCGGTCATGAAGCGGTTCCGCGACGCGAAGCTGCAACTGCTCGTAGCCACGGACGTTGCCGCCCGTGGTCTGGATGTGGAAGGTATCACCCACGTCTTCAACTATGATCTGCCGCTGGATGTGGACAGCTATATCCACCGGATCGGCCGCACCGGCCGCGCCGGAGGCAAAGGCCTGGCGATCACGTTTGCCTCGCCGCGGGACCGCGCCGGGCTCGACCTGATCGAGCACGGCATTTCCCAGCGGCTGGACCGCCGCCGCTACGAGAAGGATGAATTCGGCGTAGGCGAATTCATCTCTGTACAAGGCGGCGGTTCGCCGCGCGGCGGACGTCAGCACGCCGCGCCTGAAGCGGCGCGTGCCGGACGCGGCGGCCGCAGCCAGGGGCGCAGCGGCGGAGCTCCGCGCGCTGAAGCCGGAGCGCGGCCGGGCGGACGCGGCCGCAGCAAGGAAGCAGGCGGCTGGGGCGCGCCTGCAGAGGGCCGCAGCCGCGCCGATGCGGGCGGCGGCGGTAAGCGCAGCGGCTACAACGCGGCTGCGCCAAGAGACGGCGCCAAGGGCGGCAAGGGCGCGGAGGCCGGGGGCTTCAGCTACGGAGCCTACAACGGAGCAGGCTCGGGCGGCAGATTTGGGGATCAAGCCGGCCCCAAGAACAGAGCGAACGCGGGCCGCAGCAAAGAGGCTGGCGGCTGGGGCGCGTCAGCTCCCAAAGGTGGCGGCTCACGCGGTGGCGCCAAGGGCGGCAAAGGCGGTTCCGGCTTCGGCGGGCGCAGCGGCGGAGGCAGTGCATCGCCGCGTGGCGGACGTGGTTCCGGCGGATCGCGGGGAGGCCGCGGCTCATCCAGATAAAGGAGCCGGGCTTTTCCAACTTTGTCTTGATAAAGTGAAACATTTTGGCCTTATGGCCTGTCTAATAGATAAAGAGAACAGAAGGATGGAGTACATTTTTTAGGAGGAAGTAACAGCAGATGTCTAAGAGCGCCAAAATTGTGATCTTGCTCATCGTCGTGATTGCTGTCGGCTGGGGGATTGGTAAATATACCGCACCCTCGCCCTCGGCTTCGCAGGAGAATGGGGCAGCCGCCGGAGAAGGCAACGACGCTCAGGCTCAGCCCAGCCCGGCAGGGGATTCTACAGATGGGGTGGTTAACAATCCAGATGATTCTAGCTTGAACAACAGCGGCGAGCCATCTCCGGAGAATCCGGGTTCGCAGGACAACGCCGCAAATACTGAACCTTCTCCCGCAGCTACAGATAAACCATCGGAGACATCTAGCCCAGGAAACAATGAGATCGATTATACCGTAGAACCTGACAACGTAGCAGTTATGGTCAACAAGCAGTTTGGGCTGCCTGACAACTATAAGCCGTCGGATCTGGTCTATCCCGATGTACGGTTCATTTTCTCCGAGAAAATCGAGAAGCGGATGCTGCGCCGCGTTGCCGCCAAGGCGCTGGAGGAAATGTTCGCAGGAGCGAAGAAGGACGGCGTTCATCTGGCCGGAGTTTCCGGGTATCGTTCCGAAGCTACCCAGACCAGATTATTCAACAATTATGTGGCAAAAGACGGCGAAGAAAAGGCCCGCACCTACAGCGCGGTTCCCGGATATAGCGAGCATCAGACCGGTCTTGCCATCGACCTCTCCGGCACTGACGGCAAATGCGCTGCCGAGAGCTGCTTCGCCGGGACGGAGGAAGCCAACTGGCTTGCAGCGCATGCGGCGGAATACGGCTTCATTATCCGTTATCCCGAAGGCAAAGAGGATATTACTGGATATATGTACGAGCCTTGGCACGTCCGCTATGTAGGCAAGGATATTGCCGCTGCGATCACCGAGAAAGGAATTACACTCGAAGAGTACTATTCTGATGCTATTCCGGTGACGAAGTAAAGCAATGAGGTCTCCTTGAACAAGTTAAAAGCACTGCAACCCGTTATCAGGCGGGATTGCGGTGCTTTTTTGATGTATAGGAAATTATGATTTTCCTTCGTTGCGGATAAGGTGTGCACATAGCTGGGGAGCTGCTTCTGTTTAGAATCTTCCGAAGGAAGGAAACAACGGGCAAAAATGCCGCTGTTAGGGTGAATCCGGTCGGTTTAATAAGGAACAAAGGCAAATACCGTTGTTGAAGTGAGTCTGGTCCGTTTGAAGAGGAACAACGGTAAAAATACCGTTGTTGAAGTGAATCCGGTCGGTTTAATAAGGAACAACGGCAAAAATACCGTTGTTGAAGTGAGTCTGGTCCGTTTGATAAGGAATAACGGCTTTTCTGCCGTTGTCTAGGCCAACTCTGACCCTTTGTCCGGTATATATCCATTCTAGTGACTACTCTTAGTTGTAAAACCATCATTTTAAATTACATATAAGTGTACAGATGTATTTTTGCTTAATATGGAGGCGAACTGGGATGATAAAACATATTCATGCGGATGTAATTATTATCGGCGGTGGAACAGGCGGCTGTGCGGCTGCACTGGGGGCAGCGAGATCAGGCAAATCAGTTGTAATGACTGAGGCCTATGATTGGATTGGCGGACAGTTGACCAGTCAGGTGGTTCCGCCGGATGAGAACCGTTGGATTGAGCAGTTTGGGTGTACGGCAAGCTACCGGACTTTCCGCAATTCGGTACGCGACTATTACCGCAGGCTGTTCCCGCTGACGGAGCAGGCCCGTGCCCGTGCCGCCCTTAACCCCGGCAACGCCTGGGTCAGCAGGTTGTCTCATGAGCCGCGCACCGCGCTGGCTGTACTGAAGGATATGCTGGCTCCCTATGTGCACAGCGGACGGCTGCAGATCTGGAATGGATATAAGCCTGTACATGCGGAGACAGACGGAGACGATGTCATTTCTGTGACTGTATGCGGACGGAACGGGGATCATCTGGTTCTGACCGGCGGCTATTTCCTGGATGCGACGGAAGAAGGAGATGTGCTTCCGCTGGCTGGCGTGGAATATGTGACCGGTGCGGAATCAGCCTCTGAGACCGGAGAAAGACACGCACTCGCCGGGCCAGCTAATCCACAGGATATGCAGGCATTTACTCATTGTCTGGCGGTGGATTATACAGAAGGTGAAAATTTCACGATTAACAAACCGAAGGAATATGAGTTCTGGAAGAACTATCAGGCAGACTTCTGGCCTGCCAAGCAGCTTAGCTGGACCGTTACTTCACCGTCAACGCTTACGCCTGTCACTTATGTGCTTTTGCCAGGCGAAGGTGCGAACCCCCTGTTTACTTACCGCAGGCTGGCGGACCGGAGCAACTTTCAGCCGGGAACCTACAAGGAAGATATCAGTGTGGTTAACTGGCCGCAAAATGATTACTGGCTTGGGTCGATCATTGATGTCTCTCCCGAAGTAAGACGGCGTCACCTGGAGAGCGCGAAGCAGCTCAGCCTCTCTCTGCTGTACTGGATGCAGACGGAGGCCCCCCGCAAGGATGGAGGGATCGGCTATCCCGGACTGCGCCCGCGGCCCGATGTTACGGGGGCGCCGGACGGTCTTGCGCAGGCTCCGTATATTCGCGAAAGCCGCCGGATTCGTGCGGAATTCACCATTCTGGAGCAGCATCTCAGCCCTGTCGATCACCCGGACGGCAAAGCCGAAAAGTACACAGATACGATAGGCATCGGCAGCTACCGGATTGATCTGCATCCAAGTACTGCGCTGCGGACCTTCATAGACATTCCTTCACTGCCTTTTCAGATTCCGCTCGGTGCGCTTATTCCGGTTCGGGTAAATAACTTGATTCCAGCCGCCAAAAATATAGGCACAACACATATCACCAATGGCTGCTACCGGCTTCATCCCGTGGAATGGAACATTGGGGAAGCTGCCGGCATGCTGGCTGCCTACTGCCTGGATAACAAGATTAAGCCCCGTGAGGTGCGGAATTCACCGGATCAATTGAAGAGCTTCCA
The DNA here is from genome assembly GCF_054483875.1 of Paenibacillus sp. BAC0078. Taxonomy (NCBI): domain Bacteria; kingdom Bacillati; phylum Bacillota; class Bacilli; order Caryophanales; family Paenibacillaceae; genus Paenibacillus; species Paenibacillus sp. BAC0078. Next base: position 12,606 of record NZ_JBTLRW010000011.1, read on the forward strand.
AACCCGGCTTCGCAATAACGGCTTCGAGCTGGAATGGCCATCTATCGGAGCTGTCTAAGCGAAGCTGGGGCCAGTGCTAAGCCGCTTTAAGCCGCTCCCAAGCCCATGTCAATCGCTTACGGAATGAACTGAAAACAAGGAGAACGTCGCCAGGATGAAGTGGAAAAAGGAAACCTAATTTGTTCATTTTACTGATTTTTTGATGATTAGGTGGAAAAAGTAGACTTAATCCTCTCCGTTTCCATCTATTCAGAGATTTTAGGAGGAAATAAGTGGATTTATCCCACTAACCATCCTCGGAGGGGGCATTCAGCAGAATGAAGTGGAGAAATTCCACCTCAGTTACCTGGAAAATAGGGCAATCGCTTGTGGAATCATTTATTCCTGAAATTTTGGCCGCAGAGGTTCAAAAAAAATCTCTAAGCGATTGCCCTGCTCCCAAGCCGGTGCAGATGCAGAATAACTGCTGTGCGGTGATATAATGGAGGAAGGATACGGATGCAGCAATCAAAATCTCATCATTGGAGTGGCTGATCATATGAAATTGAGTATTCTGGATCAATCGCCGGTCTCCGAGGGCAGTACACCGGCCGAGGCTTTAGCCCAGACTGCAAGCCTGGCCAGGGAAGCGGAAAGGCTGGGCTATCACCGGTTCTGGGTATCGGAGCATCATGGCGCGCGCGGACTGGCCGGCTCAAGCCCGGAGGTGCTGATGGCTCATCTGGCTGCAGTGACCTCCACCATCCGCATTGGCTCGGGAGCCGTACTTCTTCCGCATTACAGCGCCTACAAGGTAGCAGAGAACTTCCGTCTCCTTGAAGCTCTATACCCCGGCCGTATTGATCTTGGGCTGGGCAGAGCACCCGGAGGTGGGGCGCTTGCCGCAAAGGCGCTTCAGGAGAACCGGACAGGCGGTGCGGATCTCTATGAGCTGCAAATCCGGGATGTCATCACCTATTTGCAGGGCGCAGCAGATTCTTCCCACCGTTTTGCCGGTCTTGAAGCCACTCCTTCCGTAAGATCAGCGCCGGAAATCTGGCTGCTTGGCTCAAGCGGGGACAGTGCCGCCCTCTCTGCGAGGCTTGGCACGAGCTTCGCTTTTGCCGAGTTTATTAACGGTGGAGGCCGGGCGGCGGTGCAGTCCTACAGGAGCAGCTTCCGTCCTTCTCCCGCCGCTGCGGCTCCCCGTTCGCTGGTTGCCGTGTTTGCCGCCTGCGCCGAGACTGCGGAAGAAGCCAGCCGGCTGGCTTCCAGTATGGATCTTTCGCTGGTTCTGCTGGAAAAAGGCCATGTCTCGACCGGCACGCCTTCAATTGAAGCCGCGCTGAACTACAACTATACGCCATATGACCGGTTCCGTATCGAGGACAACCGCCGCCGAATGGTGCTCGGCTCGCCGGAGGAGGTTCACCGGCAGTTTATGTCGCTCACGGAAAAGTACCAGTGTGACGAGATTATGTTCGCCACTGTTATGCATAGCTTTGAGGATAAGCTGAAATCCCTCCGGCTGATTGCCGAAGCCTGCGGATTGACCCGAAGGGCGGCTGGCGGTTAGCTTTTGTAAGCACGATACCTGAATTTTCTATTTCGCCGGGGATGAGGTAAGATGAAGGAAGGAATATACTTCACACAGCCACAATCAATCCGCTGACGAAAGGAAGGATTCAGGATGTCCATCTACAGCTTTTCAGGAGTTGCCCCTTCGGGTAAAGAACTGCCGTTCAAGGATTACGAGGGCAAGGTGCTGCTGATCGCCAACACGGCCAGCAAATGCGGGCTTACACCGCAGTATGGAGATTTGCAGAAGCTCTATGAGCAGTATGGAGATCAGGGGCTTGTGGTGCTTGGCTTTCCCTGCAACCAGTTCGCCGGGCAGGAGCCGGGGACCAGTGAGGAAGCGGAGGAATTTTGCCAGATTAACTACGGCGTTAAGTTTCCTATTTTCGCCAAAGTAGATGTGAATGGACCGGACGCAAGTCCCCTCTTTCAATATTTGAAGAACCAGCAGCCGGGTACGGGCGAGAGCAGCGATATTCAGTGGAACTTCACGAAGTTTCTTGTGGACCGCAGCGGTAATGTGGTTGGCCGCGTAGAGCCGAAGGAATCACCGGAAAGTATGAAGGAACAGATCGAAGCCCTGTTGTAAAATACACCTCCTGAAACGTGGCACATGCTGAAGCTGCGATTCAGGAGGTGTTTTTATGAAAATTATCCTTGACGCTTCTCCAAGACACTGTATCCTTTGAAGAGGAATGTAAAACTTGGTGAATAGCATAAAGTGCAGAAGGAAGCAGGATAATAACGGCAGGAGGGTTTTATAACGGCATGAGGTTAATTACAGAGGTGGCATCGGCAGCAGGTATTAGTGAGGAGCATCTGGAGCTGTACGGCAAATACAAAAGCAAGCTGTCGCCATCCCTTTGGGATGAGCTTAAGCATAAGCCGGATGGCAAGCTGGTGCTGGTTACCGCGGTCAATCCCACTCCGGCAGGCGAAGGAAAGACACTAACGACAATCGGGCTGTCCCAGGCGATGAATGCGGCAGGAGTCAAGACAGTCGCTGCACTCCGCGAGCCTTCGCTCGGGCCATGTCTAGGCATGAAGGGCGGAGCAACCGGCGGGGGCAAGGCTCAGATCGTTCCGGCGGACGAGATCAATCTTCATTTTACAGGGGATATCCATGCGGTGACTTCCGCGCATAATCTGCTGTCGGCCATGATCGACAACCACATCTTCCAGGGCAACGCTCTGGGGCTTGATCCGCAGCGTATTGTCTGGAAGCGAGTAATGGATATGAATGACCGCAGCCTGCGGAATATTGTGACCGGGCTTGGCGATGGCAACGGAACGGTGCGGGAGAGCGGTTTTCAGATTACGACAGCATCGGAAATTATGGCGGTGCTGTGCCTGTGCGACAATCTGGCCGATCTGAAAAGACGCCTCAGCCGCATGCTGATCGGGTATGACCAGTTGGGTGCGCCGGTAACGGCCAAGGATATCGGGGCGGTGGAAGCGATGACCGCGCTGCTGAAGGAAGCCGTGAAGCCGAATCTGGTACAGACGCTCGAAGGAACACCGGTGATTGTGCATGGCGGACCGTTTGCCAATATTGCCCATGGCTGCAGCAGTGTGATCGGAACCCGCTATGCGCTGAAGCTTGGCGATGTGGTGGTAACTGAGGCAGGCTTCGGCGCGGATCTGGGCGCTGAGAAGTTCATGGATATCAAGTGCCGCCAGGCTGGACTCACCCCCGCAGCAGCAGTGCTGGTAGTAACGGTGAAATCGCTGAAATACAACGGCGGTGTCCGCAAGGAAGAGCTGCATACCGAAAACCGGGCAGCGCTGCATTCCGGCATCTCGAACATGGAGCGCCATATTGAGAACTTGGGCAAATTCGGCGTGCCTGTGCTGGTTGCGGTCAATCATTTCGAAGGTGATACACCGGGCGAGATTAACGATGTGCTGGATGCCTGCCGCCGCTTGGGCGTGCCTGCGGCTATCTCCAAGGTATGGGCCGAAGGCAGTGCCGGAGGGCTTGAAGTGGCTGGGGAGCTGAAAAAGCTGCTGGAGCAGACAGAACGCTCAGAGTATGCTCCCTTGTATGAGGATAACCTGGATATCCCGGCCAAAATCAAAAAAATTGTCACCGAAATCTACCGTGGCGCTGATGTGGTTTTCTCCCCTGCGGCAAAGCGCAGCCTGAATTCCATTGAGAAGCTTGGCCTCCAGAAGCTGCAGGTCTGCATGGCCAAAACACCGTACTCCTTCTCTGATCAGCCAAGGCTGCTTGGAGCGCCGGAAGGCTTCACGATGGGCGTGAGAGATATTACGCTGTCCCTTGGAGCAGGCTTTGCTGTGGTGATCACCGGGAATATGGTCACTATGCCGGGTCTTCCAGCCAAGCCAGCTGCGGAAGGGCTGCATGTTGACGAGGACGGCGTGATTTTCGGCCTGGAATAGCTGTTCACAAAATATAGATGCGACAATGCTGCGGTACTGTTACAGCGTTGTCGCGTTTTTTTTGACGTAATATCTTCAGTCAACTTCGCTTTACAACGGTTGTTCGCTACTTCCTATGATGCATTCCCTGCCCCTTCCTGCCGCAAGATGACATAATGTGCTCCCTCCGGGGAAAACTAAAGCAGCAGCAGATGATGATCAGGATAATCTTAAATTTTAGTCATTTGTGAACATTGTGAGAAAAATCACAAAAAAGCTTGCGTTGTGATATTAATCACAATATAATCATCGCATGAAGTGAAAAAAATCACAGCTAAAGAAAAATAAATGAAATGCTCAATTTGGAGGAGGAAGAAACCATGAAAGTAGCAGTCATTGGATGTACCCACGCCGGAACCGCAGCAATTGTTAACACCGCCCAGCTTTACCCTGATGCCGAGATTACAGTGTATGAACGCAATGATAATATTTCCTTCCTGTCATGCGGTATCGCTCTTTATGTAGGCGGAGTAGTCAAGGACCCGCAAGGCCTGTTCTATTCCTCGCCGGAAAAGCTGGCCGAGCTTGGTGTCAAAACGAACATGCGCCATGAGGTTATCCAGGTCGATACCGGCCGCAAAACTCTGCGGGCCCGCAATCTGGCGACAGGCCAGGAATTCGATGACTCCTATGACAAGCTGATCATGACTACCGGCTCTTGGCCGATTGTTCCGAAGCTGGAAGGCATGGAGCTTGATGGTATTCTTCTTTCGAAGAATTTTAACCATTCCAACACCATCATTGAAAGAGCGCAGCATGTTAACAGAATCACCGTTGTCGGCGCCGGATATATCGGGGTTGAACTGGTGGAAGCTTTTCAAATGAACGGCAAGCAGGTTACGCTGATTGACGGCGAAGAACGTATTCTGAGCAAGTATCTGGATGAAGAATTCACCACCCCGATTCAACAATCGCTGGAGGATCATGGTATTACTTTGGCACTCGGGGAGAAGGTCAGCTCTTTTGTTGGTGAGAATGGTAAAGTGACCAAGGTGATCACAAGCAAGGGCGAGCATGAGACGGATCTGGTTATCCTCTGCATCGGGTTCCGTCCTAATACCGAGCTCCTGAAAGGGCAAGTGGATATGCTGCCTAACGGAGCGATTATCGTCAATGATTACATGCAGACCAGCCATCCTGATGTCTATGCCGCTGGTGACAGTTGTGCGATTCATTATAATCCGACCGGCAAGCATGCTTACATTCCGCTGGCAACAAATGCTGTACGTATGGGTACACTGGTCGCACGCAATCTGGTATCGCAGACGATCCCTTACATGGGGACGCAGGGAACCTCGGGAATTAAGATTTATGAAGATAATATTGCCGGAACCGGACTGACCGAGGATGCGGCCAAGGCTGAAGGCATGGATACCGAAAGCGTGATGATTACCGATAACTACCGTCCGGAGTTTATGCCTACCCATGAGCAGGTGCAGCTAAAAGTGGTGTTCGACCGTGCCACCCGTCGTATCCTTGGCGCACAGATCATGTCCAAAATGGATCTGACGCAGTCGATCAACACCGTGTCGGTATGCATTCAAAATCGAATGACCGTAGACCAGCTAGCGTTCATTGATTTCTTCTTCCAGCCTCATTACAACAAACCGTGGAATTTCTTGAACACCGCAGGACTACAAGCACTGCCTAAGAATGTGGCGGTTAAAGAAGCAGTGACTGTGTAAGGTATATAAAATAGGAGCGAGAAGAGGCCATGCTGCATGGCTTCTTTTTGTGCCTCCGTTTCGCAGAAAATACGCCCTGTCCACTTGGACAGGGCGTATTTTATCGAGCATGAATTATACCGGCTATTGGTAGCTGATATCGTCATGGAAATCCAGAACATCCATACGGGCACGGATGCGTTCGATTTCCAATGAGGTTAATGGAGCAGTGGGAGTCAATTTGTAGTTTCTCCCTGTGATGTAGCTGATATTCTCCGCTGCCCCATTGGTCGTATATGGAAGTTTGACGACAGGGGTTTTGGAATAGTCGGTGAAATCAATGATGCTCCAGGCTGTGTCACCGTCTTTTTTGGCAAGGATAATGCGCTCTGTTGCAGTTTCCGTCCATAGATAGCGTGTATCTGCTGGAGAATTCTCTCCACTGGCTGTGGTATAGCCTGAGCCCCGGAACATGAGTGTGAATTCCGACTGTTCATTACTGTTGGCGCTTCTTGTTTTATAGATTTCCGCCAGATCATGGACGCCCAATACTTTTACATTGGTATCTTTAGGGAATCTGCTGATGAAATCCTGCCATGTTGCTTTCAGTCTAGGTGTTCTCAACACCCAATTGGTGCCAATCACCAGTGAGAGGTAATTGACCGTATTTTGGTTGCGATAAGGATTGTTGAGATACTGGGAGGCCAGGTGCAACTGGGGTTCTGCCTTCATCTCGCTTACATACGGGTCCGCCGGATGCAGAGTCCATCTGGATGCCCCTGAAGTGTAACGGGAGCCGATGGGATCAATGCTGAGTGAATTCATAAATACACTGCCACTGTTGGTAGCAGCATCCTGCGCGGGCAGCATCGGGTTATCTTTATGTGACCAGTAAGGCATCAGCGGTGATCCGTCAGCAGACAATTGGCCTACGTTAACCTGTGTTGCTGCCCACCCCATGAAGGCGTCAATCTGGAAATTGTCTTTCAGCCAGGCAGCCTGCTCGGGATTGATGGCATAGGTGGACAATGATTTGGGACGATACTTGTCAGGTATGCTCAGCCATACGGAGCTGTCTCCGTTGGTTCCCCCCTGGTGGAGGTAATTGAGCGCATTATACCTGTACATGTACAGCCACGAATTCATCTCTTCAATCCATTGGGACAGATTGTAATTGTCATTGGGATAACCGGATACGATCCCTACCTCATCCCCATACAGATCTACATATTCAAGCACCTTTTGCAGTTGAGGACGTTGTGCTTCATCGAATACGAACCGGCTGTCCATAGCCCAGGTTACCCGCAAATTAGGATCAATGGTTGTGAGTGAATCCCGCATGGTTTCCATTTCAGCAATTGTTGTAGCATTTGCTCCCGTATCTTCCAGCAGCAATGATACCGTGAAATAAGATGCTGAGCTGTATTGAGGCTGCTTTACCAATAGCTCAAAGGTGCCTAGGACACTGAAGCCTGCAAGCTCGGAGCTGAGCAGAATGCTGCCATGGATAACAGTGCCCGGAGCCGGGATGTTATAAAAGCTTGCTACCGTCCCATCCGGTGCCAGTACAGAGTATTCATCTGTAATCGAGACTTTGAGGTCTGGCGGCAAAAGCTCCGGTGTAATCTCAGCACCGTACACATCCAAGGTCACGTAAGCCAGCTTCCAATTGTCCACAGATACATTGAATGAAGCATCAATTGAATCGGTAGTAGTCTGGATAGAATCAACTGCCTTGTACACAGGCGGAGTTGCTGTTGGTACGGGTGAAGCGGACGGAGCTAGTGTTGCTGTTGGTACAGGTGAAGCAGATGGAACAGGTGAAGCTGTTGGTGCAGGTGAAGCCGATGGTACAGGTGAAGCTGTTGGTACAGGTGAAGCGGATGGAGCAGGTGAAGCTGTTGGTGCAGGTGAAGCCGATGGAGCAGGTGAAGCTGTTGGTACAGGTGAAGCTGTTGGTGCAGGTGAAGCCGATGGAGCAGGTGAAGCCGATGGAGCAGGTGAAGCTGTTGGTGCAGGTGAAGCGGATGGAACTGGTGAAGCCGATGGAGCAGGTGAAGCTGTTGGTGCAGGTGAAGCGGACGGAACTGGTGAAGCTGATGGTACAGGTGAAGCAGATGGCATCGGTGTAGGTGTATGTGAAGCAGATGGCACCGATGGTGCATGTGAAGCGGATGGCACCGGCATTGGTGCAGGTAGAGCCGTTGGCACCGGTGTTGGAGCAGGTGAAGCAGGTGGCACCGGTGTCGGTGCAGGTGAAGCAGATGGAGCCGGTGTTGGAGCAGGTGAAGCAGGTGGAGCCGGTGTTGGAGCAGGTGAAGCAGGTGGAGCTGGTGTTGGTGCAGGTGAAACAGGTGGAGCTGGTGTTGGTGCATGTGAAGCAGATGGTACCGGTGTTGGTGCGTGTGAAGCAGATGGTGCCGGTGTTGGTGCATTTGAAGCAGATGGAACTGGAATTGTTGTTGGTAAATCAGTTGTAACCGGATTTTGCGGATCTTTGATATCTGTATTTCTTGGTGGTACGCCTCTGGGAACAGTGGATTCCTCCGGCAATTGTTCCAGCGATGGGTCTTCCGGTAATCCATTTCCGTGCTCTAGCAGGTCTTGTATCCGCGAGGGATCATTAAACAACAGGTAAGCCTGAGCAGTTACTTTAACGGCGCTCTGGCGGTCAACCAATTGTTTTGGGTTGAACCGGTGCTGTTCATCTCCTTGGAATAGCTGGAGCTGCTGGGCCGCCCAGACGCTTGCTCGGGCTTCTTCGGAAATAGAAGAAGCATCCTTAAACGTAGGCACATGCCCCTGTTGTTGGACCAGGTCATACAGTCCAAAGGCCCGGATATACCACACAGCCAAGCTCTCGCGGGTAATTGTACTTCTCCTGTGTATCGTCTGGTCCTGCAGGATGCCTGCGGACAAGAGCGAACGTATGGAGGGGGCCGCCCAATCCGGCATCTCGTCCGTTGCTAGCGGGTAGTCCACGTCGGAAACGGGAATGGATAATGCCCTGGACATCAAAGTGCCCATCTCAGCAAGGGTAATTGGCTGCAAAGGTTTGAACTTTGAATTGCCATATCCTTGAAGGACTCCCCTGTAGAACAGGTGAATAATTTCTTGACGAGCATAGCTGCGCTCTATATCCACGAATGGATTGCGCTCGGCCCTTACAGCCGAAGGGACTGCAGTAGCTCCGAATAAGATCAGGCATAGCAGAGCCAGGGTGATTCGTCGCGTGTTATTCCTCATTATGTAAGCACCCATTTTCAGTTAGTATGGGAACAGCTCATCACCTCCTTTACTCAGATATCGGTGCAATTGGGCCGATTATTTAGCGTGTCAGGAGGTAATTGAGGAAATATGTTACATGGAATTTTGCAACTGTAACAAACATTTAATATTTTCAGTTTGTCTGATCACATTTTGTGTCCGTGTTAAATTTGACATGTCAGTGAAAACTTTCACTTAGTTTTCGTTGTAGTGATAATTATCACGTAAATGTGGTAGTTGACGCGCTACAATGGCATAAAGGAACAAATTTTAAGTAATTAGAAGGGGATAGGAATCATGGCTTATAACAAACCGCAGGGGATTGCCGAAGTCACGGTGGAGAACGGAATCAAGAAAGCACACAATCCGCTCAGCACCGTACTTATTCTTGGCTTTCTGGGGGGAGCGTTCATCGCGCTCGGATTTTTGCTGGATATTCGCGTTATTGCAGGCGCACCAAAGGAATGGGGCTCAATCGCCAACTTTATCGGAGCCTCTGTTTTCCCGGTAGGACTGATCCTGGTGCTGCTGGCCGGCGGGGAACTGCTGACAGGAAATATGATGGCGGTGCCGCTTGCTTTTATGGCGAAGAAGATTTCTCTCTGGGAAGTCATTAAGAACCTGGTGCTCATTACAATCAGCAATCTGGCTGGTGCCTTGTTCGTCGCTTATTTCTTCGGTCACGTCGTGGGCCTCACCTCAGATGGCGTATATCTGGACAAACTCGTTGATATGGCCGGCCACAAGATTGATGCCAGCTTTCTGCAGGCTTTTATCTCCGGTATTGGTTGTAACTGGCTCGTTGCTTTGGCGGTGTGGCTCTCTTACGGGGCAGATAATTTCAGCGGAAAAATTCTCGGGATCTGGTTCCCAACCATGGCGTTTGTAGCCATCGGCTTCCAGCACGTTGTAGCCAATATGTTCCTTATCCCTGCTGCTATATTTGAAGGACACTTTACCTGGGGGCAATATTTCGGCAATTTTGCTCCGGTCTGGCTGGGCAATCTCACGGGCGGTGCAATCTTCGTCGCGTTCGCTTACTGGATGGCTTATCTGCGCAAAGCGCCAGCAGCTGCTCCATCCGTGGAAGGCATCTCCGCTGCTGGTGTGAAGAAACACGCATAAATATTTCCGGCTCACATGAGCTGAGATGATGATAGAGGCACTCTTCGGAATTTTTCGGGGAGTGTTTTTTGTGTGGAAGGATGGTCTGCAGACACAAAATTCGCCGTGCTTTCCGACTCGGGGGAACGAAATCGGGCTCACGGCGAATTCAGGCGAGTTCATAGGGAGTGTTTCATAAGCTCTATTACCCGGGAATAAGGGGGACGAATCAGGAGGTTTCGCTTGCTTTCTTTACGTTAATCAGTTGCAGCTATAGAATATATAGAATACAACTATTCAATAGACAAGGAGGTCTGCGAGCAATGAGCTTCAGCGGAGATGGGATTTTTCCGGCGGTATGTCCCCTGGATTGCCCCGATACATGCGGACTTCTGGTGCATAAGCAGGATGGCAAAATCATTAAGGTAGAGGGAAATCCTGAACATCCGGTGACCAAGGGAGCTATCTGCAACAAGGTGCGGAATATGGCAGAGCGGGTGCATCACCCGGAACGCCTGCTTCACCCGCTGCGCCGTGTAGGACCGAAAGGCAGCGGTTCCTTCGAGCCGATCAGTTGGGAGGAGGCAATTAGCGAAATTGCCGGCCGCTTCAAGAAGCTGTCAGCAGAATACGGACCGGAGAGCATCCTTCCGTACAGCTTCTACGGTAACATGGGCGTGCTTAGCGTGGAAGGGATGGACCGGCGGTTCTTTAATAGGCTCGGCGCAAGCCGCCTGGAACGGGCTATCTGCAATTCGGCGGGCACCGCCGGCTGGAAATATACGATGGGCTTTGGCGGCGGGACAAGTCCTGAGGATACGGTGAATGCCGATTTGATCATTGTCTGGGGCGGCAACATTATCAGCACGAACATGCACCAGGTGGTCTACACCGAGCAAGCCCGCAAACGGGGCGCAAAGGTGGTTGTCATTGATGTGCACCGCAACCGGACAGCTCAGTGGGCGGACTGGTTCCTGCCGCTGTATCCGGGCACGGATTCGGCGCTGGCGCTGGGGCTGATGCATATTCTGTTCCGGGATGGGATGACGGATGATGCTTTTCTTGAGCAGTATACGATAGGCCATCAGGAGCTGCGCGAGCATGTGCTCGCCTATCCGCCCCAGCGGGTTGCAGAGATCACAGGCATTGCAGTGGACGACATTGAGAAGCTCGCCAAAATGTACGGCGAAGCCAGAGTCTCACATATTCACATCGGCAACGGTCTGCAGCATCATGATAACGGCGGCATGAATGTCCGCAGCATCACCTGCCTTCCGGCACTCACCGGAGCATGGCTGAAGACCGGAGGCGGAGCGATCAAATCAAATAGCGGCTACAGCTCCACGAATGACCGCGCGCTGACCCGCCCGGATCTGCGCCCGAACCGGGGGACCCGGACAATTAATATGAACCGGATCGGCGAAGCGCTGGAGATGAAGGAGCAGCCAGTAATGGGGATGTTCGTCTACTGCAGCAATCCCGTTGTTGTGGCTCCCAATGCTGACCGGGTACGGGCGGGATTCGCGCGCGAGGATCTGTTCACGGTTGTGCATGATCTCTTCATGACCGACACGGCGCTGTATGCCGATATCGTGCTGCCGGCGACCACTTCATTTGAGAATGTTGATCTGTACACATCGTACTGGCATCACTACATCCAGCTTCAGGAGCCTGTGCTTAAAGCGCCGGGGGAATGCAAAAGCAATGTGGAGGTCTTCGCGCTGCTGGGCCGGGCGATGGGCTTCGACGCGGAAGCCTTCAGCGAGTCCGAATATGAGATGATCCGCCAGGCACTGGATTACCCGCGCAACCCATATCTAAATGGTGTTACGCTGGAGCGGCTGATTGACGAGCGGTTCGTGAAGCTGGACATGACTCCGCAGGCGGATTATCTGAAGAACCTTCCGACCCCCTCAGGCAAAATAGAGCTATTCTCCAAAGCCATGCAGCTTGCCGGATTGCCTGCGCTGCCTACATATATGCCGCTGAAGGAAGGTTATGACGGTGTACGGCGGCCGCAGCCGGGAGCGGATTATCCGCTGATGTTCATTTCTCCGCCGAATCATAATTTCTTGAACTCCAATTTCGCCAATGTCCAGAAGCACCAGCGGATGGAGAAGCGGCCGACGCTGCAGATCCACCCCGAGGATGCAGCGGCGCGGGGGATCGAGGATGGCGACGAGCTGACTGTATACAACGATAGAGGCGCTATTGAGCTTTGGGCGATGGTAACGGACAAGATGCTGCCGGGCACAGTGATCAGCCAGGGGCTGTGGTGGGAAGGCAAGGGACGCAGACAGAGAGTAAATGTGCTCACGCCGGACCGGCTGAGCGATATGGGGAACGGGGCGACTTTTTTCTCGGGTACGGTTGAAGTGAAGCGCCGCTCAGAGCCACATGATTATGATATGATAACGCGATAAAGCGGTAATTCGTATACTTGCCTTGACCCTGTTTTCGGATGATACTGGTTAAATTAATGACACATAGTTAACAGGGGATGAAATACAAAATATGAAGTTTTTGCAAGCTTATCCAAAGGAAGTCAAAGTGTTCCTGATTGCCAGCCTGATTAACGCAACCGGCAGCGCTTTGATGTGGCCGCTTGTTTCGATGTACGTATTCGATGAGCTTGGCCGCAGCATGAAGGATGCAGGCTTCGTGCTGCTTATTCAGAGTCTCGGAGGGATCGCAGGCCAGCTGCTGGGCGGCTCGCTCTACCATAAGGTCGGCGTTAACCGGCTGATTGTAGGGGCTTTGGCCCTGACTGCCCTAACCTTGTTCACTCTTCCAGCGGCAAGCGGCAACTGGTATATCTTCATCGCCGTCATGGGGTTGTTCGGACTGTTCAACTCGTTGTCGCTGCCTGCCATCCAGGCGTTTATCGGGTTCCGTTTTGCTGAGCAGCGTGCAGATCTTTTTAATGTCATTTATGTATCCAATAACATAGGGGTTGCGCTGGGAACGTCGCTTAGCGGCTTCCTTGGCAACTATATGCTGAGCTTTGTGCTGAACGGTGTGACTTCGGCGGTGTTTGCCGTATTTTTCTTTGTATATTTGCGCAGGGTAGGTACTGTACCGCCTCATCAGCAGACGCAGAGAAGACAACAGCAGCATGAGCTGTCCGGCTGGAGGCTAATGGGCCAGACACGGATCTATTTGTTCATGGCCATTGGCTCAATGTTTCTGCTGATCGGCAATTCGATCTGGAATACAGGGGTATCGCCTTTTATTATATCGGAGGGCTGGCCGAAGCAGACCTACGGGTTCCTGTGGACGCTGAACGGGATTCTGATCTTTGCCGCGCAGCCGCTGGTCAGTCTGATCAAGCGCTGGTTCGCGGCAACCTCAACGGCGCAAATGACTTCAAGCGCCATATTCTATTTGAGCGGCTACGCCGTTATTTTGCTGATGCCTACCTATCCGGGCCTGCTGCTGGCGATGGTGCTGGCTACGCTGGGTGAGATGCTGATTTCTCCGGCGATGCCGTCATTTATTTCAGATCATGCGGACCACAGTGCACCATTCTATCTTGGACTAAGCGGGGGAATTGGCGCGGTAGGCAGAGTCATCGGGCCGTATCTGATGGGTGTTCAGTTTGACAACGGAGGGCTGGCGCCAACGGGGTGGCTTGCTTGCGGAATGGCTGTTTTGTCGGTGGGCTTTTTCGGGTTCCACGCCTACATCAACCGTTCAGCCCGTACACTGGACCGCAATGCGGCATAAATCCAGGCCAAAGCACACGATGCTGGTATTGTCCGTATGTAGATATTAGCGCAAGGCAAGGGGTGTAAAAGCGATGCAACAACTTAACAGAGATACCTTTATCATCCGGCCCTCGGAGATTAGAGATGTCCGTGAGCTGATTATTCTTGATAATATGATCTGGACGGAGGACACAACGCCCGGCCCTCTAAGCTGGCGTTCACCAGAGGATTATCTGCTGCATACCCCGCCCGGATCTCAACTGGTTGCTCTGCAGGATGAGGAGCTGTGCGGATATGTCGGCTTCGGCTGTCCGAGCGGGATGGAGAGCAACCGCCATGTGTGCGAGATCAATATTGCTGTTCACCCGCGCTTTCAGCGCCGGGGCGTTGGAGGACGGCTGATGGAAGCGATCAAAAGCCATGCGGCTGAGCACGCCATCCGTAAGCTGCGGCTGCGGGTGCTGTCCTCAAACGGGCCTGCACTTTCGTTCTACCGCAAATGCGGATTTCAGGAAGAAGGCCGTTTGCGTGAGGAATTTTATCTCGGCGGACGTTATGTGGATGAGGTGTTTATGAGCTGTATGCTGATTGGAGGTAATGAGGATGGAAGTCATCTCGCTTAATGTAGGTAAACCAAAGACCGTAGACTACCGCGGCAAGCCGCTGGAAACGGGAATTTACAAGCTCCCTGCCGCCGGTAGAGTTCAGCTTCATCTCGAAGGCTTCGACGGTGACGGGCAAGCGGATCTGGTGAATCACGGCGGCCCTGACAAGGCGGTGTGTGTCTACCCGATTGAGCATTATGCCTATTGGGAGCAGCAGCTCGGGAAAAAGCTGGAGTATTCTGCCTTCGGCGAGAATATCACCGCCAGCGGATTGCTGGAGACCGAGGTCTGTATCGGCGATGTATACGAGATCGGCTCGGCGCTGCTGCAGGTCAGCCAGCCGCGTTTTCCGTGCTATAAGCTCTCGCAAAAGCACGGCCCGGCTGAAATGCCGGCCCAGGTGCTGGCTACCGGGTACAGCGGCTTCTATTTCCGCGTGCTGCGCGAGGGGCGGATTGCCACCGGGGATAGGATCGTCAAGAAGGAGAGCGGTGCGGGCGGTTTTCCCGTCAGCCGGGTGCTCTATCTGATGGAGCATGGACGCAAGGATAAGACGGACCTTGCCGAGCTGTCCGAACTGGACACTCTGTCCGCCGTCACCCGGGCGAAGTTCCGGGGATGGCTGGATGCTGCAGAGAGCTAGTCCTGCTGCTATTCCAGTGCCAGCGTCTGATACATACGTGCAGCGTCTGCAAAAACGCACTTCGTGCTGTTGTGTGAAGCTAATTAGTATGCCATAGTGAGTCACGTTGTCGCAGCTCCTCTGGTAGCGTCAAAGTTAGGGCGAACTGAAGAAGGGTATAGCGGATGTATGTGTTTAGGAGTCTCGTTCAGGCTGGTGAGCTGGAGCAGATTGACTCGCGGAGAATATAGCCTTATTATTAACTTAACGATCGTTAAGTTAATAATAAGAGGAGGGTATGATAATTCAACAACAGAAGGCAAAAAAAATGACTAACCGTGATCTTCAGGCGATAGAGCGAAAAAAGCAAATTTTAATGATTGCCAAGCAATTGTTTGCAGATAAAGGGTATCACGCGACATCCATGAGAGAGTTGAATAAAGCAATTGGCATGACAGAAGCATTGACATATCACTACTTTCCGGGCGGAAAGCTGGAGATATTAAGGAATGTACTGCAACATGCTCAGGAAGAACGAATTAATGGCTTTGTGACTTTTTTCAACGTTACGTTTGATTCCAATGCACCATTGAAGGAGATTCTTACACACTTAATTCAGGGATTTTCGGAAAGGGTCATTCTGGATAAAGAGTATTTCCAGATCCTAATAAGGGACCGCAATTTGCTCGAACAAGAGGACAAAGATGCGTTAGACAGATTAACTCGTTTACCCTTTGGAGCGATGTCCTCCTTCCTGACAAAGCAGTATGAGCAGGGAAAGATTCGCAGTATGAATTTCGAGATTGCTGCATCTCAATTTTTATCCCATATTGTGGTTTTGATCGTCCAACAAATGCTAGATGGTCGTATGTTGGATGTAGACACCATTCATTCTTTAACCGACTTTTATGTTCATCTTTGGTCGAACTAATGCCAAGTCGGTTCTTTTTTTAATAATTTAATTCAACGAACGTTAGGTTAATAAAATTGCTTGGGAGTTGAGAACATGGAAATGATTCGTACAGATGGCTTAACCAAGGTATACAACGGAAAAACCATTTTGGATCGTGTTAGCTTGTCGGTCAAGAAGGGTGAAATTTATGGATTTCTCGGTTTGAATGGAGCAGGCAAAACGACGACAATTCGAACATTGCTCGGAATGATTAAGCCAACGGCTGGAGAGGTGAGGTTGCTTGGCAAAAAATTAACGAAGGGAGGGGATTTGTGGAATCACGTGGGCTATATGGTTGAGGTGCCCTATTCATATTCGAGCTTTACCGTAAGAGAGAACTTGGAGTTGTATGCCAAGATGCGCGGCTTAAAAGAACGCTCTGCGGTTGATACGGTTATTGATAAGGTCATGCTGGGGCCTTACACGAATACCCAAGCGGGAAATTTGTCCTTGGGCAACGCGCAAAAGCTGGGGCTGGCCAAAGCGCTTATCCATAATCCTGAAATATTGATACTGGATGAACCAACAAATGCCTTAGACCCCGCGGGTATTGTAGGAATCCGGGAATTGCTTGCAGCTCTGTCTTCTGAGGGGGTGACCATATTTATATCCAGCCACATTCTGGAGGAAATGTCTAAGCTGGCTTCACGCATTGGCATTATTCATAAAGGCGTCCTCCTTCAAGAAATCTCTGCCCTGGAATTTGATCGCTTGCGGCGAAAATGCTTGTATGTCGATGTGCGGGGAAATGAAGAACGGGCCAAGGAGCAGTTAACTAAATTGGGCTACGCCCCGGATGTTGATCATGGCGATATTCTGAAAATTTCAGAGCCAGGCGCGATTCAGCATCCCGAGCGTGTCTCCCGGTTGCTGGCTGATGCTGATATACCGCTCTATTCGCTAAGAATAGTGGAAGAGGAACTGGAGTCCTATTTTCTTAACATGGTCGGAGAAAATCAGTCAAGGGGGCTAGAGAAGGATGCGTGAATTGTTCACCGTAATGATGGTTGAAAACAAAAAGCTATATCGCTCATACGTATTATGGGGATCTTTGGCCTTCTATATCTTTGTGTGTGTGATTCGTGCCGGAGATGCGGATTGGAACACTTATCTTGGGAATGTGGTGTTTATGTTCGCCAGTGTGCTCGGAATTGTCGGCTTTGCTGTTCTAACAAGCTGGTCGTTTGGACGCGAATATACGGACCGAACACTGAAGGATCTTCTGGCATTGCCTGTGTCACGCGGCAAGGTTATTGCTGCGAAAACATTGATTAGCCTGGCATGGTGCCTGATTATGGCGGAAGCGGCATTCCTATTCTCTTTGTTGATCGGCTCACTGACCGGACTTTCCGGCTTTTCCGAATCGTTGGTATTACACTATTATATTCAACTAATTATTACGGTCGTGATGCAATTGCTGCTATGTGGTCCGGTTATTTTCCTGACCAGTCTGTCTCGAGGCTACCTGATGCCGATTGTGTATTCGTTTATGACCATGATGCTAGCCTTGATTGCAGGCCCGACCCCATTTGCTAAGTATTTGCCCTGGGCCATACCTGCTCTTCAGCTTGCCGGCAGCGGCGATAGCTTATTCCCGCTCACAACGCTTAGTTATCTCATTCCTGTGACAACAGGATTAGCTGGATTTGTGGCAACCTGGGTTTGGTGGCATTGGGCGGATCATAAATGATCTTTGAGAGGCTCTGTGAACCGAACCTGGAGTAGCCTCCAGTGTCATTGTATCTGCAGGTTTCAAGCTTTGCCGTTCCTGCTGCCGCATAGAAGAAGCTGCATAAGAGTAAAAGATCCAAAGCCCCGTGACCGCTGGTCTCCAAGGCTTTGGATTTTTTGAATCCAGCTCGCCACCCTCATCAGCCCAGCAGCTTCCACTCGCTGCGCAGCAAGCCGTAGACGGCGTGGTTCACGTAGCCGCCGGGCAGCTTCTCTGCCTGGCGGATGACGCCTTCGAACACAAAGCCCAGCCGCTCGGGGATGGCCCGGCTGGAGAGGTTGCCGGTCGCGCAGCGGATTTCGACGCGGTTAAGCTCCATCTCCAGCAGCGCGTAATCAATAAATACGCGGCAGGCGCTGGTCATGTAGCCTTTGCCTTCGTAGCCCTCACCGAGCCAGTAGCCGATGCCGACTGAGCGGTTGTGCCAGTCAATTTCATGGTAGCCGATGATGCCGGCCAGCTCTCCCCGGACCCACAGTCCGGCGGAGAATCCGCCGTTTTCGGTGCCTTGCTTCATGGCGTTTTTGATAAAAGTGGTCAGATGGGCCTGCTCCGTAACGCCATCCACCCAAGGCAGCCATTGCCTGAGCCGGGCGCGCGAGCGCTCCACCAGAGCGAACATGTGGCGCGCGTGCTCCGGCATGAGCAGTTTCAGCATAAGCTCCTCATCAATGACATAATTAAACATGCGGCCGCCCCCTCTGCGATGCAAGGTCCATCTAGTTAACGTTTCTTCCATTCCAGCGCGTAGATGTCTTCCTCCAGCGATTGCATCCGCTGCTCTACGAGGGTCCGGCAGTCGCTGAGCGCCCCGTTATAAATCGCCGGACCCAGCTCTTTTAAGAAAAATTCCAGCAGATTGTCTGCCGCCAGATGGCCAATTTCCTCTCCACGCTCAGATTCGAAATAGGCGCGGATATTCTCTGTAATGATCTCCCGCTGTTCTTTGGGCAGCTTGATTGGCTTCATGAATAAGTCCCCCTTTATGCAGGTATGCAGATACAAAAACCTATACTCCCCATGCTACTCCATCCCCCGGAAATAAGTCAAAGCACCGGATGTGAAGGAGTGTCCGCAGCACAGCGGCAAACCTATTTCTTCCTGAGTTTTATTGAACATTCCCCGGTTAACGGGTATATTAAGAGGAAACATGTTCATAACAAGGAAGTAGTTATATTACAGAATGAAAGGTTGATAACTGTGGAGAACCGTGGAACACCCTCCAATTTCATCAAGAATGTCATTACCGAAGATTTGAGCTCGGGCAAAGTGAAGGAAGTGGTTACCCGCTTTCCACCGGAGCCGAACGGTTATTTACATATCGGGCATGCCAAAGCGATCTGGATTAACTTCACCCTGGCCGATGAATTCGGCGGCAAGACCAATCTGAGATTCGACGACACCAATCCGCTCAAAGAGGATACGGAGTATGTGAACTCCATTCAGGAGGACGTGAAATGGCTTGGCTATGAATGGGACGAGCTGCGTTTTGCCTCGGATTATTTCGGAGAGATGTACGAACGGGCGGAGCTGCTGATTCAAAAAGGCAAAGCTTACGTGGACGACCTTACCGCTGAGCAAATCCGTGAGTATCGCGGTACGCTGACAGAGCCGGGAGTGAACAGTCCGCACCGGGAGCGCGGAACCCAGGAGAACCTGGAGCTGTTCCGCCGCATGCGTGCAGGGGAATTCAAGGATGGGGAAAAGGTGCTCCGCGCCAAAATCGACATGTCCTCGCCGAACATCAACCTGCGTGATCCGGTTATTTACCGGATTTCCCACTCGCATCATCACAATACGGGAGATGCCTGGTGTATTTATCCGATGTATACCTTTGCTCATCCGCTTGAGGATGCAATTGAGCACGTGACGCATTCCCTTTGTTCCTTGGAGTTTGAGGATCAGCGTCCGTTCTATGACTGGGTGGTAGCGGAATGCGAAATGCCTGCTGCACCACATCAATATGAATTTGGCCGCCTCAACCTGGCCCAGACGGTAA
This sequence comes from Paenibacillus sp. BAC0078, assembly GCF_054483875.1. Taxonomy (NCBI): domain Bacteria; kingdom Bacillati; phylum Bacillota; class Bacilli; order Caryophanales; family Paenibacillaceae; genus Paenibacillus; species Paenibacillus sp. BAC0078. Next base: position 32,257 of record NZ_JBTLRW010000011.1, read on the forward strand.
CCAGCAAGCGCAAGCTGAAGCTGCTTGTGGATGAAGGGCACGTCGACGGCTGGGATGATCCCCGCATGCCGACAATTTCCGGGCTGCGCCGCCGCGGATATACGCCGGAAGCGATCCGCAGCTTCGTGCATGAGACCGGTATTTCCAAAAGCCAGGGTCTGGTGGACCTGCAAATGCTGGAGCATTTCATCCGTGAGGACCTCAAGCTGACCGTTCCCCGGACGATGTCAGTGCTACGGCCGCTCAAGGTGGTCATCACCAACTATCCAGAGGGCGAAACGGAATGGTTTGAGATTGAGAACAATGTGGAGAATGAGGTAATGGGCACCCGCAAAATTCCGTTCTCCCGTGAAATCTATATTGAGCGCGATGACTTCATGGAGAACCCGCCGAGCAAATATTTCCGTCTCTTTCCCGGCAATGAAGTGCGCCTGAAAAATGCTTATTTCATCAAGTGTACGGACTTCATAAAGGACGAGAACGGCGAGGTTGTCGAGCTGCACTGCACGTATGACCCGGAGACCAAGAGCGGCAGCGGCTTCACCGGCCGTAAGGTTAAGGGAACATTGCACTGGGTCGATGCCAGCCAGGCTGTGCCTGCGGAATTCCGCCTCTATGAACCGCTGATTTCCGCTGAAGAAGCTGATGCGGAGGCAGAAGTTGAAGGCATGGAGCCTACCGCCGACAAGCCGGAGCAGACCTTCCTCGATCAGCTCAATCCGAAATCCATCGAGATTCTTCATGGTTTTGTGGAGCCGGGGCTGAAGGATAGTGTGCCGCAGGACAAGTTCCAATTCTTCCGTCATGGGTACTTCAACGTGGACAGCAAATATTCAGCGCCGGGACATCTGGTATTCAATCTTATCGTCTCGCTCAAAAGCTCGTTCCAGCCCGGCAAGTAGGGCTGAACTCTATAGGTGCAATAAAACAGGCTTGGCGTTCCTTTCAAGGAAGCCAAGCCTGTTTTTGAATGCAGCTCCGTCAGCGGAGGAAGAGCCGTCATCGGTTAGTCTCGAACTCCTCCAGATCATCTTCCTCCAGCTCACCCGGAGGGTGATAGCTGTCGCGGCTGGCAAGCAGCCACATCGCGCCGAATCCCAGAGTGCCGAACAGCGAGAGAAAAACGCCGGATTGGTACATGCTCTGCGCTCCGAGGTTCTGGTACAGCCAGCCGCCGAGAACGCCGCCAAGAATTCCGGAAATGCCGCTCCAGCTCAAGGTGTACAGCGCTTGTCCTGAAGAACGGTATTGCTTCGGCACCAGCAGCATGGTAAGCCGGGTACCTACATAGAAGAACCCGCCGAACGTTATGCAATGCAGCACTTGAATGAATGCCACCTGAAGCGGTGTTGTCGCATCGGCCATCAGCCACCAGCGTACGACGAACAAGGTGCTGACAAGCGCAAGCCAGCCGAGCAGGACCGGAATTCTGCGTTTCAGGAAGCGGTCGCACAGGAGCAGCACGCCTATTTCCAGAATAGAGGAAAGGAACACGGCCAGACCGATCATCGTCTTGCTGCCTCCAAGCTCAGTGATGTAGAGCGATACGAAGGTGTTGTTCATTGTGTTGGCGATGGAGACCAGAATGCCGAAGAAGATAAAACTCAGAAAGAACGGATGATAAAAGATTTGCCCGAAGCCCTTGAACGGAAACGGTGCAATTCCGATGGAATGATTGCGCCGCCTCGGCAGCACAGCCAGTGAAATCATGGCCGCAAGCAGCAGTGCGGCAAAGAGATAGGTCAATACGGAAACTCCAGCCCACTCAATAATCGGTCCAGCCGAGATTGCCGTAAGTGCCCAGCCCAGCGACCCCCATAGCCGGAAAGAGGTGAAGCGGTGCTTCGTGCCGTCAATATAGCTCAGGATCAGGGTGTTGCTCTCAGCGAACAGCGGTCCTTGGAAGAAATAGAAGAACAGGATGGAGATATACATCATTTCATATGTATTTGCTCGAAATACAAGCTGGGATAACACCAGCGTCCCTGCCAGCATAAGCAGGACTATCTGCCGGATATTCTGACAGCGGTCCGTCCAGATGCCCCAGAAGGGATTGGCAATGATAGAGACCAGCGCTCCCACCGACATTAAGCTCCCGATCTCCAGCTTGTTCATCCCCACTTCCTGCAGGTATAGTGGAAAGAAGCTGGTGAAGAGGACGACTGTTCCATACAAGAAGAAGTTGAACCACCTCAAGGAGGTGAAGGAAAACTGCTTATCAGGGTTCTCCCGCAAATTGGGCACTCCTTTCCTGCAAATGCCTTGCATTCATTAGGGCAGCCCCGAACAGGCTGCTTCTATCACTGTAACATTTGTTGAAAAGGGATACAAACCAACTTTAAAGGATATTTTCAAATAATTGGGAAAGTGGTGGCGAAATGGAGATTACGGGTGTTATTTTGGCAGGGGGAACCTCACGGAGGATGGGAACCGACAAAGCACTGCTGCTACTGGCAGGAAAGCCCCTGATTGCGTACACTGCAGCCCGTTTATCGCAGATTGCAGCTACTGTCGTAATTGCCTGCGGCGAAGAAGAACGGGAGGCCTACAGGACTTTTCATTTACCTATGATTCCGGACCGTTATCCCGGACTTGGGCCGCTGGCCGGCTTGCACGCCGCGCTAATGGAAGCACACACAGAGTGGGTCGTTCTGCTGGCCTGTGATCTGCCTTTTGCTTCAGAAGGGCTGCTTCGGCATATGCTGGCGCTTATCGCTGACGGGACGGCTGCCCAGGCAATCGTGCCAGTCACATCCGAAGGCAAAGTCCAGCCGCTGCTGGCGCTCTATCACCGGAGCATCCTGCCTGTTCTTGAAGAGGCGCTGAAGCGGAATGAGCTGCGGGTAATGGATTTTCTTGCCGGACTTACGGTACATTATGTTCATGAAGGAGACTATCCCGAGGGTCCGGGAACACACGGCTTGTCCCTGCTTAACATGAACACACCGGAGGATTACGAGGCCGCCCTCAAGCTGGCTTCAGCTCAAAAGTAGAGACAGAGGATTCTTCCCACACAGTCAGCATGCTGTTTAACTTCAGTTTAAATAGCTAAGTTAATGTGTTAATTAAGGCGGAAGGAGAGGCTACCTTTCCTGATATCTATCCGCAGAAAAGGGGATCTTCCATGAAAACCAATGAACCTGCCAAGAAGCAGGGAGCGGCCATGAAGCCGTTTCTGAAGCTGCTGCATGGCACCAAACCTTCCTATGGACTATTGGCACTGGCTGTTGCGCTCAGCATGATATCGACCCTGGTGGGGCTAGTTATTCCTATGTTCACCAAGAATCTGGTTGACGGCTTCTCACTCGCGTCGATCAGCAGGCTGCAGATTGCCGGAATTGCCGGGGCCTTCATTGCCCAGACGATTGCCGGTGGAGTCTCGATCTATTTACTGAACTATGTCGGACAGAAGGTAGTAGCAGGTCTGCGGGACCGGCTTTGGCGTAAATTTCTTGTGCTTCCGGTCTCCTATTATAACGATAACCGCACAGGCGAGAGCGTCAGCCGGATGACGAACGATACCGGAATTATCAAAACACTCATCTCAGAGCATCTGGCCAGCCTGTTCACCGGGGTCATTTCGATTGTCGGCTCGATTTCGGTGCTGCTCTACCTGAACTGGAAAATGACGCTGGTGCTGTTCACCGTGCTTCCATTGTCCGCGCTGATTCTGGTGCCGCTCGGCCGGCAGATGTACAAAATATCCAAAGGCACGCAGGATGAAACAGCGTCCTTCACTGCTACGCTCAGCGGCGTGCTGTCCGAAATCCGGCTGGTGAAATCCTCCGGTGCTGAGGAGCGGGAATATGAAGCCGGACGTACAGGAATTATGAATTTGCTGTCCTTTGGCATCCGTGAGGGCAAAATCAGCGCCATGATCAGCCCGCTGGTCTCCTTCGTGTTCATGATGCTGCTGGTGGTCATTATCGGCTACGGCGGAATGCAGGTGTCTTCAGGTGCTCTGACGGCAGGCGAACTCGTGGCTTTTATTCTGTATCTGATTCAGATTGTGATGCCGCTAACCCAGCTGACCCAGTTCTTCACCCAGATTCAAAAAGCGAAAGGCGCTTCGGAACGGATCATTGAAACGCTGGCGGAGGATGAGGAGATCTACGAAGGGGTGGAGGTAGCAACAGGAGCGAAAGAAGCAATTGTAATCGAAGATTTGAGCTTTAGCTACAAAACAGGCGAGCCTGTGCTAAGCGGGTTAGACTTCTTCATGCTGCCGGGACAGGTGACGGCGATTGTCGGGCCAAGCGGGGGCGGCAAAACAACCCTGTTCTCCCTGCTGGAACGGTTCTATGAACCGCAGAGCGGTGTAATCAAGCTGGGGACGAAGCCGGTCTCGGCCTTCTCGCTGCGTTCCTGGCGCAAGCTGATCGGCTACGTCTCACAGGAAAGTCCGCTGCTCTCCGGTACGATTGCCGATAATCTTGGATATGGACTGGACCGGGAGGTCAGCACCCAGGAAATGCGCCGTGCTGCCGCCATGGCTTATGCGGACGGCTTTATTGAAGAGCTGCCGGACGGCTATAATACGGATGTCGGCGAACGCGGGGTGAAGCTGTCCGGCGGACAGCGCCAGCGGATCGCCATTGCCCGGGCGCTGCTGCGCGATCCCAAGATACTAATGCTAGACGAAGCCACCTCAAGTCTCGACAGCCAGTCCGAGGCGGTGGTGCAGAAGGCCTTATCTAACCTGATGCAGGGCCGGACCACGATTGTCATTGCCCACCGGCTGGCTACTGTGGTGAATGCGGATCAGATTATTTTTATGGAAAAGGGCCGGATTACCGGCAGAGGAACACATGAGGAACTGCTGCAGAAGCATGAGCTGTACCGGGAATTCGCTGCCCAGCAGCTTCAAATGAATACACCTGAACTTCCAGGCGGTGGTGAAGAGGAGGGTTCCGCAGCAAATGGCCAAAATACTAGTAGTGGACGACGATCCGCATATCCGCGAATTGGTGGAAGTCTTCTTGAGGGCTGAAGGCATGGAGGACATATACAGCGCTTCTGATGGGGTGGAGGCACTGAGGCTCCTCGAAGATACCGCTGTAGATATGGCCGTCATTGATATCATGATGCCCAACATGGATGGCTGGGAGCTGTGCCGGGCGCTGCGCCGAAGCTATGATATTCCGATTCTGATGCTGACGGCCAAAAGCGAAACCTCGCAGATCGTCAAGGGCTTCGAGCTGGGGACCGATGATTATCTGGTGAAGCCCTTTGAACCGCCGGTGCTGATCGCCCGGATCAAAGCATTGCTGAAGCGGTATCAGATTTCCGCTGCCCAGAGCGTCAATGTCGGCCATTTGCGCATGAACCGCAGAACCTACGAGGTAGTCTCGGATGAGGGTAACATCACGCTGCCGCTTAAGGAATTTGAGCTGCTGTTCAAGCTTGCCAGCTACCCGGGGCAGACGCTGACGCGCGACCGGCTGATTGAAGAGATCTGGGGTTATGATTTTGAAGGCAACGAACGCACACTGGATGTGCATGTAGGCCGCTTGCGTGAGCGTTTTCCCCAGGAGGAATATGGCTTTGCCATCCGCACGGTCCGCGGTCTTGGCTACCGGCTGGAGGGGGAGATGGGATGAATAAGTTTTGGCAGGTGAGCAAGGTTGTTTTGGGCATTTCAGCATGGCTGGCGGTGCTCTTCGTTACATGGAATGGCGGCTATTTCGGAACCAGGCTGATGGTGCAGAGGTTCGGCTGGACGCTCTCGGCCTATGAAACCCAGCTGCTTATTATGGGGGGGCAGGTCATCATCCTTATCTGTATTGCGGGTATTATCAGCTTCGCCACCCGTGGTAAGGAGAAGTCGTTCTACATTCCGATCCTTACAGCCATGCGACAAATCTCCAAGGGCAATTTCAAGGTGGAGCTGGATAGCAGGAATTATAGACAGTTTGGCGGAATCGTGGAGGGCATTAACGAAATGGCCAGCGAGCTGAGCCGGATGGAAACCATGCGCCAGGACTTCATCTCCAATGTCTCGCATGAAATCCAGTCACCGCTCACATCCATCCGCGGCTTCGCCCGCGCCTTGCGGGATGAAGGGCTGAGTGCGGAGAACAGGAAGCATTATCTCGACATTATCGAAGCCGAAGGCAGCCGCCTCTCCGGGCTCAGTGACAATCTGCTGAAGCTGTCAGCGCTGGAAGCGGAAAGCTTTCCATTCGAGCGGATAGACTACCGGCTGGATAAGCAGGTGCAGGAAATGATTCTCGCCTGTGAGCCGCAGTGGCTAGGCAAGAATATCAATGTGGAGGCTGAACTGGAGGAGACCACCGTGCATGCGGTCAAAGACCTCCTGAGTCAGGTGTGGACCAACCTGCTGCATAACAGCATCAAATTCACCCCCCCTGGAGGAATGATCACAGTCCAGCTGCGTACCGTGGATGAGGGGATTGAAGTGGAAATCCGGGACACTGGCATCGGCATTGCCGAGGAGGAGCTGCCCCGAATTTTTGAACGCTTCTATAAGGTGGACAAAGCCAGAAGCGCCAGCGGCGGCGGAAGCGGGCTGGGTTTATCTCTTGTCAAAAAAATTGTAGACATTCATGGCGGCAGCATAACCATAACAAGCCGTCCCGGTGAGGGGACGGCTTCGCTGGTGTTATTGCCCTTGCAGCTTAAATAAATCCGCCGTTCACACGCAGCGTCTGGCCGGAAATCCAGCCGGACTGCTCCCCGGCGAGGAAGCTGACAACTCCGGCAATATCCTCCGGCTCTCCCAGACGGCCGAAGGCGTTGGCCTTCTTCAGGCCTTCAAGCTGATCTTCGGATTTACCTTCCAGGAACAAATCTGTGGCGACAGGTCCCGGAGCAACGGCGTTAATGGTAATCCCTTTGGTCCCGAATTCCTTGGCTAACTGGCGGGTGAACTGCTCCACTGCGCCTTTGGTGCCGGCATAGATGCTGTAGGACGGGAACATTTGCCCGTTGACCGAAGTGGAGAAATTGATGATCCGCCCGCCTTGCTCCAGATGATAGAAGGCCTGCTGGCAGGCGAAGTAAGTTCCTTTTACATTAATGGCGAACTGCTTGTCGAACTGCTCCTCAGTGGCCTCCCCGATCAGGCTGTTGACCATAATTCCCGCGTTGTTGACCACAATATCAATCTTTCCGAACAAATCTTTCGTATCCTTGAACAGCTGCTCAATCTGTACGGGCTTGCTAATGTCGGCTTGAATGGCGGCGGCGGTGCCGCCTTTGGCTTGAATCCCCTGAACCACCTCTTCTGCCTGTTTCGGGCTGCTCGAATAGTTAATGATTACCGAAGCCCCTTCTTCCGCTAACCTCTCCGCAACCGCGCGTCCAATTCCTCTGGAGGAGCCGGTAACAATAGCAACTTTTCCTTGCAGGGCCTGACTCATCTTATATCCCTCCTGAATTTTAACCTAAATATTCTAATGATCTGTAACCGCAAGTCCCCGCTCGAGGAGCATCCAGAGCTGTTCGAACTCCTGCTTGATGCTGGCGCTGTGCCATTCATAGGCATGGGCCGGATGATGAAACCGGGCGGTCGCGTAAAAAATCGAACGGGCAAGCGCCCCGGTCTCAGCACTCGGGTCAATCTGCTTCTGCTGCACTCCTCTGTCGATGAGAATGCTCATCTGATCAATAATCCGCTGAATGTGCATCTCAACCAGCCCGGCGGCCTCTGCGGTAACGTCGGCGTACATCTTGAACATCTCCCTGTCCTGCTCGGCGTAGTGGACCTTAAGCTCGATCAGCCGGGCGATATACATTTTTAGCTGCGCTAGGGCATTGCCTGCGGGAGCATCAACGAGTTCGGCCAGCGGAGCAACAATCTGTTCCTCCAGCCACCGCTCGGTTACAGCCTCCCGCAGTGCGGCTTTGCTCGGAAAATGCCTATACAGGGTGCCGTGGCTGACCCCGAGCAGCTTGGCTACGTCGGTTACCGAGGTCTTGTCAGGGCCAAATCTGCGCAGCGTCTGCTCGGCGGCATCCATGATTTCTGTTTTACTCAAAAATGAGCTGGATTTATTCATCAGCGCCCCTCCTCTTGCCCAGCATAACAGAAAGTATGACAAATGACAAATATTCAATTCTGTCATTTGAAATGATTGCCTAAGATATTTTGTGCTGTAATTCCAACTCTCACAGTAGAGAGTGGATGGTCTGTTTCAGTTGTAGACCCAGGTTTCCTGGAAACTTTCTTCCATGCAGCACGTCAATATATTCATATAACATGGAAGGGGTTTTCATAATGCCTGCTTTTAGGAAAACCATAGCGGTTTGTCTTATGCTTTTTGTTATCAGTCAGGGTTCTATTTCTGCGGCCTCTGCAATCCGTCCCATTACGGTAAACATTAACGGGGAGTTTATCACTACAGACAGTACCCCATTTATTGTTTCCGGTAGAGTAATGATTCCTATCAGGACTCTTGCCTCTCTTGGACTAACCTATTCCTGGGATGCCGAGTCTCATTCTGCTACGATTACCAATTCTGCAAAAGATACTTTCATAATGACGCAAGGGCAGCGTACTGCCTATAAAAACGGGCAGCCCGTCCAAATGGATAGCGAAGCCAATAACTACAACGGACGTTTGATGGTTCCTGCCCGGTTTGTTAGTGAAGCTTTCGGCTATAGTGTGTACTATGAGGGGACTCGTGGAATATTGTTTGTGACAAGCAAGGATTACAAGCCGGATACAGCTAAGTTAACATCCAACAATGTTCAGGAGGCTCGCTTAGCAGCTATTTCTTTGCCTATTCAATATTCATTCAAACCGAATAGTATAGCAGAAAGTGATAAGCAATTAAATTTTACTTACACCTTTGCCGCAAATGATGCAACCCGTTATATCTACGAAAATAAGTTAGTAACCACTGTAGTTGAAATCAAGAATAATACGGCATATGCCGTATGGCAATATAGCACTAATGGCATCCCCGGCTATGATTTATATGAAACTTTAGGAGGCCAACAACCCAGTTATATGGGCGAATTATTTGATGACTATTTTGATTATTCCGCAGGGAAATATAAAGCTCTTTATACAACATCAGATGGATCAGTGAAATCCTTTACTTATCAGCCTGAGAACTATGGAGAGATAATTCAGCCTATCCCCGTCCAGTAATTTATGCGCAAAAAAATTCTAAGCGCGGCAGCCCTATTTTTGGGGTTGCCGCGTTTTTTCCAATAGGCTGCTCAAACACCCGCCTGCTGCAGTTTACGGATCAGTCCGGCCAATATAGGGAGACCGGCTTCCAGCTCGGCAGGGGAGGCGTAGACGTAGGAGAGCCGCAGGTGGCGGCTGTCGCTGCGGTCGTACAGATCGCCGGTGTTCAGCAGCAGCCCGGCCTTGCGGGCTGTGCGGAACAGGGTCCGCAGCGGCACTGGCTCGTGCAGCGAGAGCCAGATATAGAAGCCTCCCGCCGGAATGTTCCACGCTGCGAGATCGGCAAAATGGCACTGTAGCAGCTCTAGCACAGCATCACGCCGCTGGCGCAGCTTGGCCCGCAGAAGCTGGAGATGCTCCTCGTGATAGCCGCCTTCCAGCCACCGCGCCGTCGCAAGCTGCGAGAGGGAGCTTGCGCCGTAATCGGTCTGCATCTTAATGTCAGCTAGCCGCCGCACTACCGGCTCCGGGCCGACGATCCAGCCGATGCGCAGGCCCGGACTGGCCGCTTTGGACAGTGTGCCCAGATGGAGCACTCTGCCTTCACGGTCCAGTGCCTTCAGCGGCAAGGGAGGCGGCGCATCAAGCCACAGCTCCTGATAGGCCCCATCCTCCAGAATAGGCAGGCCAAGTCTGCCAGTCACCTCCATAAGCTCCTGCCGCCGCCCGGCATTCATCAGAATTCCCGTTGGATTATGAAAGGCAGGGATGCTGTACAACATAGCGGCCTTGGTTCTGCGGGCTTCCCCGGCAATCCGCTCCACGCACAATCCGCCTTCATCCAGGGGCAGTCCGCTGAATTTGACTCCGGCCGACTGGAATGCATGGATGGAATAGAGATAAGACGGCTTCTCCAGCAGGATGGTGGAGCCGCGCGGCAAAAGACCCATCGCAATAAGCTGCAGACCCTGCAGTGCTCCTGAAGTGATCAGAATCGAAGCCGGATCAGCTTCTATGCCGTTCTTCGCCAGCTCGCGGCTTACCGCTCTCCGCAGCCCGAGGCTGCCGAGCGGCTCCTCGTAGGAGAGCGGCGGCAGTGTCTGCCGGGACAGCTCAGAGAGCACCCGTGTCATCGCTTCGCCGGGCAGCAGCTCCGGGGCAGGCTCTCCAGTACCCAGCCGGATCAGGCCCGGCTCATACTCAAGCCTGTTAATGTCCTGCACCGTGGGCAGGTTAGGGTAATGGACGCCTTCTTCAACATAGGCATTCCAGCTCCCGGCGCGCGCCAGGGGAACGGGATGCGCCGATGGATCGGCGCCGGATTCAGCCGCCGAGTGTGCCGCAGCCTGCACACCTGTAACCCATGTCCCGCCGCCGCGCCTGCCCTCGATCAGGCCGAGCGCCTTTAGCTGTCCCAGCGCGGTCACCACTGTACTGCGGTTCACGCCGAGCTGGCGGCACAGCTCGCGCTGCGGGGCGATCCGCATACCGGGCGGCCAAGCCCCGCTGGTGATTTTGTCCATGCAATAGTCGGTAATTTGCTGGTGAAGCGGCAGCGCCGCTGCCGGGTCCGGTGCCCACTCCCGGCTATGGAAAACTTCTGTGTGGCGTTGGCGTGAGTCGGTCAAAGTGCCAGCCCCTTTTTTGAGATATAAGTTACCTGAATTATATCATTTGCAGCCTCCATTGCTTAATTTGGTTGGGTAGTGTTCCAAGGTTTTGGTTGGTTACTAACCTGCGATAGCGGGGTACTATCAGAACAATATCAAGAAGGCTGGAGGAACAGAGTGATGCGGGAAGCAATAGTACATGGAATCATACTGGCGTTTGGGCTGATTTTGCCGCTTGGCGTGCAGAATATATTTGTTTTTAATCAGGGGGCGCTGCAGCCGAGGTTTCGCAGTACGCTGCCTGTTGTTCTGACGGCGGCCGTATGCGATACGCTGATGATTGCCGCCGCCGTCGGCGGTGTCTCACTGGTCATACTCTCGGTGCAGTGGGTGACGCCGCTTGTGTATGGTGCCGGGATTATTTTTCTGTGTATCATGGGCTGGAAAATATGGCATTCCTCCGCCACTGCAATGGGCGACGCCAAACGGCTGCCGCTAAAAGCACAGGTAGGCTATGCCCTCTCCGTATCCCTGCTCAATCCTCATGCGCTGCTCGATACGGTCGGCGTTATCGGAACCAATTCCCTGCAATATACGGGTGGTGAGCGTTGGGCTTTCGCGGCTGCTACGGCGGGAGTCTCCTGGGTGTGGTTTCTTAGCCTGGCAGCGGCAGGCCGGTTGCTAGGTCAAGCGGACTCCTCCGGCAGAGCAATTAAGATGCTGAATACAGCTTCCGCGCTCCTGATCTGGGGCATTGCCGTGTACATGGGAGTACAGTTGTGGAGGGCATTTTGACGTGTTCCTCCTTGTTTCATAAGGAAATGGCAACCGTGTTGCCTAAAATTTAAAATATTTTGGCGAGTTCACTTTTTATACAAATCTACTATATTGACCGATGGAAGATTATCACATAGGATTACAGATATAAAAACAAAAACCTATTTTTTGGAATTCGGAAGGTGGTGTTTCCTTGGAGTCTACAGCCACGATTCGAGATCAGTTAGCGCAGTATTTGTCAGAGCGGAGCATGTCCATTAATTTTTTTGCAGAACAATCGGGCATTAATTCCGGAACACTCAGCCGGATTGTCAACGGCCATCAGCCGATAGCGATGAGTCATCTGGAGTTGATTACAAAGGGAATGGGGAAGGAGGAGGATTACTTTTACAGTCTGTATGTCGATGAATGCTTCTATCATTCGGCACCAACCTGGCGGCGACTGCGCCCCTTTCTGCTGAGTTGTGCGGCGCTTGGGCGAATGGATTGTATTGAACGTATGGTCCAGATCCTGCTCGATAATCTGAGCAATGTGCCTACGCTGTTCGATGTGGCCGAAGGGCTGTTCGAGCAAGGGCAATGGCAGGCAGCAGCGCTGCTGTATCAGAATGTGAGCGCCAGCGAAAAGTATCAGTATTCCGAACGTTTGGCCGTGTGCCAATACCGCCTATTCCGGATCGCCCTTGGCGACGACCAGAGCGAGAACCTGCGTGCAGCGACCTTGTTCGAACCTTATATTCCCCGATTGGATGAGGCGGATCAGTTGGATGCTCTGAGGCATCTGGCGCACGTATATGGCTCGCTGCATAAGTGGCACAAAGTTGATGAACTTGCCAGAGAGCTACTCAGACTTGCTACAATTCGGTACGATCTGCTGTGTAATTCGGAACGCCAATTTAATAGTGGAAGAACCCCTGACAGACCCTTGTATTTTTATATTCTATACGCTCATCTAATGCGTTCAAACGTGCATAAGGAATGTGGAGAGTACAAATCTGCCTTAGAGCTGATACCGCTTTACACAGATGGAAGTTGGATAAAGGAAAATGATGAAGAAGCGCAGCGGACCAAAGTGCAATTTCTGGAATGGGGAAAAGCAAATACCTATTTATATCGTTTGCTGGAAGGGCAAGCGGAGGTACTCGATGAATACGTGGAATATATCTCTTCACAACCGGGTGAGATATTTATAGCTTTATACAATATTATCAAATCGGCAAATCTTTATCATTGGAAGGTTGATCACATACTGGAACGATTCTATGCCTTTATTCCTCTTACTTCCTATCAGACACATGAGACGGAATTAGGTGATTACAACCAGCAAATTATGTCTGATCAATATGCTAGTTTTTTTAGAGAATTGGCTGCCTATTCCTTGAATAATAATCGAAAAGAAGGAATTCGTTACATACTAGAAAGTTTGGAATCATCTGTTAAAATTAATAGTGAGAGTAGTATCATTATGTGTGTTGATTTATTCGAACAATACCGTCACATTGCAGAGGAAGAAGAGAAAAAGAAATATAAAAGTCTAATAAGAGAGGTGCAGGAGTCAAATGGGAAAAAAACTACTATTATTAGCTTTTTGTAGCTTAGCTATTTTAAGTCTTATTTTGGTTGAACCTCCCAAAGTTAGTGAAGCAATTAACGCTGATAATACACAGAATATAGTTCAGCAGTTAAGTCACGGTTGGGGTATTTAGTAAGTACTTGAGCTGGGTAATTTGAATAATGTGGGTTAAGTTTGAAGTGGATCACTTAATTACTGCAGCTATAAATAAAATAATACATCGACGTCCCTGTTATTCAGGGGCGTTTTTATGTGCAACCCTTCTAAATCCTTTATCACGGTAAATAAATGAGGTACTGCAACCATATTAATCACCTACAATTTTACATAAATAACTAAAATATTGCATAAGGAGGCGAAAACCGTCATGAGTAACACTGTATTCATTAGAATTCGTATTGAGCGGGCAAGGCGTAAGCTTTATCGGATGCATATGCAGTATGGTGGTTTCAGCCACCCTGAGGTGCTTCGGCAATCAGTAGAGCTGGACAAGCTGCTGAACAGTTACAGCAATAATCATATGAAATAGAGACGGCCAGTGGCCTGAATGGTATGCATAAAGATAAACATGGCCCCCTTGAAAATAGAAGAGAGCAATCTTGCAATAAAAGAGTTGAAAAAGGTGGTATTCCCTTGGAGCACACAGCTACAATACGCGATGAGATATGGGCCTATTTATCAGGTCAGAAGATGACTATTAATAAATTCGCTGTAATGAGCGGGACTCATTCTGGAACACTCAGCCGAATCATGAAAGGTCAGCAGGCTATGGCGATGAGCCATCTAGAGAAGATCACCCAAACTATGGGTTTGGTGGAAGACTATTTTTACAGTAAGTATGTGGATGAGTGTCTGTATGATTCTACACCGACATGGCGGCGGCTTAGGCCGTTTATTTTGCGTTCTGCGGAGCTTGGACGTCTGGATTGCATCGAACGTTTGGTTCAGAGTCTGCTGGATAATCTTATGTATGGACCTCTGCTCTTTGATCTGGCGGAAGAATTATTTCAGAAGGGTAAGCAGCAGGCGGCAGCGATCTTATATGAAAATGTTGGAGCCAGCGAGAAGTATCAGCACTCCGAACGGCTGGCACTCTGCCAATTCCGCCTATTCGAAATGGCCCTGGGTGATGATCCGCAAAAGAATCTGATAGCAGCTACTTTATTTGAGAGTTATGTTACTCGACTGGATGAGGCTCATCAGTTGGATGCGTTAAGGCAATTACTACATGTATATTATTCATTGCATCATTGGCAAAAGGCAGATGAGCTGGCACAGGAAATGCACCGGCTTGCAACTATTCAATATTCTCTTCGTAGCCGCTCAGAACATAAGTGCAGCATAGAGCAAATATTAGAAAGACCTTTATACTATTATATTCTATACGCACAACTTATGCGTTCATGTACATACGAGGAACTTGGAGATTACAAGACTGCGCTGGAGCTTGTGCCACTCTATACAGATGGTAACTGGATACAGGAAGAAGGGGAGGAAGCAGAGCGAATTATAGCCCAGTTCCAGGAGTGGGGAATGGCAAATACGTATTTGCTTCGCTTAATGGATGGACAGCAGGATGTACTGGATGACTATGTGAATTTTGTTTCGACAAGGGAGAATGAGATCTTTTCGGCTTTGTTCAGAATTGTGGAGACGGCCAATCGCTATCAATGGGATGTGGACCACATCCTTCAGCGTTTTTCCGCGTACATTCCGTACCGAAGATACGGTAAACGTAATAAGCAAATCAACGATGATACTCACGCCCGCTTCCGCAGCGAACTGGCGACCTATTATCTGACCCGCAAGCGGTTCAGAGGTAATGAAATCTTAATGAGCGGCGTAGAGCTTTCCGCCAAAATCGACAACGAACGTAATGTCATCAAAGGCACGATATCGGTGGATTTTGAGATTAATATATAGAGCAGTTCGAAAAATATATAAACTTTAAATGACTTCTCCAGCTCTTAATAAGTTTATGGTAGAAAATCATCAAGTTTCTGGGTTGAAGATACCTAAGACTCAAAAAGAAACGTCAGAACCATCCTTAAGGGGATAGTACTGACGTTTTTTATCTTTCTGCCCACTATCCCCCGATTTGCGACATGCGCCGCAGGGTGGGGGTGTGGCTTTGGGCTTTGCGTTCCAGGGCGAGGGCCATTTCGTGGTTGTGCGGCTTGTTGCCCAGAGCTTTGCGGAAAAGGGCCTGAACTGCAGCCGGATCTCCGGTCAGAGGTCGTACATTGTATTCATCCGCCCAGTAGAGGCAGGCTTTGATGTGGCCGTCAGCAGTGAGGCGCAGCCGATTGCAGTTGTCGCAGAAGTGCTCGCTCACCGGATGGATCAGCCCGAAGGTTCCCTGTGCGCCGACGACCCGCCGGTTCTGGGATGGGCCGTTGCCCGAAGGCATGCCTGCCTCTTCCGTGGCCCAGCCTGCCGCATTGCAGGCTTCGACTACGGTCTCCAGCGGTAGATAGGTCTGGCGCCAGGCATCGCTTGCGCTGCCGATGGGCATATATTCAATGAACCGCACATTCAGCGGGCTGTTCAGGGTCAGGGAGATGAAATCTTTTATCTCGTCATCATTGATGCCCTTCATCAGTACGACATTAAGCTTAATCGGAGAGAGGCCCGCTGCTTCAGCGGCTTCAATACCCTTCAGCACCTTGGCGACCTCGCCGCCGCGTGTGATCATGGCGAAGCGGTCCTGCCGCAGGGAATCCAGGCTGATGTTCACCCGCGACAATCCGGCCTGCTTCAGGAGGGCAGCCTTGCCTGGAAGCAGGAGGCCGTTGGTGGTCAGCGATATATCTTTAATGCCCGGAATGTCGGCGATCATGGATACCAGCTTTTCTATATCCTTGCGGATCAGCGGTTCTCCGCCCGTGAGCCGCACTTTGCTCAGACCGAGCGGCGCGAGGGCTTTCACCACAGCCGTTATTTCCTCATAGCTCATAATTTCGTCCTGGGGCTGGAATTGCATTCCTTCCGCAGGCATACAATAAATGCAGCGCAGGTTGCAGCGGTCTGTAACCGAAATGCGGATATAGTCATGTAAACGTCCAAACGGGTCCGTCAGCGGTTCCATAGAGTGCTCCCTTCAGCTTGAATTTTATTTTAAATTTTAATGACTGTGATCGTTCGCGTCAATGCGCCAGGCTGCGGCACTTTACCTGCGAAGAGTTAGGAAGAGGAGGGCCACGGGTTGTGAAGCAGAAGAAAAGGACAACCTAAATCATATGTGACTGAACTGAAATGGCAAAGCCTAAATTTGACAGAGTTACGACAATTTTAAGTAATGGTCATAGAATGCTCACTGAAAGCGCTTAACAAATTCGATATAATTTAAGTGCGGAAGATTCACACTTTTTCTACAATTCACTTTTGCGATGAGCACAGCTATGATACCGGATAACGCGCGCTTTGTACGATTATAGGCGATAAGCGCCCGGCAAACCAATAGGGAGGATTTGCAAAATGACAACACAAACAGTTTCATCACTTGTTGTACCGGAGATATTTAGCCGTTGGCTGGAGAGTCGGGGATTAATATATCAGCTTTTAGTGGACTTTTATGGAAGAAAGCCAAGCCTCTCGCTGGTCGCGCAGTGGAGCCGCAACCAAAAGATTAGTGTAGCTGCGGACATGACTGAAGGCGGGCGGGAGCTGAAGCGCTACCTCTGCAGTCAAGAGCCGTCGGCGCTGCCGCAGATCTGTGAGCGAGAGAATAAGGAATACATGCGGCTGATGAATGAGCGTGCAGCCAGCACCATTATTGCCCGTGAAGCGGCCGAACTAGGCCGTGAAGAAGAATTCAGCAATGTCCTCTCTGATGTCTACGCATCGGCAGGGATTGTCTTTAAAAAATGCGGCGGCGAAGCCGATGATCATATCTCCATTGAACTGGAATTTATGGCGGTGCTGCATGAACGGATGCTGCACAACAGCTTCTCGATCCGCAGTGCAATGGATTTGCTGGAAATCCAGGAAAGCTTCCTGGAGGAGCATTTGCTGAAATGGACCCCGCAATTCTGCGAGAGACTGAATGCCGCAACAGATAGCCCGCTCTATCTGGGACTCAGCCACATGCTGCAGGAATTTCTGCCGTATGATCTGCAAATGCTGCGGGCCTGGAAGGCATCTCTGGAGAGCAGCGCGACTGCTACGGCTTAGGCTGAGCTGAGACTAGGAATTATTAAGCGTGTGTGGATTGAAATACAAAATTAGCATGTTATAATAGAGCCAGAATCAGCGTAAAATAAAGAGAACCGTGCTGGTAACACGGTCCTCAGTTGCAACAGCCGCTTTTAAGGGCGGTGGCTTTCGGAATATAAGTCATGAAATAGACCGATTCCTTTGGATAGGGAGGTCTATTTCTTTTTGAGGTAGTTCAGCAGAGCTATGATGAACATGCCGAACATGAACATCAGAGAGAAGAAGGCGCCCTTCCACTTAGGAAAGGCGCCTTATCTTTATTCTATAGCTATATAATCACCGTTTATTCATAGACCTTCTTGCTTCGGAATTTCATCAGGAACTCATACACGACTGGTACGACAACCAGTGTCAGCAGGGTGGAGCTGACCAGACCGCCGATAACCGTTACGCCGAGGCCCTTGGAGATAATGCCTGCGCTGTTTTCGAGGCCGGTTACGAGCGGCAGCAGTGCGCCGATGGTTGCCAGCGCGGTCATCAGGATTGGGCGCAAACGGGTAGCCCCTGCTTCAAGCAAGGCTTGGCGCGTTGACATTCCCTCTTTTTCCTTGTGTATTACGCGGTCGATCAAGACAATCGCATTGGTGACAACGATCCCGATCAGCATCAGAGCGCCCATAAGCGCGGAGACGTTCAGGGTCTCTCCTGCCACCAGCAGGGCAACAAGCGCTCCGATTACGGTGAACGGCAGGGAGAACAGAATTGCAAACGGTGCTAGACCTCCACCGAATGTAACAACGAGCACGAAGTATACGATGGCGATAGCGGCTAACATGGCAATACCGAGTTGTCCGAAGGTATCGTTGATTTGCTCGGTTACACCGCCGAAGGTGACGGTTACGCCATCTGGCAGTTTGAGTGCGTCGATCTTGTCTTTGACATTGTTCGAAGCACTGTTGACGTCACTCGCAATGATCTCGGCGGTAACGTCAACCTTCATTTTGCCGTCTTCCCGGGTAATGGAATCCGGCGAAGTTCCGTTCTCGATTTTGGCTACCTCGCCAATCGGCACTGTGATCCCAAGCGGAGAGGTTAGCGTAGCGTCTTGCATTTCCTTGATGCTGCTGTACTTGTCTTTGTCCGTCTCAATATAGACTTTATAATTTTTGCCGTCCATCGCTACCTCTGTCAGGACAGGGCGGGTACCGGCAGGACTGAGCTTCATTGCAATTTGTCCGGCGGTAAGGCCGAGGGAGCTGAGCTTTGCCTGATCAGCTACGATTGTATATTGATCATAAGCTTCGGCTAGGCTGGTTTTTCCATCCTTGAAGTTAGCGGTGTCTGCTTGCACGATTCCGGCGATTTCGTCGGCTACCGGCTTCAACTGTTCAAGACTGTCGCCAAAAATATTAACGGTCAGCGTGTTGCCGCCAAGACCCCCGCCTGACATGCCGGACATATCACCCCACACGCCTTCCGGCACCTCTTTGGTCAAGCCTTCAATCAGCTTTTCTTTTACGGTATCAAAATCCGGAGTGTCGTTTTTAAAGGTGATGTAGAAGAGGCCGGAATTGGAGCCGCCCATACCGAACGGGCTGCTGCCCCCGATGGAATATTGCATTTTATCCAAATACTTTTTATCCATATACTTCTGGTCCATGATATATTTCTCGGCCTTCAGCCCCAGGTTCTGTACATCTTTCAGTGTCTGGCCTGCCTTCGGCGAGAAGGTGAGCATTACGTTCTTCTCCTCCTGGGAAGGCATGAAGCTGACGCCAATCGGTTTGATCAGGAACAGGCTGCCCACCAGCAGAAGCACGGCAACGCCGAAGGTGATCAGCTTGTGGGAAAGGGACCAGTTCAGAATTTTTTGATAGCCGGCAGCCATCTTGCCCGGCTTCTCACTGTGGCTGTTCTTGCTCTTCTTGAGACCGTTACGGAAGAGTGTATGCGCCAGTGCAGGCACCAGGGTGATTGCCACTACCAGCGAAGCGAGCAGGGCGAATACCATCGTGAGCGCAAAAGGCAGGAACAGCTCACCCACCATACCGCTGACAAAAGCAAGCGGCAGGAACACAGCGATAGTTACAATGGTTGAGGACATGATCGGCACGAACATTTCACGCGTTGCTGCACTGATCAGCTCACGGCCGCGCAGCTTCTCGCCGGACAGGGTCAGCCGCCGGTAAATATTCTCGATGACGACAATCGAGTCATCGACGACACGCCCAATGGCAACGGTCATAGCCCCCAGTGTCATCATATTCAGCGTAATATCCATTTGGCGCAGGCAGAGAATTGCAATGAGCAGCGACAATGGAATGGAGATAATGGAAATAATGGTGGAACGGATATTCCGCAGGAACAGCAGGATAATGAGCACGGCGAACAGGGCGCCGAAAGCTGCCTTGGACAGCATCGTATTCACGGAATCCTCAATCGGCTTCCCTTGGTCCATCAGCACTGTGAGATTCATCGACTTGAATTGCTTTTTCAGTTCATCCGCCTTATCCTTCACGCCGTTAACCACGTCTACCGTGTTGGCGTCATTGGCTTTTACAATTTGAATCCCGATGGATTCTTGGCCGTTCGTGCGGGAAATGGACTCCGATTTGCCGACAACCTGAATATCAGCAATGTCTCCAAGTTTTACCGTTGGCAGACCGGCACCGGCCGCCATGCCCGGATTACCAGCAGCGCCTGCCCCAGTTGTTCCAGCCCCGGGAGCTCTGCCAGCAGCATTGGCCGCTGCGCCTGCTCCGGGCTTTGCTCCAGCAGCACCCGCTCCCGCTCCAGAAGGAACAACAGGAATACTCAGGTTTTTCAGATCGTCAACTGTGGTGACATTGCCGTCCACGACAACCGCTTTCTGTGATTTCTCCATCTCGAACAAGCCAAGCGGCACGCGGAGGGAGGAGGCCTGGACAATTCCTTTAATGGTGTCTTCCGTCAGTCCGTATTGCTTAAGCTTGGCTTGATCGAACTTCAGGGTGACTTCCTTCACATATTGTCCGGCAATTTGCACGGAGGCTACACCTTCGACATCCTCAAGGGCAGGACGGATATCATTCTCCGCAATGCGGGTCAGCTCTTCCAGATTACCCGAGCTATCGGACAAGCTAAGCGAAATGACCGGCAGCGAGCTTAGGCTGAACCGGGAAATTTGCGGCTTTTGCACATTGTCCGGCAGGGTTACTTCATTTAGAGCCTCGCGAACGGCGGCAGTTGCATTGTCCAGATTTGTACCATAATCGAATTCAATAGTGATGCTGGAGGCATTCTCCAGCGAGTTCGAGGTCAGTGTCTTCACGCCGTCAACATTACGGAGCTTCTGCTCCAGCGGCTTGCTGACGTCATTCACGACACCTTCCGGCGCTGCCCCCGGGTAGATCGTTGTAATGCTGAGATAAGGGATGCTGATATTAGGCAAAGTCTCCTGCTTCATGGTCAGACCGCTGTACAGACCGGCGAACACGATGATGATCGTCAGAAGCCAAATGGCGAATTTGTTTCTGAGCGAGAAATTAATTAGACTCTTCATAAGTTACGTTTCTGCTCCTCTCAGGCTTTCCGTAGGGAAAACCTCCTGTATAAATTGTACTTGGCACTGCCTATCCGTCCTTCTTTCTCTCTCTGCTTGTCGTACCTGTCACGAACATTGAAAGCTTCATTGAAAACTGCATACATTCTGCATATGGAGCGGAATCAGCTTCGTTAGCTCTTCTAGTTCCTTGTGCACTACCGGATAGCCCTGCAGGTTGGACAGCATGCCTTGAATAATGGCCTTGCGCGGATAAGGCATGAGAATTTCGCTCTCCAGAATCGTTAGCGATTCCAGAGCAACTTCTACACTCTGTGGTTCCATGCCGGGATCTGAGCTGAGTCCGGTCTTCATGTCTTTGATAAGCTGCAGCGGATTCCGGCGCGGGCTCCACTCTTGGTGCTCTACCCAGTCCGCCAGAGCGGCGGCGGAGATCAAGGGTACAGGCCTTCCGGCGAGCAGGCCGGCTGCAGCAACATCCAATAAATCCACAAGGTGATCAGCAAGGCGCGGAATCGAAACTGCGGACTCATGATTGTAAAGAACCCAAATGTAAGAATAGATCATCCCATTTCCTAAAAGGCACAATTCTCCTACATAGGGAAGAATCTCCTTCCCGTACAGAGTCTCCAGCTTGTTCTGGCACCAACTGATTAGGGGGCCGTTGATCTTGCGGATCCACTCTGGTGCATCCTTCACACCTTTTCCGGCAAGCTCATGAAATTGCCGCTGTAAAAACTCGCGCAGCTCGTATACATGATTAAGCACGATTTCAATCTGGTTGCGCAGCTTTTCCCGCGGTGTTCTTGAACTCTCCTGCTCCTCCCGCTGAAGAGGGTCACGGATCATGCGGAAGCAATATATATAAATGCTGCGTTCCAGCTCCTCCTTGGATTTGAATGCCAGGTAAAGACTGCCCTTGGATATCCCGCATAACTCGGCAATCTCCTGCATGGAAGTGGAAGACGAGCCTTTCACAGCGAATAGTTGCATAGCTGTTTTAATAATTTGCTCCTTTTTAGTTGCATTTTTATCAGCCACCAGGAAATACACCTCCCTTCTGACCACTAGGTTCTATAATTGACTAATTGGTCATGCCGATTATAATATACATTTTAAGACATTACAAATTTAGGTACGTGAGGGTTGGCTTGAGGTTGCATTATTGCCTAAATTCCAGATTGCCGGCGGTTTTCAGTAGGAAGAATGAGATTCTTCATGTAATATATAAATGTGTCATTTCAGTGATGAAAGGTATAAAGAGAAGGTAGGTTATCTATGAGAAGAGGATTGCAGACTTTAGTCATTATTGCGGCTTTATTGGCCTATTATTACTTTGGCTTCGGCGTATTCGGCAATGCTGCCGGAACGATTATCAGTATTTTCTCCACTCTGACCGTTATCTCCATTGGGCTTGGTATTTCTATGGAGAATCGCAATCCCTCCACAACGGTGGCCTGGATTCTGCTGCTGGCGCTGATTCCGGTGCTGGGGCTTGTCTTCTATTTGCTGTTCGGACAAAATGTGTTCAAGCGGCGCAAATATGATAAAAAAGCTCAGCGCGACCAGATGGCGTATGAGCGGATTGAGAATGACGCGCTGCGGATGCATCAGGATTGGTCAATCTTTGACGCTCCGCACCAAAAGCTGCTGGGATTATCGCAAAGACTGGCGCGGACCCCTATTTCGTTCAATTCCGAGACCCGTATTCTGACCAACGGCGAGGAGACCTTCGGCACACTGCTGCTGGAGCTGCGGCAGGCGCAGCACCATATTCATATGGAATATTATATTTTCCGGGCTGACCATATCGGGACGCGTATTCAGCAGATTCTGATCGAGAAGGCCCGTGCCGGCGTTGCCGTCAGATTTATGTATGATGCGGTTGGCAGCATTCAGCTCTCAAGAGCCTTCCTCAAGGAATTGAGCGATGCCGGGGTGCAGGTGGCGGCTTACGGCAATTCCACTTCCTTTTTCTCCAGCCGGGTGAACTACCGGAATCACCGCAAGATCGTCGTCATCGACGGGGATGTCGGCTTTATGGGCGGATTGAACGTTGGCGATGAATACCTTAGCCGAAGCAAGACGTATGGCTTCTGGCGCGACACGCACATGCTGATCAGGGGAGAGGCGGTGCGGACGATGCAGATTATTTTCCTGCAGGACTGGATGCACACGACAGGGGAAAAAATACTGGAGCAGGATTATCTCTCCCCGCAGCTGCGCTTCACCACCGGGGACGGAGCGGTGCAGATTATCGCCAGCGGACCGGACAATGAGCGCCGCGCACTCAAGAATATCTTCTTCTCCATGATCACCTCAGCAGAAAAGTCGGTGTGGATTGCCACCCCGTACTTTATCCCGGACGAGGATATCTTAACCGCGCTGCGCGTGGCTGCGATGTCCGGTCTCGATGTGCGGCTGCTGTTCCCGGCCAAACCGGACAAGTGGATTCCATTCCTGGCTTCACACACCTATTTCCCGGCGCTGCTGGAATCCGGCGTAAAGATTTATGAATATGAAAAGGGCTTCATCCACTCCAAGCTGCTGATTACCGACGGTGAAATAGCGACGATAGGAACAGCCAACATGGATATGCGCAGCTTCCATCTAAATTTCGAGGTCAATGCGCTGCTGCTGCAGACGGAGAGTGTAGCCCGCGTCGTAGCTGATTTTGAACGTGATTTGCTGTCTACCCGCCAGATTGTGCATGAGACCTTTATGAACAAGCGCTTACTGGAGCGGATACTGGAGTCGGCGGCAAGGCTGATGTCTCCGCTGCTGTGACAATCGGCAAATCTATCGTGCTTGTAATCTAAGAATGCACGGACAGGCCAGCAGGATAACTATAATAAGACCGCCGGAAGGAGCAGGGAATAGCTCTGCGGCGGTCCTTTGCATGCCAATCATGAAAATAACAATGCAAGGTCTCACCGGGGAGCTGCCGTATCTGTGTTGTCAGTTGCCGTGAATGGTTGTGCTATGCGAATGTGTTATAATGAAGCGTGCTATTGCTGATGAATCGGATTCGGGTGGCATGACGCCACCGGATATTTATAGAATAGACCGTAAGGATCGGAGGGAGACAGCATGAAACAGATGCCGCAGGACGACTTGCCGCAGCGTACAGAAGGATGGCAAGATACGGAGTCTGGCCCCGCCCCGCAAGGTGCTGAGAATAAGGGGCAGTCTTTGCTGCCCTTGTCCACTACGGGTGAGCGGAAGATTGAGCATGTGCGCCTCTGCCTGAATGAGGAGGTTGGCGGCAGCGGAATAACGAACGGCTTCGAGCACTACCGGTTTCGGCATAATGCCCTTCCGGAGTTGAATTATGACGACATCTCGCTGCGGACGGAATTCTTAAGCCGGGAGCTGCGGACGCCGCTGCTGATCAGTTCCATGACCGGCGGCAGCAAGGCGACAGGTGAGATCAATGCCAGACTGGCTGAGGCTGCCGAGCGCCGGGGCTGGACGCTCGGAGTCGGCTCCATCCGGGCGGCTGTTGAGCGCTCGGAGCTTGCCGCTACCTTCCGGGTACGGGACAAGGCTCCGGGGATTCCGGTCATTGCGAACATCGGCGCAGTGCAGTTGTCTTACGGCTTCGGTGTGGACGAGTGCCGCCGAGCCGTGGAAATTGCCGGTGCTGACTGGCTGGTGCTGCATTTGAACGGGCTTCAGGAGGTATTCCAGCCGGAGGGCGACACCGGATTTGCCGGCTTATTGCCCCGAATCGAGGAGGTATGCAGACAGCTTGAAATCCCCGTAGGTGTGAAAGAGGTTGGTTGGGGCATTGACGGGGATACGGCGTCACGGCTGTACAGTGCGGGGGTCGCTTTTATAGACGTAGCCGGTGCAGGCGGAACCTCCTGGAGCCAGGTGGAGAAGTTCCGCAGCAGCGATGCTGTCCGGCGGGCGGCGGCGGAGGCCTTTGCGGATTGGGGGATTCCCACCGCGGAGTGCATTGTGGAGGTGCGCGCGGCCTCGAAGCATGGCGCGCTGATCGGCAGCGGCGGGCTGAGACACGGCGTGGATGCCGCGAAGGCGCTGGCGCTCGGCGCGGATCTGGCCGGCTTCGGGCGGAATCTGCTCGGCCCGGCTGTGAAATCGGAGGAAGCGCTGGATCATGCGCTGGCCCAGGTGGAGCTGGAGCTGCGGACCGCAATGTTCGGCATAGGGGCGCCGGATCTTGGTGCGCTGCGCGGCACGCCGCGCTTGATCCGGCGATAGAGGCAATAGAGATTACGGAAATAAGGAAGGATACCAATACAATGATTAAACTGGTACCAATGGATGAAACCGCATTTCAATTTTTCATCAGTCAATCGACCCGCGATTATGCGGAGGACAAAATAAAAGCCGGAGCCTGGGATGCCGAGATTGCCATGCAGCTCTCCAAGGAAGCGATGAGCAAATACTTGCCCAAGGGGCTGCATACGGAAGGGGCACATCTTTATTCCGTAGTCGAGGAGGAGAGCGAAACCCAGGCCGGCTATATCTGGTTTAATGTGACCGAGGGACACCGCAGCCGCGAGGCCTTTATTTATGATATTTATATTTTCGAGCCGTTCCAGGGCAAAGGCTACGGCAAGCAAGCGCTGCTTGCGCTTGATGAGGAAGCGCGCAAGATGAATGTTGCCAAAATCGGCCTGCATGTGTTCGGCCAGAACACCCGCGCTTTTGAGCTTTATAAGAAAATGGGCTATCTGGTCACCGACATTACGATGTCAAAAGAACTCTAATACCAAGCTGATTGCTGTTGCTGGCGGTTTTGTTCTAATATATAATGGTTTAGATCAAGCTACGGAAATTATGCGGTGATCAATCCAACCGAAAATAGGAGTTGTCATATAAATGGCTTTGAAAGCTGGAATTGTTGGACTTCCGAACGTAGGAAAATCCACATTATTTAACGCGATTACGCAAGCGGGAGCAGAATCCGCCAACTATCCTTTCTGTACTATTGACCCGAACGTTGGTGTCGTGGAAGTTCCGGACGAACGTCTGGATAAGCTGACAGAGCTGGTGCAGCCGAACAAGACGGTTCCGACCGCTTTTGAATTTGTGGACATTGCCGGATTGGTGCGCGGTGCGAGCAAGGGCGAAGGCCTCGGCAACAAGTTCCTGGCCCATATCCGTGAAGTGGATGCGATTGTCCATGTCGTGCGCTGCTTCGTGGATGAGAATGTAACGCATGTGGACGGCAAGGTGAATCCGATTAGCGACATTCAGACCATTAATCTGGAGCTGATTCTGGCTGACCTGGAGAGCATCGAGAAACGGATCGAACGCTCCCGCAAAAATATCAAGGGCGGCGACAAGAAATACGTCCAGGAAGTTGAAGTTCTGGAGCGCGTCAAGGAAGCTCTCTATGAAGATAAGCCTGCACGCAGTGTGGAGCTGTCCGATGACGAGCGCCTGATCGTGCGCGATCTTCACCTGCTGACGCTGAAGCCGGTGCTGTATGCGGCGAATGTGGGCGAAGATGAAGTTGCTACTGCTGAAGACAACCCTTACGTGAAGCAGGTCCGTGAATTCGCTGCTGCCGAGAACGCCGAAGTGGTGCCAATCAGCGCGAAGGTGGAAGCGGAGATTGCCGAGCTGGAAGGCGAGGACAAGGCGATGTTCCTGGAAGAGCTGGGGCTGCAGGAATCCGGGCTGAACCGCCTGATCAAAGCTGCCTACAAGCTGCTGGGATTGTACACTTACTTTACTGCGGGTGTGCAGGAGGTTCGCGCCTGGACGATCCGCAAAGGAACCAAAGCGCCTGGCGCTGCCGGTGTAATTCACACAGACTTCGAGCGCGGCTTTATCCGTGCAGAGGTTGTGGCTTATGCCGATCTGCTGGCTGCCGGCTCGATGAACGGTGCCAAGGAACGCGGGCAGCTTCGCCTCGAGGGCAAGGAATATCTGGTGCAGGACGGCGACGTTATGCATTTCCGTTTCAACGTGTAAGCTGACATTTTTGATAGCAGAATAAGGAACACAGAGAGGTTGTCTGGAAGTAGAGTTTCTACTGGCCGGATGGCTTCTTTTTTTGCATAGGCCCGGCGCGCACATGAATAACATCCTTGGAGTTTTTACATAATAAGGAGCGTTTTCACAGGCTACAAAAAATCCTGGCGCCGTACATATAGCACTGTAGCCAATCGGCAGGATTGGTGATATAATATAAAGTCGTATATCTATTTTTATTGTATCAACAATTTAAAGCAATATGCTTGAACTTGACAATGAATCAGGAGAGGTGAATTCCCTTGTTGGACCGATTGCAATCCCTGGCGGACCGCTATGAGAAACTCAGTGAACTGCTTTGTGACCCGGATGTTGCAAGCGACAGTAAGAAACTGAGGGACTATTCCAAAGAACAATCCGATTTGCAGCCCGCCTTTGAGGCGTATGCCGAATATAAAAATGTAATGGAAGAGCTTGAAGCCGCGAAGATGATGCAGGCCGAGAAGCTTGATGATGAAATGAAGGAAATGGTCAAGATGGAAATCGACGATCTTTCCTCACGCCAGGTTGCGCTGGAGGAGAAAATCCGCCTCCTGCTGCTGCCGAAGGACCCTAATGACGATAAGAACGTAATCGTGGAAATCCGCGGCGCAGCCGGGGGAGATGAAGCGGCATTGTTCGCTTCCGATCTGTACCGGATGTACACCCGCTATGCGGATGCCCAAGGCTGGCGCGTTGAACTGATGGATGTCAATACGAATGACCTCGGCGGCTTCAAAGAGGTTATCTTCATGATCAACGGACGCGGCGCTTACAGCAAAATGAAATTCGAAAGCGGCGCACACCGCGTTCAGCGTATTCCGACTACCGAATCTGGCGGACGGATTCATACTTCGACCTCCACGGTGTCGGTTATGCCTGAAGCGGAAGAGTTCGAAATTGAAATTCTCGACAAGGATATCCGCGTAGACACCTTCTGCTCCAGCGGCGCGGGCGGCCAGTCGGTTAATACGACCAAATCCGCAGTCCGTGTAACCCATGTGCCTACCGGCATTGTGGCGACCTGTCAGGACGGGAAGTCCCAGAACTCCAACAAGGAGAAGGCGCTGCAGGTGCTGCGTGCCCGGATCTCGGACATGAAACGCCAGGAGGAAGAAGCGAAGTATGCCGGAGAACGCAAGAGCAAAGTCGGAACCGGCGACCGCAGCGAGCGGATTCGCACCTACAATTTCCCGCAGAGCCGTGTAACTGATCACCGTATCGGCCTTACCCTGCACCGTCTGGATCAGGTGATGAACGGAGACATTACGGAAATTATCTCGGCATTGTCGATTGCGGAGCAAGCGGAGTTAATGGAAAAAGGAGAATAATGCTTTGAAACACGACTCTTATGTCATGCCTGACGTGCAAAGCATCAGGGAAGCCTTTGCGGAGGCTTCTTCTTTTTTGGACAAATCCGGGTGCAATGAGCCCCAGCGCAGCAGCCAGCTTCTGCTGGAGCATGTGCTGGGCTTGTCCGGCGCGGCTTATTATATGGCACTGGCTGATCCTTTTCCGCCTGCAGCGAAGGCGGCTTGGGAAGCCGGTGTTACCCGCCGCGCGGCAGGCGAGCCGGTGCAGTATATTATCGGCGAGCAGGAATTTTACGGGCGGGCCTTTGAGGTGACGCCCGATGTGCTGATTCCCCGGCCCGAGACGGAGCTGCTCGTCGAGGCGATTTTGAAGTACGGCGCGGAGCTGTGGCCGGACGGTGTGGTGGCTGCGCCGCGTCCGCTGACCGCCGTCGATATCGGCGCCGGTAGCGGAGCCATCTCCGTCACGCTGGCGGCGGAAGCGCCGGCGTGGCGGGTCTGCGCCGGCGATATCTCGCCCGGCGCGCTGGCCGTGGCCGGCCGCAATGCGCGGCGGCACGGCACGGCCGTGGACCTGCGGCTCGGCGACCTGCTCGAGCCGTTTGCGGGGATGGAGACGGATATTCTCGTCTCCAACCCGCCCTATATTCCCGGCGGAGATATCGCCGGGCTGCAGCGCGAGGTGCGCGACCACGAGCCGCGCACCGCACTGGACGGCGGCGCCGACGGGCTGGACCCGTATCGCCGCATGATGGACCAGCTGCGGCTGCTTCCGGCACCGCCGCGGCTGGTCGGGTTCGAGCTCGGCCAAGGCCAGGCCGAGCAGGTGGCCGGGCTGCTGCGGGCGGCCGGCCACTGGGGGGAGATCGTCACAATCGACGATCTCGCGGGCATCCCGCGCCACGTGCTGGGGATCGCCCGGTAGAGGGGCGCTCGCAAACCGTGAGTCTGGCCTGAGAAGTTCGTGAAGCACCCAATAAACGCTAAATGGATTTTCTCCACCTAATGTGTTGAAATCCGCGCGACTGCAGCATTTAATGGGATTTTCGCCAACTAATTTCGAATAAAGCCCGCCCAATCGCCCCTCAACGCGGCATTAGGTTTACTTTTTCCAACTAAAGCTTTGACGAGAGCCAAATGGCGCTGAATTAGCTTTACTTTTTCCATGTATCCTTAATCTCCCGGTACAGCCGGATGTTACAGCATGCATGTCCACTCCAGGTTATAGAGTTCGGCTATGCAGTGAAATTGTATTTTTGCTGCCCCTTCCATTACAATAGACATGACGGGAATTCGGTTTGTAGACATGAAATTCAGAAGACCCAGTACGGAGTAAGGAGACAGAATATGCTTCAGAAGATTAAAAAGATTGACGGCGTCATTGTGGTCATTCTCATCCTGTTGATGGTCGTCAGCATTTTTTCCATATACAGTGTCACGCATGGACGGGAGAAGCTGGACGGGGCGCATCTTCGGATGATCAAGTTTTATGTGCTGGGTATCGTTGCTTTTATCGGACTGACCTTTGTAGATTACCGGCTGCTGGTTAAATATGCACCGTACGTTTATGGTGTGGGGATAGGGATTCTGGTGCTGGTCAGCTTTATCGGCAAGGAGCAGAACGGGGCCCAGGGCTGGATTAAGTTCGGGGGCTTCAGCCTTCAGCCGGCGGAGCTGTTCAAGCTGATTCTGATACTTTTCCTGGCATCTATGCTGGTGCGCAAGATGAAGAATAAGCTCCTTTTCTGGCGCGATGTGGTTCCGCTCGGACTGCTCACCCTGCTTCCCTTTCTGATCGTCATCAGTCAAAATGACTTGGGCAACGCCCTTTCCTATATTGTCATCCTGTTCGGCCTGCTGTGGATTGGCAATATCAAATTTTCCCACGCCCTGATTGGACTGCTGGTAATAGGTTCAACTGCCGCGGCGGGGATCATGAGCTATATCCACTACCATGACGAAATTAAAACCTTTCTTACCGATATCGGCCGCTCTCACTGGGTAGAACGTTTTGACCCGTGGCTCGTCCCTGATGAGGCGACTGCCAAGGCGAGCTACCATACCAAAAATGCCAAGCTGGCCATCGCTTCGGGAGGCATGAGCGGGGAAGGGTACATGAATGGCAGCTCCGTGCAGACGGACCGGGTGCCTTACACCTATTCCGACTCCATCTTTGTCGAGATTGCTGAGGAATTCGGCTTTGTCGGTTCTGCGCTCGTATTGCTGCTCTACTTTATCCTGATCCACCGGATGATTCTGATTGCACTAGAGAGCAAGGACAGGGGCGGGCCGTTTCTGATTGTCGGCATTGTTGCGATGCTGCTGTACCAGATATTTGAGAATATCGGCGCATTTATCGGCCTTATGCCGCTGACCGGGATTACGCTGCCGTTTGTCAGCTACGGGGGAACCTCACTGATGATCAACATGGCCAGCATTGGCCTGGTGATGAGCGTGCGTCTGCACGGTCAAGAGGTCGAGGAGGAACTGCCGAATCCGTCTGTGTATTCCTCACCGGCCAAGCAAGGATAGCCAAGAATAACTATAGACCGCTGGAGTTCATCGTTAAGATGGGTTCCGGCGGTTTTTTTTAAATATAAAGTAAGGACGGCGTAGCCGTTTCTACTTGTTTTTACAATTTCAAGGCCGGGTGCTATAAAATTGTATTTGCACTGTATCTTGCTTTACAATGGAAATTAACGGCTTTGTGCTGTCGGCGTTTTACGGCAAGAAGCCTAAATCCGGATACAGTTAGGAGCTCCTCACATGCTGCAGCGTTTCAAAAAGATTGACGGCGTCATTGTGGTTGTTCTGATCCTTTTGATGGTCATCAGTATTTTATCCATATACAGTGTCACCCACGGACGCAAAGATGACGGCCTGCACATTCAGATGATCAAGTGGTACGGAGTGGGTTTTCTTGCTTTCATAGGGCTGTCTTTATTTGATTACCGCCTGCTTGTAAAATATGCGAACTATATTTATATTCTGGGCGTAGGGATTTTGGTGCTGGTCAGTTTTGTTGGGACTGTGAAATACGGTGCCCGGGGCTGGCTGGAGGTAGGGGGGTTCAGCCTTCAGCCGGCGGAGTTGTTCAAGCTGATTCTGATTCTTGGGCTGGCTGCTCTGCTGGTCCGCAAAAATAAGAGCAGGCTTCAGTTCTGGCGCGATGTTGTGCCGCTCAGTCTGGTTGCGCTGCTTCCGTTCGTGATTGTGATCACTCAGAACGATCTGGGCAACGCGCTCAGCTATTTGATTATCCTGCTCGGTCTCTTGTGGATTGGTGGGATTAGATTATCTCATGCGCTGATTGGCCTGGTTGTTGCGGCCCTGGCAATAGGCGGCTTTATTTTCAGCTACATTAACTATCATGATCAAACTACGAACTTTTTGAGTAAAACGCTTGGCCGCGAGCATTTTGTGTCCCGCTTTGATCCCTGGCTGGTGCCGGAGCTGGCGAGCAGTGACGACAGCTACCAAACGCGTAATGCCAAAATCGCCATTGCATCGGGCGGGCTCAGCGGGGAAGGGTATATGAAGGGCGGTTCCGTCCAGTCGGGTAAAATACCGGTGCTCTATACGGATGCGATTTTTGCCCAGATTGCCGAAGAATTCGGCTTCGTGGGGGCGGCGCTGCTCCTGCTGCTGTTTTTTATTCTGATTCATAGGATGATTCTGATTGCCCTGGAATGCAAGGAACGGGCCGGTCCTTATCTGATTATTGGGATTGTGGCAATGCTGCTGTATCAGATTCTTGAGAACATCGGCGCGTATATCGGCCTCATGCCGCTGACGGGAATTACCCTTCCGTTCATCAGCTACGGCGGGACTTCAGTCCTGATCAATATGTCCAGCATGGGCATAGCGATGAGTGTGCTGCTGTATGGACAGGATGTAGAGGAAGACCTGCCCGCGTCGCCTGCCTTGCATCTATAGGTGTACCCACAGCATTTAATAGGCAACCATGCCGCTCGTTCGCGGTACTTTAGACGAAGACATCGTTATTTCTGATAGATTAATAGGTTTGCACTCTCTCTTCTCTGGACATACTGAGGACATAAGAGATTCAGAGGGAGAGGGGCTGCTGAAAATGGAAATGAACAAGCCGGGACAACAGGATTCCTTGCGCGTAACCTTTAAGTATACTGCCATTTTAATTTGTTTTTTTATGATTCTTATGATGGCCTGGGAAGGGCAAAAAAGCGATGCCGCTGTGGCGGAGGCCTCCATTCCCCAAGATTCAATCCGGCTGCGGATTCTGGCGAACTCGGATGCGGCAGGTGATCAATTGGTCAAACGCCAGATTCGGGACAGCATTGTGGAGCAGATGAATCAGTGGGTATCTGCGCTGGAAGACCCGCAAAGCCTGGAGCAGGCACGCGCTCTGATCAGACAGCATCTGCCGGAGCTGAATACGCTGGTGGCGGGTGAGCTTGCGAAACGGGGCATCGAGTATGATTATAAAGTAGAGCTGGGAGTCGTTCCGTTCCCGACCAAAATGTACGGCGGCAAGGTCTATCCAGCCGGGGAGTATGAAGCTGTGCGCGTGACGCTTGGTGCAGGCAAGGGACAGAACTGGTGGTGCGTGCTGTTTCCGCCGCTGTGCTTCATTGATGCCGGTTCAGGAGATGCTGCCGCGCCGGCAGCGGCCAAAGGAACCAAAGCCGCCCTGGCTGATGCATCCGGGGATAGCCCTGAAGTGAAGACTGCAGCAAGCGGAACGGTACAAAAGGGTTCCGACGCAGCCGCTGCCAGTGGGGAAGCGGAAGCGCCGAAGGTGCGTTTCTTCCTCTGGGAGCTGCTGGAGAATCTATGGAGCTGGATCAGCGGATTATTCAGCTAAGATCCTATGAATCTACTGCGGTCCATGATACGATATAAGCTGAACTTGCGCGGAATTGCTGCGGCTCCACCTGGTGGGGCCGTTTCTTCATAGTTTCTGCAATAACGAACCTTAAAGAAAGCTTGTGATATGTAATGACAGAACATCAAGAGAACTCGTTTGCGGTCCAGCGCCGCAGCGGGCAAATAGATTCTACAGTATATTGGAAACTGTCCGGTGCTTCGCTGTGTGAACAGGATGAGCAAGCTATAGAGGAAGCGGCGGCTATGCTTCGCAAGGGGAGTACCGTCGCCTTTCCGACTGAGACGGTATACGGCCTCGGGGCGGATGCCCGCAATACCGCTGCGGTGGAGTCAGTGTTCGCCGCCAAAGGCCGGCCATCCGACAATCCGCTGATCGTGCATATCGCCCGCCGCAGCGATCTGGACGGGCTGGTTATGGAGGTGCATCCGGCAGCGGCGGCGCTGATTGACGCTTTCTGGCCCGGCCCGCTGACGGTGGTGCTTCCCGTGCGTCCCGGCGTGCTGTCGCCGCTCGTTACAGCGGGGCTGGATACGGTCGGCGTGCGCATGCCCGATCATCCGCTCGCCCTGGCGCTGATTCGCGCGGCAGGCTGTCCGGTGGCTGCGCCCAGCGCCAA
This sequence comes from Paenibacillus sp. BAC0078, assembly GCF_054483875.1. Lineage (NCBI taxonomy): Bacteria > Bacillati > Bacillota > Bacilli > Caryophanales > Paenibacillaceae > Paenibacillus > Paenibacillus sp. BAC0078. The sequence goes on from NZ_JBTLRW010000011.1 coordinate 65,800, forward strand.
CCGCTCCGGGCGGCCCAGTCCGACGCTGGCCGCCCATGTCCTGGAGGACCTCGCCGGTTATATCGGCGGGGTGCTTGACGGCGGCGCGGCCGGAGTCGGCCTGGAGTCGACCGTCGTGCAGGTGCAGCCGGACGGGACGGCCCTGGTGCTCCGTCCCGGCGGCATCACCGCCGAGCAGCTTGCGGCGGTGCTCGGTCCCGGGGCCGTCGGCACGGCCCCGGCTTCTGCGGAAGCGCCGGCCGGCGGCGCTTCCGGCCTGTCCCCCGGCGCGGCGCATGCCGCCGGGGACAGCAGCCCGGCGCCGCGCGCACCGGGCATGAAGTACACGCACTACGCCCCGCGCGGAGCGCTTGGCGTAGTGCGCGGCGCTTCGCCGCAGCGCGTGGCGGAAGCCGCCGCGGGCCTGCTGCAGGCGGCGCAGCGGGCTGGCGAGATTACGGGCCTGCTCCTCTTCGAGGAGCATGTGGCCCTGTATCCCGCCGTCCCGGCCGCCTGCGTCGTTTCTCTCGGCTCGCTGACCTCGCCGGAGGAAGGGGCTCGCTCCCTGTATGCCGCGCTGCGGCGCTTCGATGAAGCGGGAGCGACCTACATTCTGGCCGAGGCCTGCCCGGATACCGGCCTCGGCGCAGCAATCATGAACCGGCTGATGAAAGCCGCCGGCGGAACCGTCATCGACGCCGGATAACCCCTGCGTCCACCCTGCAGGCTGTTGTTGCCTGGAGAGGAGAGCTGACTGCAGACAGCAGCAGGTTCTCTCCGCCGTATCGCTACCTGCTCTCACCTGCACAGTCATGTTTCCCCCCTTGTCCGCATATCGTGGTTGTACAAGAACTTTCGGACCTTGGGGGTATGGGCATGGGCATAGAGGGAGTATATGCGGATTGGGGGCAGCTTGTGACGGTTGCCATCATGGCAATCGCACTGGGGATGGACGCTTTCTCGCTCGGTGTTGGAATCGGGATGAAAGGCATCCGTCTTTTGCATGTGCTGCAGCTTAGTCTGCTTGTTGCTTTTTTTCATGTGCTGATGCCGCTGCTGGGCTTGTTTACAGGCAGCTACGTAGGACATTTGCTCGGACAAGTTACGGCTTACGTTGCGGGTGGTCTGCTTGTACTGCTGGGCGGGCATATGGTGTTTAATTCTTTTCGGGACAATGAGAGCTACAGTTATCGGCATTTTATGGATCACCGGTCCTTTTGGGGCATGCTGCTCATTGCACTGAGCGTAAGTATAGATTCTTTCTCAGTGGGGGTTTCACTGGGGATGTTTGTGAATAGCATAGTTTTAACCGTACTTGCCTTTGGGGCCACCGGCGGTCTGATGTCGATTACCGGCCTGCTGCTGGGAAGACGGGTCAGCCGGGGGCTTGGGGTTTACGGTGAGGCGCTGGGCGGAGCGATCCTGCTTGCGTTTGGCTTGCTGTTCATCTTCTGATACAATAACGGCACAAGATTATAATTTTCATTTCATGGAGGTGGAAAGTATGCTGCATATTTTATTCGTCTGCACGGGAAATACATGCCGTAGTCCTATGGCTGAAGGGCTTCTGCGGAAGCTGGCAAAGGAACGGGGGATTGATGTGGAAGTGCGGTCTGCAGGCGTCTCCGCCATTTCCGGTACTTCCATATCCAGACATGCCGCAGCGATCCTGCGGGACGAAGGCGTGAATGATCATATAATATCCTCACAGCTCAGCGCAGAGACTTTGTCCTGGGCCGATCTGGTGCTTACATTAACAGGCGGGCACAAGCGGCATGTGCTGCAGTATTTTCCGGGTGCGGTCACGAAGACGTATACGCTGAAGGAATACGTGCATGATGAAGCTTCGGTGGAGCAGGACATCCGCGAACTGGATAGCCTGTATGCCGCAGCAGAGCTTAACCTGGCGCTGGGCGTAGAGCCGGATGCTGCTGATATGCAGCGGATCATCGAGATCCGTCAAAGAATCCCGAGCTTTGATATTTCCGACCCTTTCGGCGGCTCTCGCGAGGACTACGAGCTTGCTGCTGCCGAGATTCGCACAGCGCTGCATAGTTTGCTGGATAAGCTGGAGTCCTTACGTCGTTTGTAAAGGTGGTTGATTTTTCGCGGCCATTCCTTTAAGATTAAAATAAATATTACCCGGTTCCGGTGTAACTGGCGACAAGTGTGGATCAAACCACGATGGAGCACCTGGAATAAACGGCCGGTCGCCTGGGCAAAAGAGCACATCCGCAGAAGGCTGCGGACTGCTCTTTTTTGTTTAAAATGTAGGAATGCTGTTATGCTGAGAGTAGGCAACGCTTGAGGGAGGCAGAATGATGGAAGAAGTCATGAAGCAGGACTCATCGGAGAACGGGGCCTCCGGTGGTTCATCTGGAAATGCCGGTAAGCCGGGGGCAGCGGAGCTTTCTTTAACTGCTGCAACCGCTGCTGTAGTACGTGAACTGGCGGAAGCCGGCAAGCTTGGACCCGGCAAGATTCTTGTTGTCGGTGCAAGCACAAGTGAAGTGGCTGGGGTCCGTATCGGCACCGGCGGCGCACTTGAGGTGGCGCAGGAGCTGCTGCAGGGCGTGGTTCAGGTTGCTGAGGAGATGGGCTTTCATCCAGTGTATCAATGCTGTGAGCATTTGAACCGTTCCTTGGTCATGGAGCGCTCGTTGCTTGAAAAGCTGGGGCTTCGGGAGGTTTCGGCAGTGCCGATACCGGGAGCCGGTGGTTCGATGGCTGCTGCTGCGTACCGTTCGATGGCTGACCCTGTTCTGGCTGAGACCGTTGAGGCCCATGCCGGGATAGACATCGGTGAGACGCTGATCGGCATGCATTTGCGCCGGGTTGCGGTGCCTTTTCGGCCAAGCCTGCGCTACATTGGTTCAGCAAGGGTGAATGCGGCCTGGAGCAGACCTCCGCTTATTGGCGGGGAACGCGCGGTGTACCGCACCCTGGAGATCAGCGGATCACGGAATTGCGATTAAGGAAAGGCAAGGAACACCAACAACTGGTTAGTCTTCACACAACATAAACTAAAGAGCATTAGGGAGGAAATAAGAATCATGGAACAATTGCGTAAGAGTGACCCGGCAGTACTGGAAGCGATGGGACTGGAGCTGAGCCGTCAGCGTGCCAACATTGAGCTTATTGCCTCGGAGAATATCGTCAGCGAAGCAGTTATGGAAGCTATGGGTTCTGTGCTCACGAACAAATATGCCGAAGGATATCCCGGCAAACGGTATTATGGCGGCTGTGAAGATGTGGATATCGTGGAGAACCTGGCCCGTGACCGCGCCAAGCAGTTGTTTGGAGCGGAACATGCCAATGTTCAGCCGCACTCCGGCGCTCAGGCCAATATGGCGGTTTATCTTGCTGCGCTGAATCCAGGTGATACTGTACTGGGCATGAATCTGGCTCATGGCGGTCACCTGACCCACGGCAGCCCGGTGAATGCATCCGGCTTGCTGTATAACTTTGTGGCTTACGGCGTTCAGGAGGATACCTTCCTGATTGATTATGATGAAGTACGCAAAGCAGCATTCAAACACCGTCCTAAATTGATTGTAGCTGGAGCAAGCGCGTATCCGCGTACGATTGATTTTGCAGCGCTTGGTTCAATCGCAAATGATGTTGGCGCATTGTTTATGGTCGATATGGCGCATATCGCCGGATTGGTAGCAGCAGGTCTTCATCCGAGTCCGGTTCCGCATGCCCATTTTGTAACCACAACTACGCATAAGACCTTGCGCGGTCCGCGCGGAGGTATGATTCTGTGCAGACAGCCTTGGGCAGCGGCAATCGACAAGGCCGTATTCCCTGGCACACAAGGCGGACCGTTGATGCATGTGATTGCTTCCAAAGCCGTTTCCTTTGGCGAAGCGCTCCAGCCGTCATTCAAGACATATGCCGAGAATGTGGTGAAGAACGCCAAGGTGCTGGCCGAAACTCTGATCGGTGAAGGAGTTAACATCGTATCTGGAGGCACGGATAATCACCTCATGCTGATCGACACCCGCAGCCTGAACATTACAGGTAAAGATGCGGAGAAGGTACTCGACTCCATCGGCATTACCGTGAACAAAAATGCTATTCCATTTGATCCTACCAGTCCATTCGTTACCAGTGGCATCCGCATCGGTACACCTGCCGTCACTTCGCGCGGGATGGACCAGCAGGCTATGGTGACCATCGGTCATATTATCGCCAATGTGCTGAAGAATCCTAAGGATGAGGGCAAACTCGCCGAGGCTGCCCGTGAAGTGGCTGCACTTACTGAGCAATATCCGATCTATCCGGGGCTGCAATACTAAGCTTCTACCTTTGAATTAGACGTAGCATATTAAGTCTCTGCAGGATCTGGTTCTTCCAGTTTTGCAGAGACTTTTTTTGTCTTTGAGGAAATAATGATTTTGTTGTGTTATGGATGAGACACGTACATATGATTGGGAAACGTAGCTAAACGTAGTTGTTTGATTGACTATATAATGGAAATATTTAATCAGAAATAACGGCAGAAATACCGTTGCTGAAGCGAGTGTGGCTAGTTTGATGAGGACTAACTGCAGAAATGCCGTTGTCGAAGCGAGTGTGGGTAGATTGATGAGGAACAACGGCAAAAATACCGTTGCTGAAGTGAGTGTGGCTAGATTGATGAGGAACAACGGCAAAAATACCGTTGCTGAAGCGAGTGTGGCTAGTTTGATGAGGAACAACGGCAGAAATGCCGTTGTCGAGGCGAGTGTGGTTAGATTGATGAGGAACAACGGCAGAAATACCGTTGCTGAAGCGAGTGTGGCTAGTTTGATGAGGAATAACGGCAGAAATGCCGTTGTTGAAACAAGTACGGCTGGTTTGACCAGAAAAACAGCAGAAATGCCACCTGTAGAATCGGGTCTAACCGTTTTTTTACCTCCAGCCAACTTGACCGTTTACCTCCGTTTCACCCCGGTTTCTTTGAGCTTTTTGTCCCAATAGACCAGAATCTGGGCTTCTGCACGCAATGTGTTGCACAATGTTCACAATTTTGAAGGGAAAAATGTCGAATTTCATCATGAAATATTCATGAAAGTTCATGGAATTTTCAACAATAGTGGTGAAAGAAATGTGAAAAGTATTATTTTGACAAAATGACATAAACTAAGCCTCGTTTTATATGGGGAGTAACGGAGGCCTGCTTGGATTGATTCTACACATAATGATTTACAGCAGATTGTAATTCGGTCTGGCGAACCAGTCCTTCGTAGGTGAAAAGCGCCCTCGGTGATGATATAATAAACAAGATTTAGCCTTAGAGGAAGCAAAAGCGCTTTCTATGGCTATAAAAAGACAGACAATTACCGGAGGGACAAGAATGGGAAAATTGGTGATTTGCGATCATCCTTTGATTCAGCACAAACTTACATTTATTCGTGATGTGCGGACAAATACGAAAGAGTTTAGAGAGCATGTCGACGAAGTCGCTACACTTATGGCATATGAGATTACGCGGGACATTCCGCTGGAGACCATTAAAGTCCAGACACCTGTAGCAGAAACGGAGAGCAAAGTGATTTCTGGAAGAATGCTGGGTCTGATTCCGATTCTTCGTGCCGGACTGGGGATGCTTGAAGGCGTGCTGAAGCTGCTCCCGGCAGCGAAGGTAGGACATGTTGGTTTGTTCCGTGATCCCGATACACTACAGCCGGTTGAATACTACATCAAGCTTCCTACAGATGTTCAGGAACGCGAACTGATTGTAATTGATCCGATGCTGGCTACTGGCGGCTCTGCTATTGCGGCGATCTCCTCGCTTAAGAAGCGCGGCTGCACTCAGATCAAGATGATGAATTTGATTGCTGCTCCGGAAGGCGTTGCTGCTGTACAAGCTGCCCACCCGGATGTTGATATCTATGTCGCTGCGCTGGATGATCATTTGAATGATCATGGCTATATCGTGCCAGGGCTCGGTGATGCCGGGGACCGTTTGTATGGAACCAAATAAACTAAACATAATACAGCATTTGAAGAGAGGGTAGGGGTTATGTCCAAAATTAAAGTGATGACGATTTTCGGAGTGCGCCCCGAGGCGATCAAAATGGCGCCTTTGGTCCTGGAGCTGGCAAAACATCCCGAACAAATTGAATCTGTTGTTTGCGTAACTGCACAGCACCGTGAGCTGCTGGATCAGGTGCTAGAGGTATTCAAAATCACTCCTGATTATGATCTGGACGTGATGAAGGACCGCCAGACGCTGAATGAAATTACCATTAGGGTGCTGGAGGGACTGGAGCCGGTGCTTAAGGAGGCCAAACCGGACCTGGTGCTGGTGCATGGGGATACACTCACCACGTTCCTTGCCAGCTATGCTTCTTTCCTGCAGCAAATTCAGGTAGGTCATGTGGAGGCAGGTCTTCGGACCTGGAATAAGCTGTCTCCGTATCCGGAGGAAATGAACCGCCAGCTTACCGGTGTGCTTGCGGATTTACACTTCTCTCCGACGGATTGGTCGGCGGGCAACCTAAGACATGAGAACAAAAAAGAATCAAGTATTTATATCACAGGCAATACTGTAACTGATGTGTTTCAATATACCGTACAGCCGGACTATCGGCATCCTGTACTGGATTTTGCTGCAGGAAAAAGACTTATTTTAATGACGGCGCACCGCAGGGAATCTCAAGGCGAACCGCACCGTCATATTTTCCGTGCTGTCAAAAGAATCGCTGATGAATTTGAAGATGTGGCCATAGTTTATCCTGTGCATCCGAGTCCGGCAGTTAAGGAACCGGCACATGAAATACTCGGCGGACACCCGAGAATCAAGCTGATTGATCCGCTGGATGTCGTTGACCTGCATAACTTTTATCCGCATACCCACCTGATATTGACCGATTCCGGCGGCCTGCAGGAGGAAGCTCCCTCCTTTGGAGTTCCTGTGCTTGTGCTGCGTGATACAACCGAGCGCCCGGAAGGGATCGAAGCCGGAACATTGGAGCTTGTGGGAACGGACGAGGAGAAGGTGTATCAACGGACACATGCTCTGCTGACTGATCAGGATCTGTATCAGTCCATGAGTCGGGCCGCCAACCCGTATGGAGACGGTAAAGCCTCTGAGAGAATTGTCAATGCGATTTTGCACCATTTCGGTGTGGTTAAGGAACGTCCGGAAGAGTTTCACAGAATGTTCACAAAATAAGCTATAAAGCATGAAAACGATATTCTGAATTGACCAAAATCAACATACAGTAAAACTGTACGGTTTATATGGTTTTGGAGAGTTTTGCTGTGATTATTTTCATACTTTCATCCGAAAAAGCCATGATTTGCGCTGGATTGACAAACTCTTGTAACATTCAGTAAAATGAATGGGACTTCTAAGGATGTGTTGAAATGAAGGGCCCTGATAAGCCTCAAGAACCGCATAAACAAACGGGCCGAGCGCTAAAAGCCATGAGTCTTGTCAGTGCTGTCGGGATTGATTTGGCCGCCTTTACTCTGGGCGGTTATTTCTTGGGGGCATGGCTGGACCGCAAGTGGAACAGCTCCGGGCTCGGAGTAGCGCTTGGTGTTATTTTAGGTGTGCTGTGTGGTATAGCGGGTGTCATCTTCATAATTAAAGCTGTCATGGAGGAAAGTGATGGATGATTTATCCAGATACCGTAAGGTATTGGCAATAGCAACACTTTGCTTCGTGGTCCTTTGCGTTCTGGCTGCGGCTTTATTCCCGGACTTCCGGAGTATTGCTCTCGGTATGGCACTTGGCGGAGCTATTGGCTGTATCAATGTGACCTACCTCGGCTATAAGGTCCGGCAAGTGGCGGATATGATGGCGGGTGAAGGCAAGAGACGCGTAAATCTCGGGTTTCTGACCCGTGCCGCCCTTAGTCTCTTGGGTGTGATGGTGGCCTTTAAAACGCCGCAGTATTTTAACATGATTGCGGTGGCTGGCAGTTTGCTCTTGGCTCCAATTCTTCTTATTATAATAGGGATTGGTTTTTTGCGTAGAGAAAGATAAAGGTTCCAACGGAGAAAGGGGTGAGAAAAAATGCATAAATCACCAATTATTATGCTAGGCGGCTTACATATCGACCTTTCTATCGTGCTGATGCTGTTAGTTACCTGTACCATTTGTTTTGTACTTGGACTATTGGCAACACGCAACTTGTCGGTCGAGAATCCCGGTAAGCTGCAGAATTTCCTGGAATGGGCAGTTGAGTTCGTTCAAGGTCTGATTTCCAGCACGATGGATTTGAAAAAGGGCAAACCCTTTCTCTCACTGGGTCTTGCGCTGATCATGTTCCTGTTTGTCGGCAATATGCTCGGACTTCCGTTCGGTATTGTCACAGATTATCATGATGCCCAGCATGCCAAGATCTTCGGCAAGGAAATCGTTTCTGTAACACAGGAATTGGACAAACTCCATGCCGCTGCTGAAGCTGGAACTTCTTCCGGTTCTCACGAGGAGATTGAGGTAGGCGTAGCCTGGTGGAAATCGCCAACTGCCGATCCTGCTGTAGCAATGGGTCTTGCGCTGATGATTTTCTTGATGTCGCACATTCTGGGCATTACCCGCAATACCAAAAATTACTTCAAACATTATTTCCAGCCTTACCCGTTCTTCTTCCCCATCAACCTGATTGAGCAGGTATCGAAGCTGCTGACACACGGCATGCGTCTTTTCGGTAATATCTTTGCCGGCGAGGTTCTGATATCGGTTATCCTCAAGCTGGGGGCACTCGGCATAGGCGGGTGGATTGCTTCCATACTGGGTCTGATTGTATGGCAAGGCTTCAGTTTGTTTATCGGAACAATCCAGGCTTTCATCTTCGTAATGCTGACCATGGTATACTTCTCGCAAATGCTGGAAACCCATGACGAGCATTGAGCGTAACAACTGTAAGAATTTAAGATTCATGCCAAGGCGGGAGCAAAACTTCAAGTCTGGCTCATTAATACACACTAAAACATATCTTTGAGGAGGATTTACACAATGGGAGTTATGGCTTATTTGGCAGCTGCAATTGCAGTAGGTTTGGGAGCGCTGGGTGCCGGTATCGGTAACGGTCTGATCGTCAGCAAAACAGTAGAAGGTATCGCCCGTCAACCGGAAGCGAAATCCACACTGCAAACTACAATGTTTATCGGGGTCGCACTGGTAGAAGCCCTTCCGATCATCGGTGTAGTACTTGCGTTCATGTTCTACGTTGGAGCTTAAGAATTACACATGTTTGGCGGGGAAGGCCACAGCCCTCCGCGCCTTCTTTTTAGGAACGACCCAAGACATGAACGTGCATCGGAAAGGAGTGTCTAGAATTGTCTTTTCAATGGGAATCTCTCGTACTGGCTATCATTGCCTTCGGGATTTTATACTTCTTGCTGAATAAGTACGCTTTCGGGCCGTTGTTCTCCGTTATGGAAAAACGCCGTGAGCTTGTGCTGCAGCAAATGGATGAAGCAGCGAAGACCAGAGAGCAGGCTGTTTCATATGTTGAAGAACAGAAGCAAGCTCTGCAGCAGGCTCGCCAGGAGGCACAGCAAATTATCCAGCAATCGCAGGCAACCAGCAGCAATCAGGTTGACCGTATTCTGGAGCAGGCCAAGGCTGAAGCTGCACGTCTTAAGGATGAAGCTGTCCGCGATATCGATAACGAAAAGAACAAAGCTGTGGAAGCATTGCGCAGCGAGCTCGGAACTGCATCGGTTCGGATTGCATCCAAGCTGCTTGAAAAAGAAGTTAAAGCCGATGGCGAACAGGAACAGCTTGTTGATCAGTACCTCAAAGAGGTAGGAGGCCGATCATGAGCCGCGATACGGTAGTTGCCAAGCGCTACGCGGGCGCCTTGTATAGTGCAGCGGTGGATAAGGGCATTACGCTTGAAGTGGAAGATCAGCTAAAGACAGTAGTCGAAGTGCTTCATAATGACCAAGAGGTGAAACGGTTTATTCTTGCACCGCGGATCTCGCAGTCCGACAAGCTGAAGGTGCTGCGTACGGCGCTTCAAGATAAGGTCTCTCCAACGGTGATGAACACGGTAGAGCTGCTGGTTGAGCGGGGCAGAACCGATATTTTTGCTGATCTGCTGGAAACGTACATCAAAATAGAAGGAGACGCCCTCGGCATCGGCGATGCAACGGTGTATTCTACTTATCCGCTGAGTCAAGAAGAGCAGGATACAGTAGCTGCAGAGTTCAGCCAGCTTACCAATCGCAAGATTCGTGTTACGAATCTGATTGATAAGAGCCTTCTGGGCGGACTGAAGGTCGTGATCGGCGATACGCTGTATGACGGCAGTCTGTCCGGTAAACTTACGCGTCTCGAGAAATCTTTTAACGATAAGCTAAGAAGATAGGGGTGAGGATATTGGGCATCAGACCTGAAGAGATCAGCACTTTGATCAAAAGTCAAATTGAGCAATATAAAGCCGATATCGAAGTTGCCGAAATTGGCACCGTCATTCAAGTCGGCGACGGTATCGCCCGTGTCTACGGTCTGGAAAACGCGATGGCGGGAGAACTGCTGGAGTTCTCCAACGGAGTAGTAGGCATGGCGCTCAATCTGGAAGAAAGCAACGTGGGTGTTGTTATTCTGGGTGAGTACAAGGAAATTCGCGAAGGCGATCAAGTAAAACGTACAGGACAAATTATGCAGGTTCCGGTTGGTGAAGCTATGCTGGGCCGTGTAGTGAATGCACTGGGACAGCCACTAGACGGCAAAGGTCCAATTGCAACCACTGAATTCCGTCCTGTGGAACATAATGCTCCAGGTGTTATCGACCGTAAATCGGTGCATGAGCCGATGCAGACAGGTCTTAAAGCTATTGATGCGATGGTGCCAATCGGCCGCGGTCAACGCGAGCTGATCATCGGTGACCGTCAGACTGGTAAGACAGCAATCGCAATTGATGCGATTATCAACCAAAAAGGCAATGGCATGAAATGTATCTATGTTGCCATCGGCCAGAAGCAATCCACAGTAGCACAGGTAGTGGAAACCCTCCGCCGCCACGGTGCGCTGGAATATACAATCGTTGTAACCGCTTCGGCTTCCGAGCCGTCTCCGTTGCTGTATATCGCTCCATACGCAGGCTGCGCAATGGGCGAATACTTCATGTACAAAGGCGAGCATGTCCTTGTCATCTATGATGACCTTTCGAAGCAAGCGTCCGCTTACCGCGAATTGTCCTTGCTGCTCCGCCGTCCACCGGGCCGCGAAGCGTTCCCTGGTGACGTATTCTATCTGCACTCCCGTCTGTTGGAACGTGCAGCTAAGCTTAGCGATGAGCTTGGCGGCGGTTCATTGACTGCATTGCCATTTATCGAAACACAGGCCTCCGACGTGTCGGCTTACATTCCTACGAACGTTATCTCGATTACGGACGGCCAGATCTTCCTTGAATCCGACCTGTTCTATTCCGGTCAACGTCCGGCTATCAACGTCGGTATCTCTGTATCCCGTGTCGGTGGTTCCGCGCAGATCAAAGCGATGAAGAAGGTTGCGGGCTCACTCCGTCTGGATCTGGCCCAATACCGCGAACTTCAGGCGTTCTCCCAGTTCGGTTCCGACCTCGATAAATCTACGCAGGCCCGTCTGAACCGTGGTGCGCGTATGATGGAAATTCTGAAGCAGGGCGTAAACCAGCCATTGTCGGTTGAGCATCAGGTTATCAGCTTGTATGCCGCTGTCAAAGGTCATCTGGATGATATTCCTGTCAAAGATGTTAGACGCTTTGAGAAGGAATTCCTGGCGTTTGTGGACAGCAACGCTGCCGGCATCCTCAAATCCATCACGGATACGAAGGATTTGACTGCGGATAATGAAACTGCCCTCAAAGAAGCTATCGAGAAGTTCAAAAAAGGCTTTGCTACCAGCTAAGCTAGGGTAGAATTTAACTAATGCTGCTAATCGGGCTTTGGCTTTGCCAAAGCTCTAGTATATGCTACGAAGTGAGCTTTGACCTTGGGTCAAAGCTCAGAGAATGCTTACGAAGTCAGCTTTGACTAAAGTCAAAGCTCTAAGGTTATGCTTACGAAGTTAGCTTTGGCTCCGCCAAAGCTCTAAGGTGGTGAAATCATGGCAAGAAGCATGCGTGATATTAAACGTCAAATCAAGAGCGTTCAGAACACCAGACAGATCACCAAGGCTATGGAGATGGTTGCCGCTTCCAAGCTGCGCAAAGCACAGGAGAAGGCGGAAGCTGCGCGTCCTTACTCGGCGAAGCTGAAAGAGGTCGTAGCGAACATTGCTGCCGGTACACAAGGCTTGACCCACCCTATGCTGGTCAGCCGGCCTGTCAAAAAGACCGCTTATCTAATCGTCACCTCGGACAGAGGGCTTGCGGGGGGATACAACGCCAATATTCTTCGTAAATTGACGCTATTGCTCGCAGAGCGCCACAAGTCCAAGGATGAGTATGCTTTGTTTGTAATCGGCCGCAAGGGCCGTGACTTTTTGCGCCGCCGTGAATATCCGATTGTAGAAGAAGTTACCGAGCTGTCCGATACGCCTAAGTTCTCAGACATCAAGTCGATTGCTTACTCGGCAGTGCAGCAGTTTGAGAATGGCGTGTACGACGAGCTGTATATCTGCTACAACCGTTTCGTCAATGCCATCAGCCAGGTGCCGACCATTGACCGTCTGCTGCCTATGGACACAGTAGGAAGTAAAGAGCACGCAGGAGCAACTGCGAGCTACGAGTATGAGCCTTCACCGGAAGGTGTGCTGGGTGTACTGCTTCCGAAATATGCGGAAACTTTGATTTACAGCGCAATTCTGGACGGCAAGGCCAGTGAGCTGGGTGCGAAAATGACAGCGATGGGCAGTGCAACAAAGAACGCGTCGAAAATGATCGGGGAACTTACACTTACGTACAACCGTGCCCGTCAGGCGGCAATTACGCAGGAAATTACCGAGATCGTGGCCGGAGCGAACGCGCAATCTTAAAGTGTAAGTAATGCAACAGCTTTCGAGGAGGGAAATATTAAGATGAACAAAGGACGCGTTGTAAGCATTATGGGTCCGGTTGTTGATATTGAATTTGAACGCGGCCAGCTGCCCGAGATTTTCAACGCTATCAAGATTGTAACCAGCCAGGCAAACGGCCGCACCATTGATTTGACCCTTGAAGTTTCCAATCATCTGGGTGACAATCTGGTACGCTGTATCGCCATGTCTTCCACAGATGGTCTGGTTCGCGGATTGGATGCAATTGACCAGGGCGGACCGATTTCGGTTCCGGTTGGAGCTGCAACACTTGGCCGGGTATTTAACGTGCTGGGCAATCCGATTGATAACGGCGAGGAAGTTGTTGCTGACAAAAATCCGATTCACCGTCTTGCTCCGACTTTTGATGAATTGTCGACACAAGCGGAAATTCTGGAAACCGGGATCAAGGTTATCGACCTGCTCGCTCCATATGCCAAGGGCGGTAAAATCGGTCTCTTCGGCGGTGCCGGCGTTGGTAAGACAGTAACGATCCAGGAATTGATCAACAACATCGCGCAGGAGCACGGCGGGATTTCCGTATTCGCTGGTGTTGGTGAACGGACCCGTGAAGGTAATGACCTGTATCATGAGATGACCGATTCCGGCGTTATCAAGAAGACAGCAATGGTATTCGGACAAATGAATGAGCCGCCGGGCGCACGTCTTCGTGTAGCTCTGACCGGTCTGACCATGGCGGAGTATTTCCGTGATGTGGAAGGCCGCGACACGCTGCTCTTTATCGATAACATATTCCGCTTTACCCAAGCGGGTTCCGAAGTATCCGCGCTTCTCGGCCGCATGCCTTCCGCGGTAGGTTACCAGCCAACGCTGGCAACAGAAATGGGCCAATTGCAAGAGCGTATCACATCCACCAAAAAAGGTTCTGTTACCTCCATTCAGGCCATCTACGTGCCTGCGGATGACTACACTGACCCTGCTCCGGCAACGGCGTTTGCCCACTTGGATGCTACAACCAACCTGGAACGTAAGATCTCCGAGAAAGGTATCTTCCCGGCCGTAGACCCGCTTGCTTCCAGTTCGCGTATCCTGGCTCCGGAAATCGTCGGAGAAGAGCACTACAACGTTGCTCAGGGCGTTAAGCAGCTATTGCAGCGCTATACTGAGCTTCAGGACATCATTGCCATCCTGGGTATGGATGAGCTGAGTGAAGAGGATAAGGTCATTGTGGCCCGTGCCCGTAAGGTTGAACGTTTCCTGTCGCAGCCTTTCCACGTAGCTGAGCAATTCACCGGCTTCAAAGGCAAATACGTGCCAATCAAAGAAACCGTACGCAGCTTCAAAGAAATTCTGGATGGCAAGCATGATGATCTTCCAGAAGCAGCGTTCCTGTTTGTTGGAACAATTGAAGAAGCGGTGGAAAAAGCGAAATCAATGTAATCTCGGATAATGCTTTCGATGCAAGCTTTACTTTGTAAAGCTTTGAGGAGGAATGGAAGTGAATACCTTTCTGTTGGAAATTGTCACGCCGGAGCATCTTGTCTTCTCCAAGCAGGTTAACAGCCTGACTGTACGGGGAGCTGATGGTGACCTGGGTATTTTGCCGGGACACATTCCGCTTGTGACTCCACTTCAGGTTGCTCCGATGTTCGTCAAAGCGGATGGTGCTACAATCACTATCGCTGTTCATGGCGGGTTCGTGGAAGTGCATAAAGACAAGGTAACCGTTCTGGCTGAAAGTGCCGAGCTGCCTACGGATATTGATCTTGAACGCGCCGAAGCAGCGAAGGAACGGGCACAGCGCCGCCTTCAGTCCCGCAGCAAGCAGGATGATATTGATCACCGCCGTGCGGAGCTGGCGCTTCAGCGCGCCGTTACACGGATCAAAGTGTCCACTGGAAAAGGACAACAGTAATATCAATACGGTCAAGCCCATGGCTTGGCCGTTTCTGCTTGTTTTTAATTGAAAGTGGCTATTTTGTAAGTTTCAGATGTTCCATAGCATGAAATGTTTAAAAGTTTGTAAAAGTACTGGATTCTTTTCCCCTGCACAAGTATGATATAAGAGTCGATTTCCGAGTAAGCAATACACGGGGGGCTAACATGAATCAAAGGTTATCCGATGAGTTGTCCAGCACAATCGGCAGCAGCAGTTTAGTTTCGATGGTTGTTTCTTTGCTTTGTGTAGTATTATCTTGGTGGGCACTTCAGAACCTTAAGCTCGATTTGGTCATAAGATATCCCAAGAGCCCTCAAGGAAGGCTGCTGCATTTATTGCTGGCTATTGTCCTGGGCCATTTTGTGGCCGGATTTCTGCTGGATTACCTGGGCTGGAGTGTGCAAATCCGCAACATGTTTTAAAAATGGCCGGATGGTTATAAGTATTGCCGGCTACTTGACGTAGAAAGCTGTCGAATAATAAGGTTTTATAATGTTAACACTTATTAACACATGCATCTTAACTTCGAAAATTAATATCAGAAATAATGGACGCGGAGGGAAACCGTAATGAGCAAATTTATCGTCCGCGGTGGCAACAGATTGACCGGGAGCGTGAAAGTTAGCGGCGCAAAAAATTCCGTACTACCGATCATAGCCGCCTCTCTATTGGCAGAAGAAGGGGTAAGCGTCATTGTGGACGCACCTCCGTTAGACGATGTAATGACAATCAGCAAAGTGCTGGAATCTCTGGGTGCGGGCGTTACATACCAGAACGATATTATCGAGGTAGATGCCAGAAACATCACCTCCTGTGAAGCGCCTTATGAATGGGTGCGGAAAATGCGGGCTTCTTTTTTAGTGATGGGTCCTCTTTTGTCCCGGCTGGGCCGTACGCGTATTTCTTTACCGGGCGGCTGTGCCATCGGCACAAGACCGATTGATCAGCATTTGAAGGGGTTTGAAGCGCTTGGTGCCGAGATCAGTCTTGGCCAGGGCTATATTGAAGCGAAATCAAACGGACGGCTGCGTGGAGCTAAGGTGTATCTGGATGTGGCCAGCGTAGGTGCGACCGAAAATATAATGATGGCGGCGGCACTCGCCGAAGGCGTGACTTTGATTGAGAATGCGGCTAAAGAGCCGGAGATTGTTGATTTGGCCAATTACCTGAACGGTATGGGCGCAGTCGTGCGCGGTGCGGGAACCGGAGTTATTCGCATCGAAGGCGTTGAACGTCTGCATGGGGTAAGACACAATGTCATTCCTGACCGGATCGAAGCGGGCACATATATGGCGGCTGCAGCGATCACTGGCGGCGATGTCTATGTGGAAGGCGCAATCGCCGATCACCTCGGACCTGTTATTGCGAAGATGGAGGAAATGGGCGTTACGATCATTCCTGATGAGAACGGTGTCCGTGTAATCAGCGACAAGCCGCTGAAGGCTGTAGATTTGAAGACTTTGCCGTATCCCGGCTTCCCTACCGACATGCAATCGCAAATGATGGCTCTATTGCTTCGTTCCGAAGGCACAAGTGTTGTAACGGAGACGGTGTTCGAGAACCGGTTCATGCATGTAGATGAATTCCATAATATGAACGCCGAGATTAAGATTGAAGGCCGTTCCGCTATTGTAACCGGTAATGCTCAGCTAGTCGGCGCCAAAGTGTGCGCTACAGACCTGCGTGCGGGCGCTGCGCTTATTTTGGCAGGCCTTGTTGCCGAAGGCACTACGGAGGTTAGCGGAACCCATCATATTGACCGTGGTTACGTGCATTTGGCCGAGAAGCTGTCAGGACTTGGTGCAGACATATGGCGGATTTCCATGGAAGACTCGGAATCTGCTGCTCCGGCTGCGAAGGAAGAAACCCTCAAACCGGAAGCTGCCAGAATTGAATCCCATAAAAGCGAAGAGATTAAGTCTCGCTTTCAGATTCAGCCAACCTGGGTATAATCGCAAATTATCTGAAGAGACCGGACCGCGTATTGCGGCTCGGTCTCTTTTTTTGGCAATGATTCATTAACTCTCTTTCTCTCAGAATAGCGTTCTAGCAGTTGCCGGAAATTCATATCTATAAGAATCACCGATGACAACTGGAAGGAGCTTAAGAGATGAAAGAGTTTCGCTATCTGCTGCGGCGTATCATGAACCCGCGACGCCGCGCTGCGCGCGCGCAGCGCGTTTCGCCCCGGCTCAGGCGGCTTGCGCCCGCCGCCTGGCTCGCAGCGCCCCTCCTGGCGGGGCTGCTGCTGCCGCTGCTGGTTGTCCCGCTGCGCGGGGGACAACCGGCGCCCCCGGCCGTGCCGCAGGCCACGGCCTCCCCGGCGCCGCCGGGAACGGCTGCGGAGGACGCCCCGCAGCCGAGGGTCTCCGTCTATTTGTCGCGCAGCGGACAAATAGAGACGCTGTCGCTGGAGGACTACGTCAGCGGCGTGGTGGCGGCCGAGATGCCGGCTGACTTTGAGCTCGAAGCGCTCAAAGCCCAGGCCGTTGCGGCCCGCACCTTTATTGTCCGCCGCCTGCTGGCCGGCGACAGAAGCGGCGTGCCCGTTCCGGGCGCGGATGTGACGGATACGGTAAGCCACCAGGCTTACATATCCAAGGCCGCGCTGGATCGGGACTGGAAGCGCGGCGGCAAGCACGCCGGGCTGGACAAACTCCGCCGCGCGGTCCTGGAGACGCGCGGTGTCATCATGACCTATCGGGGCCAGCCGATCACGGCTTCCTTTTTCGCCTCAAGCGGAGGGTATACAGAGAATTCAGAAGACTACTGGAATGCATCTGTGCCTTATCTGCGCAGCGTCGCCAGCCCGTGGGATAAGGAGATTACGCCTAATCTGGCGGCGACATATACATTCACGACCTCAGAACTGATGAAGAAGCTGGGGCTTGCAGACACAGCCCTCCCCGTTTCGAGAGATCCGGCAGTCTCTTCCTTAGTGAAGCCGGTCTCTTCCTCTTCAGCCCTGCCTGCTGAGGTGCTGTCTCTCACAGCCGGACACCGGGTCAAGGAAATCTCCATCGGAGGCACCGTCTTTACGGGACGGGAGGTACGCGAGAAGCTGGGGCTTCGCTCCAGCCAGTTCACCTGGAAGCGGCAGGGCGGCAAAGTTCTGATTACCACCTACGGCAACGGGCATGGGGTTGGCATGAGCCAGTGGGGAGCCAACGGCATGGCCATGGAGGGAAGAACCGCTACACAAATTCTCAAACACTATTACAGCGGCATCTCTTTTAACCAAGTCTCAACTCTTCTGAAAAAATAACTTGCAAGATACGTATAAAAGCGAAGCGCCCGGTAACACTGGTTACTGAGGTGATAAGCATATGAATGAACAAGACAAAAACAAAACAACCCATGATGAATCTCTCAAAAATAAGCAGGGAGATTCAGGCGCAAAGCCTTCTTCATGGAACAGAATGTTATCCAAACGCTGGGTATTCCCGGCAGTCTACACGGCGGCAGCGGCAATTATACTAACCTTGGTGTGGGTCTATCAGGACGCCGGCCAGAAGCCGCTGAAGCAAGACACCGCCGCCGTCGTTTCACAGGACTCCGCAAGCTCCGGCAATGAAGCCGGTACAGCCAAGGATGACCCTGCGGCACTCGAAGTGGTTGCTTCGGCTGAAAGCATGGCCTGGCCTGTAGCAAATCCAGGTGAAGTAGAAGTGGTTAAGCCGTTCTATGATGAGAAAGGGACCGAAGAGAATCATGTGGCAGCTATGGTGCAGTATAATGACACCTTCGTGCCGAATGCCGGTATCGACATCGCCCGTGAGGATAATCAGTCGTTTGACGTCAAGGCCGCGCTCAGCGGCAAAGTTACCAGAGTTGAGGATGTTGCAGTGTTCGGCAAGGTTGTAGAGGTCACAAGCCCCGGCAATCTGAAGACTGTGTACCAAAGTCTCGGCGACACCAAAGTCAAGCAAAATGATGAAGTGAAGCAAGGCGACTTGCTGGCAACCGCCGGCCGAAGTGAAATTGAGAAAAATCTTGGCAATCATGTGCACTTTGAAGTGTACGAGGATGGCAAGGTAGTCAATCCTTCGGATTTGCTGCCGAAGCGTTAAGATTAACTTTCATTGGGAGGCTGTACAGCCTCCTTTTTTTGTTCAAATATAAGAAAGCATCAGTTTCCTCCTCTTCCCACGGAAGGCTTGTTCACGGTTGTCCACTAAATAAAATGAGCCTTTCGAAGCTTGTCACGTCCTGAAAGCGCGAATATATAGGCCCGCCCCTCATATAATGTACCAAACTATCCACAGTTGGGAGGCGGGAGCGTGCACGATTACATCAAGGAACGTACGATCAAAATCGGACGCTGCATCGTGGAAACCAGGCACACGGTCCGGACCATAGCCAAAGAATTTGGCGTTTCAAAGAGCACGGTGCATAAGGATTTAACCGAGCGTTTGCCGGAGATCAACCCTGATCTGGCTGATCAGGTGAAGCACATTCTTGAATATCACAAGTCAATCCGTCATCTTCGGGGGGGAGAAGCTACAAAAATTAAATATAAGAAAACGACGGGAAAAAAGCGTGAGGTGGCCGTAGCGTCAAAGCCATGAGATTTTCGGAAATTTGAGGAATAATTCAGGTTTATTACATTGTATAATTCCCCTAAAGTATGGTATTTTTAAATTTGGGACTAACTAACTATTTTTCTCATCCAAGAAGAATTTTCTTATATTTTAAAATAACACTTTGGGGGCTCTTTCATTATGCTTAGCAAGGATATCGGAATTGATCTTGGCACGGCCAATGTGCTCATTCATGTCAAGGGAAGGGGAGTCGTTCTGGATGAACCTTCCGTGGTCACGCTTGAAAGTGATACGAAGAAGGTCCTTGCGGTAGGTGAACAGGCGCGCCGCATGGTTGGACGCACGCCGGGAAATATTACTACAATCCGTCCTCTCCGGGATGGAGTTATAGCTGATTTTGCAATTACGGAAACGATGCTGAAGTATTTTATTGACAGTGTTGGCGGACGTACCTGGTACGCAAGGCCCCGCATTCTGATCTGTGCCCCCACGAATATAACTTCCGTTGAACAGAAATCAATCCGGGAAGCGGCTGAACGCAGCGGGGCTAAGGAAGTCTTTATGGAAGAAGAACCCAAAGCCGCAGCAATCGGCGCGGGTATGGACATTTATCAGCCGAGTGGAAATATGGTCGTCGATATTGGCGGCGGAACGACGGATGTAGCCGTGCTCTCCATGGGCGACGTCGTTACCGCCTCCTCGATCAAAGTCGCAGGGGACAAGTTCGACGAGGCCATTTTAAGATATATTAAACAGAAATATAAGCTGTTAATCGGTGAACGTACAGCAGAGGACATTAAAGTTACGATCGGCTCCGTCCGTCCAGGCGGCATGAAAGCCGAAATGGATATTCGCGGGCGTGATATGGTTAGCGGACTTCCCCAGACGCTGAGCATTTCTTCTGCCGAAGTGAAGGAAGCGCTGTGGGACCCGGTTTCCTCCATCGTTGCTGCCGCCAAATCGGTGCTGGAGCGCACACCGCCGGAGCTGTCGGCGGACATTATTGACCGCGGGGTTGTTTTGACCGGCGGTGGGGCACTACTGAACGGGCTGGACGAGCTGCTCTCCGAACAACTGCATGTTCCGGTCTGGGTCGCAGAGGACCCGATGCACTGTGTCGTCAAGGGAACGGGAATAATGCTGGATCATTTGGACAAAGTCGTTAAGAAAAAGTTCTAGGCTGCCGATAATATAAGATAATAGCAGACTCAGGAAGGGGAATTGCCCTCATGCTTAGAGGATTATATACGGCCGCTGCCGGAATGGTTACACAGCAGCGCAGACATGATACGGCGACACAGAACATTGCAAATTTGAAAACAACGGGGTACAAGCAGGTTGACAGCGTCAGCCATGCATTTCCCGATGTGCTCATCTCCGCCATGAGCAATGGCACCATCAAGCCTGTTGGCCACCTGAATACAGGGGTATTTGCCGAACAGTCCATCTCTCAGTATTTGCAAGGAGATATTATCGAAAGCGGCAAGACCACTGATTTTGCACTCTCTACGGACCTGCAGGTCACAGATCCGGCAACTGGCCGGAATATTGTTTTTGACGGCTCTGGCAAATATGTAACTCCTGAAGGCGAAGTTATTTACCGTCCTCAGGCCTTCTTTACGGTTCAGGATAACGACGGGAACAATTTATACACTCGGAACGGCAGCTTCACTGTGAGCCCGAATGGAGAGGTGCTTAGTGCAGGCGGCTTCAAGGTTCTGGACAGCAACGGCAGACCTCTGGTCTTGACAGGATCGCAGGACAACCTTAAAGTGGACGAACAGGGCAATCTGATTGATCCGCAGACCGGTCGCCCCTCAGGGACAAAGATTGGTGTCAGCGTGATTACAAAACCGCAGGAGCTGATACGTGACGGGAACGGCGTCTTCCATGCCGATGATGTCCAGGCTGCGGGTATCCGCTACTCTAACGCAACGGATAACCTGCAGGTGCGCCAGCGTTTTCTGGAAAGCTCCAACGTTGATGTCACGCAGGTAACTGTGGATTTGAATGCAGCATACCGGGCGTATGAAGCGAATCAAAAAGTGATTCAGTTCTATGACAGTACTTTGCAGAAGACTGTTAATGAAGTCGGAAGAGTATAGGACAGGAGGAGTAACCCGTGAATAACTCAGCAATCGGTGCAGCCGTCTCAATGTCCAGCCTCCAGCAGCGTTTGGATATTATCGCTGATAATATCGCCAATATGGATACAAGCGGCTATAAGAGAAAGGAAGGCTCCTTCGAGGATGCGCTAACCCGTGTTCAGCAGCAGTCCAAGGAATATGATCAGCCTGGCCGGAGCATGCCGCTCGGTTTTAATATGGGCTTTGGTGTTCGTGTGTCCAAGGTTACCAACGATTGGGAGCAAGGTACGCTTAAGGAAACAGGCAACCCAACGGATCTGGCCATTCAGGGCAATGGATTGTTTGGGGTTCAGGTGAACGGAGCTACTGCCTATACACGGCAAGGGGACTTTCACTTTGTTCCAGATACTAACACTCCTAACACTATGATGCTGGTGGACTACTCAGGCAATCCTGTGCTGAATACGCAGGGCAATCCCGTGACGGTACCGAATAATGTAAGTGCCGCGATTGATGAACGGGGCCGGGTACTGACCAAGACGAGTGAGAATGCGCCGGTCCGGGTAGCAGGCACCCTAATGATTGTAGAGCCAACCAGCAAGAGTACTTTGCAGGCTGTAGATGGTAATTTTTATGTGCTTCCTGAGGGAGTCACGGCTCAGCAGGCCTTTGTGCAAAGAGCGGCGGGTACGGCTTCGAATATAGGTGTGCGTTCCGGATATCTGGAGCGGTCTAACGTGGATTTAGGCAGTGAAATAACGGAAATGCTGCAGCTTCAGCGCAACTATCAGCTCGCTGCCCGGGCGCTTTCCTCCAGTGATCAGATGCTTGGCCTGGCTAATAACTTGCGCGGGTAGGTGAAGGAATGGTTCGTCAGAACAGCAACAAACCGGAAGAAGAACAGCAGCAGCCTGTAAGGCGCCGCGGAATCGCCAAATGGACCATTGTTCAGTGGTTTCTGATTCCTTTGCTGCTTGTTGCTGCGCTATCAAGCGGCCTCGTGGTCGGTTATGTAGTATTGGGCAAAAAAGAATTCAGTGATGTGCTTGAGTGGAGTACCTGGAAGCATGTCTACGATTTGGTGTTTTCACCATAATATGCAGTAAGTTCATTAACTCCCTTGTTGTACAGGGGAGTTTTCTTTTTTATACTGGAAAATGTATAATGATGGAGGCCCCTGAGAGCAAAAAGGGCCCTCTCCGCCATATTGCCGTGTGCGGTGGAGAAAGCCCCTTATCTCAACCTCCACTGCTGCAGGTGGTGAAGGATAATTATAGTTTTTGCCGAAGCTGTCCATATTTATGCAGGGCAGCAGAGATTAACGCAGAAATGCAGCACCGGCAGATTGTACAAGACGCGGTTACATCCGAAAGGAGCTTTGCCACAAATGCTAAATATCAATGAAATTCAAGAAATAATCCCCCATCGGCATCCATTTCTGCTGGTGGACAAAATTACCGAAATAGAAATGGGAAAACGGGCTGTTGGCATCAAAAATGTAACGGTGAATGAACCTTTTTTTGCCGGTCATTTTCCAGGTTTTCCGGTGATGCCCGGCGTACTGATCACCGAAGCGCTGGCTCAGGTTGGAGCTGTGGCTATTCTTGGTGTGGAAGCCAACAGAGGAAAGATTGGGTTCCTGGCTGGACTGGACGGATTCCGTTTCCGGGGTCAGGTTGTTCCGGGGGATACGCTTGTGCTTGAAGTGGAGATTACCCGGCTTAAGGGCAGCATTGGAAAAGGCCAAGCTACCGCCAAGGTAGACGGTAAGGTTGTAGCCTCCGGTGAAATTATGTTCGCGCTCAGCTAGCACCTGTTATACAATCATATATCATACATGGAGAAGGAGAGATTTTGATATGACTCAATTAAGCCCAAAAGCCGCAGAAACGCTGTCACGCTGGCTGCAGGACCCTTCCGTTGACGAGAACACAAAGGCGGAGCTGAAACTTCTTGCAAATGAGCCGCAGGAGCTGGAAGAACGGTTCTACAGAGATTTGGAGTTCGGTACAGGTGGTCTGCGCGGGATTATCGGTGCGGGCAGCAACCGGATCAACCGGTATACGGTAGGCAGAGCGACTCAAGGGTTCGCCAATTACATTCTTGAGCAGCATAAGGGAGAAGGCAGACCTTCTGTTGTAATCGCCCATGACTCCCGCCGGTTTTCACCGGAATTCACGCTTGAGGCTGCATTGGTATTAGCCGGAAACGGTATTGAGGCTCATTTGTTCCACTCCTTGCGTTCTACTCCGCAGTTGTCCTTTACGGTCCGTCACCTGAAGGCTACGGGCGGCGTGGTTATAACCGCAAGCCATAATCCTCCTGAGTATAACGGCTACAAAGTATATAATTCCGAGGGTGGACAACTGGTTCCGCATGAAGCGGAGAAGGTGATCTCCCACATCTTGGAGGTTGATTCCTTCAATGGCGTGAAGCGTATTTCCCGTGAAGAAGCAGAGGCTCAGGGACTGCTGCATTGGCTGGGCGATAAAGAGGATGAAGCTTTTACAGATACTGTGGCTGCTGTCAGTGTCGGACGTGAGGAGATCGTTTCTACCCTCGGCCGTGATTTCAAAATTGTCTATACACCGCTGCACGGGACAGGAAATTTGCCGGTCCGCAGTGTGCTTAAGAAAATTGGGTTCACTCATGTTCATGTAGTGCCGCAGCAGGAGCTGCCGGATTCTGAATTCTCCACCGTGAAATCGCCGAATCCCGAAGAGCGTGAAGCTTTTACCATCGCAATGAAGCTTGGGGAGGAGCTGGGTGCTGATCTGCTGATTGGTACAGACCCTGACGCAGACCGCATGGGCGCTGTTGTGCGCGATAATGAGGGCAAGTTCGTTGTGCTGTCCGGCAATCAATCCGGCGCGCTAATGATTCATTACTACCTGAGCCGTCTGCAGGAACAGGGCAAGCTGCCAAGCAACGGAGCTGTCGTCAAAACCATTGTGACAAGCGAAATGGGGGCGGCTGTAGCAGAGCATTATGGCGCCACTGTATTTAATACATTGACTGGCTTCAAATATATCGGGGAGAAAATGACCCAATTCCAGCAGTCCGGTGAATATACGTATCTGTTCGGCTATGAAGAGAGCTATGGTTACCTTGCCGGTAATTATGCCCGTGACAAGGATGCCGTGCTTGCTTCCATGTTGATCGCCGAAGCGGGAGCTTACTACAAAGCACAGGGCAAAACGCTGTATGATGTGCTTCAGGAGCTGTACGAGCAATTCGGCTATTTCCTGGAAAGCCTGGAATCACGTACTCTGAAGGGGAAAGATGGCGTGGCGCAAATTCAGGGGATCATGAGTGATTGGCGCAGCAACCCTCCGCAGGAGATTGCCGGAGCCGCTGTGAGCGAGATTCTGGATTATTCGCTTGGGCTAAACGGTCTGCCTAAGGAGAATGTGCTGAAATATTTGCTGTCTGACGGATCATGGTTCTGCCTCCGCCCATCGGGTACAGAGCCAAAAATCAAGGTGTATTTTGCGGTGCGCGGAGAATCCCTCCAGAATGCCAAAGACAAGGTTACAGCGCTCACACAGCAGGTTATGGCACGTGTTGACGGGAAATAATACAAGTTATTAGGCTTCAAGAAGAAACGGATACAGTCTCTTATTAGGACGTGCATCCGTTTCTTCTTGAGTCAGCAAGCTGAAGTAATAGAGGAGGTACTTTTGGGTGCAGCAGAAATGGCAACGTTGGAATATAGCTTCGCGGAAGTGGTTGTGGATTATTGTGGTGATCGGTGTTATTGCCGCATTGCCGGTTGTCTATGATCGTCTGCAAACGGAGAAATCTTCCAAAACGATTGAATTTGTTTTTGACTACCGTGACCTGGTGGATGCAGCAAGCTACCGGGCGAATCCGCAGGATTACATCTCCCAGCAGCTTGACCGGTTAAAGGCTGCCGGTGTGCAGAGCATGGCGATTTATGAGAACACACTGGATGATTACCGCAAAGCCCGCCGGTTGATGATGTGGGGAGCGACTGATATCGCCAACCTGACGGATTCTGTGATTCCAGAGAACGAGAATTATACGTATATTCTTTTTACCAGTCCGAAAAATAACGAGGTGCTTGCACCGATAATCCGAGATGCCTTCAGCAGCCTGGGAATTGCAACGGAAGACTGGAGCTTCCGCGGGCAGCAGGGGCTTATTGTAAAAACTCCGCTGGAGGATGCCACACTGAAGCCGCTGCAGCCGGACCCGTTCACGCTGGATATGCTGCATGGTAAAGGCTTTAGCATCGTGCCCCGTCTTGTGGACTCATTGCCATATAATGAGGCTGCGGTTACCAAGCTTCTCGACCGCTATGAAGAGCTGGGAGTCAAACGTATTCTTTTTGAAGGCGAGTCCGTTAAAGGATTTAATGATGACGCCGATCAAGGCAGCATCACCGCATTTGCCAAGCTTCTAAAAGATCGCGGGATTGGTATTGCTACGATTGAGAATATTAAAGTACAGCAAAAAGGCTTCAATAAATTGGCCTATCAACTGGATTATAATGTAGCAAGGCTATACTCGCTCAGCGAAGGCGACTCCGGCTTATCTCCGGAAACGATAGCTGACCGCTTTGCACTTGCTACCAAGGACCGCAATATCCGCATGATTTATCTCAATACAATTCCGTCGCGGGACACCACCAAGGCACAGATTACCGATACTCTGGATAACCTTGTAACCAGTCTGAGCGAGCCTGGCGGAGCAGTCGACAAGATTAAGGATAACGGATTCACCTTAGGACAAGCCACCGCGTTTGATGTAGTGGATTCTTCTTATCAAAGGTACTTCAAGCTGGTTGCCGTTATTGGCGCTGTCGCTATGGTAGCCTTGCTTGTTTCTTATTTCATTCCGCTGCTTACTCTGCCGGCCTTGGCGCTTGGTCTTGTAGGTAGTGCGGGGCTGATGCTGGTTAAGCCAGCGCTTTTCGAGCAGGCCTTGGCGCTTGCTGTGGCCATTAGTGCGCCTACTGTTGCTACCGTGCTGGCGGTCCGGAAAATTAATGAAATGG
Organism: Paenibacillus sp. BAC0078; assembly: GCF_054483875.1. Classification (NCBI taxonomy): domain Bacteria; kingdom Bacillati; phylum Bacillota; class Bacilli; order Caryophanales; family Paenibacillaceae; genus Paenibacillus; species Paenibacillus sp. BAC0078. Next base: position 92,276 of record NZ_JBTLRW010000011.1, read on the forward strand.
GGCCGCCGGTGCGTGGCAACTCGCTGACCTACACAGTTATGGGGCCGCGCCGCCGTCTGGCGCACAGCCTTGTGCTGTATATCAAGACAGCGGTAATCTCGCTCAGCGCTGTACCTTTTGTGATTGCGCTGCTGAACAACATCACCTACAGTCTGGTGCTTAATCAGTTCCGGGGGGTTAGTCTGCTTCACTTGGCGCCGATTGCGCTGACTGCTCTGTATGTGCTTTTGTACCGTGGAGAGTTTGCTTTTAGCAAGACCGGCAAGCTGCTGCGCACTCCTATTACGCTGGCCTGGGTAATTGCTGCTGGTATCCTGGGGATTTTGGGGATGTATTATTTGAGCCGTACCGGTAATGGCGGAAATGTAAGCTCGCTGGAAATGTCATTCCGTACCTTCCTGGAGAATACCGCCGGAGTCCGGCCGCGCAATAAAGAATTCCTATTGGCACACCCACTGTTTATCTTGGGAGCTTTTATGGCTTACAAATACAGAAATGCAGCTTTTATCATGATTATCGCGGTTATTGGCCAGCTTTCGATGATTGATACCTTTGCACATATTCATTCACCGATTCTGATCTCGCTTGTTCGCGGCTTGCTGGGTCTGGGACTGGGTCTGATCATTGGTGTCATCGCCGTGGGTGTATGGCAGCTTGTGGAAGGATGTTGGAGACGATGGTCGCCTCAGCTCAAAAAATAATTATCTCTGGTTATTATGGCTTCCGCAACAGCGGGGATGAGGCGGTGCTGCAGTCCATTCTGAACGCACTGCAGAAGCATTCGCAGGCTGCGGGTATAATGATTGAACCCGTTGTATTATCCATAGATCCAGAGTGGACAACTGCAACTTACGGTGTGAAGTCCGTTCATCGAATGAAGCTCGGCGAGGTGCGAAATGCAATCAAGGACAGCGCCGGTCTAATCAGCGGGGGAGGAAGCCTGCTGCAGGATGTGACGGGCAGCAAAAGCATCCCATATTACCTGGGCATCATCAAGCTTGCCCAATGGCTGGGTAAACCAACCTTCATCTATGCCCAGGGTATAGGGCCGGTTAACCGCAAGCTGTTCCACCCATTGATCAAGTCCGTGTTTCGCAAATGCGCTTATGTATCTGTGCGGGACGAGCAGTCCCGCCAGCTGCTGCAAACTATGGGATTAAGCGGAAACCAGATTGAAGTTGTTCCCGATCCGGTTATGGGCTTGAATCTGCCGGAAGACAGCGGGGTTTCCAGCCGGACAACTGACCTGGAAATCCAGGCTCAGCAAACTGTCGGAATATCAGTGCGTTTCTGGGAACAGTCCCGCAAGGAACTGGATGCTTTGGCTGAAGGCTTGCTGAAGGCCTGTGCACAGTCGCCGCTTCATCTGCGGTTTCTGCCTTTCCACCATCCTTCAGATAATGAAGCCTCCCGCTATATGATGCTGAAGCTGGAGAAGGAAATATCCGGGCTAGGTGGAACACTCAGTATCTGTGAGGATGCTCTTCATCCGCAGCAGATGCTCCGTGAGGTGGGACAATGTGATGTATTGATTGGGATGCGCCTGCATAGCCTGATCTATGCCGCAGGAAGACGAGTTCCCCTCATTGGCATTTCTTATGACCCGAAGATTGACCATTTTCTGGAGAGGGTTGGCTGCCAGCCTATCGGTACAACTGCTGCTCTGGACAGCAATAGAGTTGCCGCCGAGGTGGTTCAGCTTTTGGAGTCAGGTGAGGAATGGAAGCGTAAGCGGGAGCCGCAGATTGCTTCTTTGGCTGAGCAGGCTGAGGCTCCGTCCCGCCAGATTATTGAATATTTCCGCCGTAAAGGGTGATTGATAAGTGAAAGCAGATAGTAGGGTACCCACTGTGCCAATCTTTGGCATCCGGGTATCCAAAGTTGATATGAAGGCCACTGTCTCCTATTTGACGGAAGCGGTAAAAAACCGTGAGCCGCATCAGGTGATTACAGCCAACCCGATTATGGTTATGACCGCTCTGGATAACCCCGCTTATATGGAAATTATGAAGTCGGCGGAGCTGGTGGTGCCGGATGGAACAGGGGTTGTATGGGCAGCAGAGTATTGCCACGATCCTGTGGCTGAACGTGTAGCAGGCTTTGATCTTTTACATGAATTGCTGCACCAAGGCGAAAGCTATAACTGGAAGGTATATCTGCTGGGTTCAACACCTGAAGTGGTCCGTGAGACGGCCGCCCGGCTGCAAGCCCAATATCCTGGTATCACCATTGCAGGGTATCATGACGGATTTTTTGGACCGGAAGCGGATGAAGAAATCTTGAATAAGATTATTCAGGCTCAGCCTGATCTGCTCTTTGTTGCCAGAGGAGCTGATAGCCAGGAGCCTTGGATTGCCAAATATAAATCCCGGCTGAACATCCCGGTTATGATGGGCGTTGGCGGAAGCTTTGATGTAATCTCGGGCAAGAGCCGCCGGGCTCCAAAAGCCTTCCAAAAACTCCGTGCAGAGTGGTTATACCGTCTTCTCAAGGAACCTACCCGGTACAAAAGAATGCTTGCGCTGCCGAAATTCGCAGTAAAAGTGCTGCGTGAGAAAGATAAAGTGACAAAAGCTTAGCGAAATACGGATATTTACCGTGAAAATCCCTTCAGCAGCCTAAAAACGGAATTGGAATTTGTTTTTACTTCAGCGTATAATTCAATGCGGTAGAGAAATGGGGGTCGACTGATCAAATGCTTATCATATACATCGCCGGATTTATTGTGTGCATGGGACTTGCACTGCTTTTGACACCAGTGGTGAAGAAATTCGCTATCAAGATTGGTGCAACAGATGTGCCGAATGCCCGTAAAGTGCATACTAAAATTATGCCCCGCCTTGGCGGATTAGGTATTTTTCTGGCGTTTGTGCTCGGCCTGCTTGCCGTATTGCCGATCATTCCTTACGAGTTTACTACGCGAGAGGCTAATTTCATCAAAGCGCTGCTGTCAGGCGGCGGACTGATCGTTCTTATCGGCGGGCTGGATGACCGGTTCGAGCTTTCGGCAAAGGTGAAATTGCTGGGCCAGATTGCTGCGGCCTGTATCGTTGTTTTCGGGTTTGGAATTACTGTTGATTTCGTTAACATTCCATTTCATAATACGTATTCCTCTTTGGAGAGCTGGATTGCCATTCCGCTGACAATCTTCTGGATTGTCGGTGTTACGAATGCCGTTAACCTGATTGACGGGTTGGACGGGCTTGCTGCGGGTGTGTCCGGTATAGCGATTGCTACAATTGCAGTAATGGCATTTTTGATGGGCAACACTATGGTTGCACTTCTTTGTCTGCTGCTGCTGGGCAGTATTGTAGGCTTTTTGTTCTTTAATTTTCATCCTGCCAAAATATTTATGGGCGACACTGGCTCGCTATTTTTGGGCTTTTGCTTAGCGCTGCTTGCACTGCTTGGGTTCAAACAAATTGCAGTTGTATCGTTTATAACACCACTTTTAATTATTGGAGTTCCGCTATCGGATACCTTTTTTGCCATCATTCGGCGGAAGCTGCAGAAGAAACCGATTTTTGCCCCGGATAAGGGCCATCTGCATCACTGCCTGCGTGAGCTTGGCTTTAGCCACCGCCAAACGGTGCTGATTATTTACGGTATTGCCGCTTTCTTTGGAGTGTTGGCTGTTATTCAGACGTCTGCGTCTCTGAACGAAGCGAACTGGGTTACCTTTGTGGTAATTTGCGTGATGCTCTTCTTCCTGCAGATTGGGGCGGAGATCACTGGAGTCATCAGCAAGACCAAACGTCCTGTGTTGGACTTCCTCCTAAGAATGCGAGTAAAACTTAGTCCGGAGCGCGGTTCCAAATCGTAACAGGCTTCAATAGGCACCATGCTATTATCTTCCTTCTCTGACAAAACTCATCCTTTTCAGGATGAGTTTTTTGCTTTTTTTCTAAAAAATTCTGTGGTAACGACCGATAAAGAAAAAAGTGAAGAATAACGAGAATATATACTCAAAGGAGAGATATACACATGTTACGCTTTAAGAGACCATTCGTATGGCTGCTGCTGGCGGCTCTGATCGTTTCTATGTTTCCAGGCAAATACACGCCCATAGCGGCAGCAGCTACCACGACTTACTTCAGTCCGGATGATCTCACGCTACGGAACACAGCGGCACTGCAAATGGAAGTCAGCGGTTCTATTACAAGAGACACTGTATACAAGACAAACGCCCCCAATTTTTCTATTACGGGTACATATGCACAGGTAACAGCCTCTACTATGAAAGTTACTGTACAGCAGATGACCCAGAGTGGGGGTAAATGGGTGACCGATGAAACACATACCACAACTGGTGCGGTAACCACCGACACCACAAATCCGGATAACCGGTTTATCGCAAGCGGACTCACATTGTTTACAGGTTTTAATAAAATCACTTTCTCAGGGATGCAAGGCTCCTTGCAACGCTCTGAATCATTTTATGTTCTTTATGATAAGGTTCCTTTTATCTCGTCCCTTCAGGTGCTTGGAGGCGGTCCTACTGCCATTAACCTGAATGAGGGTACTAAGGTTGTTGTGCCGAACCAGCAGATTACACTCCAGGGTAAAGTAACGAATGCTACAAAGGTAGGCGTGTCCCTGAACGGTGGCTCTTCCATGCAGACCTCTCTGCTTGAGGATGGAACCTTCTTCACCCCGGCGCTAACACTCAAGTCTGGAGAGAATACACTGGACATTGTAGTGCAGAATGCAGCTGACTCGATTTCAATCAAACGTTCGGTGTATTATTTTGATACCAATAAGCCATTTACTGATTTGAGAATCCTACACGGCAAAACAGCAAGCGCTAAAGACATGGCTTATAATATACTTGATAACGTTCCTACACTGACAGCACCAGACACCACTGCCAATATTATTGGGCAAGTGCTTTTGCCTTATAATGCGAGTACCAAGTCCTTTGAAGATGATCATGAAGTGAAGATTAATGACACAGTGGTTCCGGTCAATGTGCTCGACTCTTATACAATCGAAGCTGATGGTGGAGTGAATTTAGGTTCTGGTACATCACCACAAAAAGAAATTATTATACCGGCCCCAGATGGTGTAACCCCTCAGTACCGTCTGGTTACCTTTCAGGCCACTGCTCCGTTTACACTTACTGCAGGAACATCCACTGTAACTGTGGGAATCAAGTACGGGACCTATAATACGTCGGTAAAAGAATCCTATAAATATTTACCAGGCGAGACTGTTATTACGGATATGTACTATTTGTCCGGATATAATGGTGAGGCTGTTGCCAGTACAGCACTTTCCAAGCTGGCTTTAAATGGTGCACAGGTTGAGAAACCTAATTTTTACATTCTGGTCAAGTCGAGTGCTGTACCAACAAAAGATCTGGTAGCTTCCTACCTGCCTTTGGGTGCTGCACTTAATTTGGAGAAACAAACTAGTGTCACAGGGCTGGCACCTAATGAGGCTGTATATAAGGTTATTGGGTTCTCCAATGGACAACAGAAGGTGAAATTCCAATATTCAGGATCGCAATCCTTCTACAATGCAGACATTGCTTATGTCTCCAAAAACTATATTTATGTAGCCAACTTGAACGATGGTCAGACCTATACGTTTAGTTCAGCGAATGCTTCTAATATTTTGAAAATTTCGGGTGAGTACATCGGATTTGAAAATATTAGTAATGCACAATTTTTCGTTAACGGAATTTCGAATAACAAGTTGACTCCGGCGATTGGGGGAACTGACTTTGATCCGACTAGCAATCCAATATTTTCCTTTGACTTGCTAATAAAAGCAGATGGACCACTGGTGTACGGGGAAAACAAGATTGTATTTACCGGGACCTCTATGGATAATGTGGGGAACAAGAGAGAAATACGCAAAGAGCTGAAGATTTATATCGTAGATACCAATGTTTCCAACCTGTCGCAATTTCATCCTAAAGTATCCAAAGGTAGAGCTTCACTGACTCATACGAACATTAAGGATTACACCGAAAAAGAATTGAACGATATCCTAGGGTTGACTTCAGAATTCACGTATAAGGACGAAAAGTTTATTACAAGTCAAACCAGCTATGATATCGTCCTAAGAGGTGGAGCGGCAACCAAGCTGAACCTATATCAGGGCTCGGAGCTGTTTCTTTCCCTAGATAATAAACTACTAGGTAGTACGTCTGATAAGCAGGGGCCGCTGCCGTTTGATTTTAAAGGAAAAACATACTACTATGATTTCGTTGGCAGCAGCAAGGATTTCATTCTGCGGATCATGGACATTCCAGCCGAAACTGCTGGCAGTATCGTCTATAATCTGGAGCTGATCAATGAAACCGGTGCGCGTACTAATCAACGTATGGAAGTGGAACGGCAAGTTTCCGCATACCGCATCCTGTCTCCGGTAGCAACGGTTGGAACACAGATTGTCGTCAACAAAAACTTTGTCCGTTTTGATATTGAGGCTGAAGGTGCAACTAAAGTCATGATCGATAAGTTTGAAGCTGTAAAGCGCTCAGATTTGCCGAACAGATTCACTCTGGATTATGTGGGATTGAAGCCGGATAAGGCTACAGCAATCAAAATTCAAATTGTGCGTGCCGGTTCAACTTTAAATGATACAATTAACGTGTATTACGCAAGTGCAGTACAAATAGACACGCAGTTCATGGCTGAGAAGGTAGCAGCTAAATATAGCGTATTCAACAAGACTCTGGAGTTGTCGTTCCCGAAAGGAACCTTAATGAAAGGCTATACCACTTCAGGGGCGGCTAAGTACTATCCAGATACCAAGCTGCTGTTTGGTATTGCAGACCCAGTAGATGGTGTCGTTGAACGCAAAAATGATTATGGAAATACGATTAACGTAGATGCTGATGCCCGAACACCAGGAGGCCTTAGCACATTATTGATACCTTCTGACTTGGTATTGCGGTTCAACTCAACAGTGGAAACTAATAATTTCTCCCGGGTATCTGATATTTATTGGCTCAGCGGTGGACTTGGAGAAAAAGGCATTAAAGGCGATGCTCTTTATAAGCCGGCTACCAATGGTATTGCGCCATACTCAATAGAAGGTAACTTTACACAAATCGAGGCTGAACGTAAAATCGTTCCTTCTCAGCGGGGAGAACTCACACTAACGTTCAATCCGAACATTGTAGATGAGGTGGGTACTTCAATTACAGTGTTCCGTTATACAGATTCCGGACAGTGGGAGAACATCGGCGGTGAGGTTGATACGAAGAAACATACAATTACAGTGCCATTTGATCAATTTGGTTACTACACGGTAATGAAGCTGCGCCGTGGGTATTCAGACATCACCAATCATCCTTGGGCAAGAAATATTCTTAATGGACTTTATTCCAAAGGAATTATGGAGAATCTGCGCTTTGACCAATTTGGAGCGGATGATACGACAACACGTGGTGAATTCGCTACTCTGCTGGTCAAAGGGCTGAATATTCCGTTGAACTATAATAACAGCCAGCAAACCTTCTTTGATATCGTACCGGAGGCAGTTTCAACCACATGGGATTTCAAACATATTGAGACAGCTGCAAGAGCAGGGATTATTACGGGCTTAAGTGACGGATTCTTCGGCCCAGACCAGCCGCTGACCAGAGAGCAGGGTGCGGTAATGATCGCAAGAGCGCTGAAGCTTAAAATGTCCTTGAACGATGCCAAGCTGCTAACCAGTCTTAGCAAGTCATTTGTCGATTCAGGCAGCATGGACTTCTATTCGAGACCGGCCATCGAGGCAGTATCTAAAGCCAAGATCATGGAAGGCAGCGCGGTAACAATGGCTGGCCAAACCAAGCCTGTATATAATTTCAATCCAAAGGGCAAGCTGACTAGAGCGGAAGCGGGGAAAATTGCCGTAGCGCTCTTACAGAAGAGCACAAGCATCTTCCCGAAAAACTTCAACTAATGCTGCAATAGTACAGCAGGTCCGCGAAAACTGTTCGCGGACCTGTTCTTTTGTAATAAAATTACATACCGCTGACATTAACTTTGTATTCTGCACCGTTTTAAGTTACAATAACTTAGAAAATATTATTTTCTGAAAGGTGAAAGCCATCGATGAAGCCGATTTTATCAAAAGCACAGCTGGATTACATGAAAGCCAAAAATTCGTTTGAGAATAGAGCAAAGGTTATGGAGAAGGAGATTGCCGCAAAACGGGCGCTGCAGGAAATTACACAGGAGCTTATGGAAGAGCTTGTACAAGCTACAGGGTTCCATGACGCGTACAATGATCTTGTGATTGCCGAGAACGCTTTGATTGAGTGGTCTCATGCCACAATCAAGCACGAGAAGAGCTACCGTGAGAATCGCGGGGCAATAGATGCCATGTATGAGAATGTAAATTCCAGTCCGGAGAAACGTCAGGAATTGATCCAACTTTCGATGAAGATCCGTTAGTCCATAGCTATAGAAAAAAGCGCCGGAGACGGTGCTTTTTGTTTTGCCCTTAGAGGCGGCTTAATGGGCTATTGAAAACGAATGATTTTTATTTGCTAACAAATATTGCTAATGACGTTTTTAAAGCCTCTATGCTATACTGTTTTCCGTAGCCGCCCAACATTAACAATAGTTAGTAGAACATACATATGTATCTTCTATTGGAACAAGCTCAGGTCAAAATTTGAAATTATTTTTTGAATAATGCGCAACTTTCTCAAAACTTTTGCGTTTAAGGTGTAGAGTCATTTACACAAGGTACATGTTAAACAGCTTTCGGAGCTAAAGAACATTGCCGAATGGAAAAATTAGCTTTACGTGACTTGAGGCACATTGTATAATACTTAGGTAGAATTAGGAATCTACTATTGTCATGCCTTAAATTTGTTTACAAGTTTCTGTGATACCCGTCACAGACATTATTTATACTTAATATGCTCAACTCGGGAAAGGGGGTGCATCGGCTAATGAGTGACATGAGCTACCCAACTAAAGAAAATTCTCAGTTCATGAACGTCCAAGGAGGAGAAAAAAAGGTTATGAAGAAAATTTTATCCGTAGCATTATCTACAGCAATGGCATTCTCGATGTTTGCCTCTGTAGCGTTTGGTGAAACTGCAACAACTCCACAAGCAAAATTTGATGCTTTGGCAGCTAAAGGTATCCTTAACGGATATCCAGACGGTCAAGCTCACCTTGAAAAAGATCTGACTCGTGCTGAGTTCGCTAAGATCGTTACTAAGCTGTTCAATCTTACTGAAGTAACTGGCAAATTGTCTTACAAAGACAAAGGTTACACAGCTAAGAACTGGGCAGTTCCTTACATCGAAGCTGCTACTGCAGCTCAATTGATGCAAGGTAAAGATACTGTTAAAGGTATCTTCGACTACAACGGTAAAGTAACAGTTGAAGAAGTAGCGGCTGTATTGTTCCGCGCTCTGAAACTTGAAACTCCAGCTACAACTGATAACTCTGCATCCGCATGGGCTAAGGGCTATGCTCAAGCAGTTATCAATAAAGGTCTTGTTGCTCAAGGCACTAACTTCAAAGCTAACGCTACTCGCTCTTTGGTAGTAGAAGCAGCTTATGCAGTTAGCAACTTGACTCAACAGCCAGCAATCAAAACTGTAGAAGTTTTGGATGCTACAACTTTGAGCGTAACATTTGTTGACGGTAAAACTGCCGAAATCAAATTGACTACTGCTCTTGTAGCTGACAAAGCAACTGAAGTAAGCTTCACTTACAACGGTTACTCCTACAAATACACAGTTACATTGACTGCTCCGCAAGTTAAATCTGTAACTGTTCTGAATGCTAAGCAAATCCAAGTAGTATTCAACAGAACTGTAAATGAAGATTCAGCAAAAACAGTAACTAACTATACTTACCAAACCAATGGAATGGCTAAAGCTGAAGCTATTCCTGCCAAAGGAACAAACGGTACTGTTATTGAATTGGGCGCTGATAAGAGAACTGTGACAATCACAACTCCAGCTGCTTTGAACTCCAGCCTGGGTGGAATCACTGCTGGAACTCCATTCAAATTTACTGTGACTGGCGTGAAAGATACGTCTGCTGCAACAGTTGCTGATTATACAGCAACTTTGACTTCCAGTGATTCTGTGGCTCCAGTATTGACTGCTGCAAGTGCAACAGCTAAGACAACAACAAATGTTGTTACTCTTACTTTCTCTGAACCAGTTGACCCAACTGGCGCAATCGTATATGTAGGTGGCGTTGCTGCAAAATCCGAAGCTGGTTCCACTCCTACAACAATTAAAGTATCAACTGGTCAAACTCTGGATGCTGGAAAATCCTACGAAATTAGCGCATTGAACTTCAAAGATTTCGCTGGAAACTTCCTGGCTCCAAATCCGACTGCTTTGTCCGTGGCAGTGTCCTCTGACGTAGTAGCTCCAGTAGTTCAAAGCGTAACAGCAGCTCGCGATAACTTGATCAAAGTTGTATTTGACAAGAATGTTGCAGCTCCAGTTACTGGCGCAGTTAAGCTTCTTGATGGTAACGGTAATGCTCAGACAGTATTGAACTCTACTGTTGACGGCAAAACTCTTTCTATCGAGATTGGAACTGTACCATTCAACTCCAGCGGTACTTTCACTGGAACGTTGATCCTTACAGATGCTATTCAAGACACTCTGGGTAATGCTAAAACAACTACAAGTCATTCTGTTTCGTTGACTAAAGACGTAGTAGCTCCTGTAGTTCAATCTGCATCTTATGACACTAGCAAAATTGCTGCTGGCGAAGTTGTTATCAAGTTTAGTGAAGATGTTACTTCTACTGGCCTTGCAGGTGCTTTCAGCCTGATCAATGCTAACGGTGTGGTAGTTTCTAACCCTACACTTGGTGGAGCGACTATTGATGCTAATGATTCCACGCAATTGCGTGTTACTACAAGTACTGCCCTGACTTCTGGCACTTACACTTTGCGTGTAAATAGTGGTGTTGCTAAGGATAAATCCACTCAAGCAAATGCTAACGGTGCTGCTGTTCTGAACTTCACTGTGGGTGCTTCTTCCGATAGCGGTAAACCAGTAGTAGCAAGTACTGCAACTGCAGTGCCAGCTGCAAATCGTTTGGCTGGTAACCAAATTAAGATCGGCTTGACAGATAACATCGGTCTTGATCTTGTATCTGTTCAAAATGTAAGCAACTACTTGTTGAACGGTAAGGCTCTTCCTGCTGGCGCATATGTGACAGTTGAATTGGGAACTGGCGTATCTGAAAGTGCGGCAACCAATGTTACTGCAATTATCAACTTGCCAGCTGGTTCTATCGCTAAAACCGAAAACTACACACTGAATGTCACCAATGTTAAGGACAAAGCTGGAAATATCGCTAACCCGGTTGCTGTTGGCGGTCTGGGCCTGAATGATGATGTGGCACCAGTTCTGAATGCTGCAACTATCTCCAGCAATGGTTTGGTTGTTCTTGGATTCTCTGAAGCTGTTACTTCAGTAACTGCCGGAACTTACGATGACTTCGAATTCGTAATCAATGGCGTAACTGTAGCTGGCTCTAATGTTCAAAACATTGCTACATTTGATAACGGTACTGGTACAGACGCAGGTAAATATGTTGTTACCTTCAAACAACTTGTGAATGCTGCTGGTCAATTGTTCTTGGATGTTGATGGTAGCGGCACTTACACTGCTGGTGACATCCTGATTCAAAACAATTCCTCTGCTTCTAACGGAACGTTTGATGTGAACAAGGTTGCTACATTAACTGTTAGAGTTTCCAATGCAGCTAATACTGTAACTGACGTTGTTAAAGCACCAAGCACTTTCTCTAACCCAATCACTACTGGTACAACAATCGCAGTGAAATAATACCTTTCACTTAAGCTTCAAATTAAGGCAGAGAGCAGTAATGCTCTCTGCCTTTTTCTTTATCATCATTGCGATCATGAGTAGAAAGGAAGCCATTGTCCGATGAATAAATTGACAAAAATATCTGCAGTGACCGCAGTTATTGGTATTACCCTTGTTGCAGGATCAATATTGAATCCTTTTGCCGAAGGGGCCAGTGTTGGATCGCAGCCTGGAACGGCGGATGATCCGGTGGTTACCAAGAGCTATGTAGATCAACAGATTCAGAAAGCCATTCAAGGCGGTAGCATTGCTACTCAAGCGCCTACTGCCACGGCTACTCCGGCAGCAACGGCTGCACCAACGGCAACGCCAGCTCAAAATGCGGGTAACGAGGCCAAAATTGTTGACGTAAAACCTGGACAAATTTTGATTGCCGGAGCAGGTGCAGAATTTATTGTTCGAGCCGGTAAGGCCGTTATTTATTCGAATGATGCCAATGGCGTAGCAGATTTAACGGATGGTGCTGACCTTGCTAACGGCGTTGCTGCTCCTTCCAATCATTTGTTGTCTTTTCCACGTGAAGGTCGGGGTATAGCTGTTCAAGACGGACAAACATTAGGTCTGGTTGTAATGGTCCGTGGCACATATACCTTAAAATAAGCAAAATTCAGGTTAATGATTATGGTATTTCAGAATTTTGTTTTCCTATAAAATAGGATGCCCTTTTATTTGGTGCAGTATACTTCGGCACTCATTCCCACAGTTGACAAAGATTGAAGCGATTGAGACTGATGGATTCCGCGTACAATACTTCCTGTAATCTTAAAAAATCTTCAGGAGGTGGCGTTATCATGGCACGTACTAACCGTACAGTGGTACCGGAAAGCCGGGCAATGCTGAAACAAATGCAGTATGAAATTGCTTCTGAATTTGGTTTATATGGCGCTTCTTATGGCGGCGGGGCAGATACAGAATTTGCTTCCGAACTTGGAACAATAGGTGGTGGGATGGGTGGCAGATTATATCTGGGACACCTCACCTCCCGCGATAATGGATCTGTAGGCGGGGAAATAACCAAGAGGCTTGTGAAGCAGGCCGAGCAGTCTCTTTTCCAATAATATCGAAGCGTGAAGGGACTGGCTTCAATTGACAGCATCCGGCAAATAAGTTAATATGACTTTTGAGGAAAGCCATCAACCTTTTCCGATTGGGAAAGGTTCATTTTTTGAACTTATCTGATTTTATTTCTATGGCCTGTTATCTATTAAGGAGAGCCCCCTTATGCAGTGTCAGACTAACAATATGGGAGGTTGTTGTAGTGTCTATTAAAGGACGTCATTTGTTTACTTCCGAGTCCGTAACGGAAGGGCATCCGGATAAAATCTGCGATCAGATTTCTGATGCGGTACTGGATGCTTTTTTGGCTAATGATCCTAATGCCCGTGTGGCCTGCGAAGTAGCTGTTGCAACTGGCCTAGTACTGGTGATCGGGGAAATTAGTACCAAGTCTGAATATGTAGATATCCCGGCGATTGTGCGCAATACGATCAAGGAAATTGGCTATACACGTGCGAAATTTGGTTTTGATTATAATACATGTGCAGTCTTAAGCTCGCTTAATGAGCAGTCGGCTGACATCGCTCAAGGGGTAAATGCCGCCTTGGAGAACCGTGATCCTGCACAGGTTGCTGAAGAAACCGCCAATATTGGTGCCGGTGACCAAGGTTTGATGTTCGGTTTTGCTACCAATGAAACTCCTGAACTAATGCCGCTGCCGATTGCTTTGTCTCACCGTATTGCTAGACGTTTGTCCGAGGTCCGCAAAAATGGAACGTTGGAATATTTGCGTCCTGATGGCAAGACACAGGTTACGATTGAGTACGATGGTGAGAAGCCGGTACGTGTAGATACAATCGTTGTATCGACCCAGCATGCCGAAGAAATCTCGCTTGAGCAAATCCAGGCTGACATCAAGGAAAATGTGATTCTGCCAGTGGTTCCTGCCGAGCTGCTTGATGAGAATACCAAATATTTCATTAACCCGACGGGACGTTTTGTAATTGGCGGTCCGCAAGGCGACGCTGGTCTGACTGGACGTAAAATTATTGTCGATACGTACGGCGGATATGCCCGTCATGGAGGCGGTGCCTTCTCAGGCAAAGATCCGACCAAAGTCGATCGCTCCGCAGCTTATGCCGCTCGTTATGTAGCTAAGAATCTGGTAGCTGCAGGTCTTGCTGACAAATGTGAAATTCAACTGGCTTATGCAATTGGTGTAGCTAATCCTGTCTCGATTAATGTGGATACATACGGAACAGGCAAAATCAGTGAAGAGAAATTGGCCAAGCTGATCAGCCGCAATTTTGATCTTCGTCCGGCTGGCATCATCTCCATGCTGGATCTGCGCAAACCTATTTATAGACAGACCGCAGCATATGGTCATTTTGGACGGACTGATGTCGATCTTCCATGGGAACGTGTAGACAAAGCTGAGTTGCTGAGAGCGCAAGCAGACCTATAAGTATGCCTTTGCTTTCTATTTTCAGCGTAATGCTCGACTAAAATATTGTATGAATGCCTGCAGGACGGCTCTTCGATAGTTGAAGGCTGCTTCTGCGGGCTTTTTGGTGTGTCTAAAAATGGACTAAAGAGTGCCTGGCTGTATCTCAATATAGAAGTCTTCTAAACTTTGGAAGCTCTTTTGCCGAAATATAAGAATATATGTAAAGACGAAGTTATGGCTTGAGAGGAGTCTATCACTGCATGAAAAGAAAAATTTCCATATTGGCGGCACTCATTCTGGCAGGAGATTTGGTCTTGGGGTCTGTGTCTTCATCAGTCGGAATCGGAACACCGGCAGTTTTTGCTGCGAGTGAATTTGGCATAACCGCAACTTCGCCAGCTGCGGGAGAGACAAATATTAATGTTGCTTCCTCGATCAAACTAAGCTTTGACCGTGTGGTGAATCCGCAGAGTGGAGATATCACTATTACCCCGGTAGGTTCAGGTACGCCATTTGCTACAATCTCTGTTGGCAGTGCCGGACTGTTTGGCAGCGCCAAGGACTATGAAATCAAGTGGGGAGCAGGTAAGCAACTAGAGCCCAACAAGAGTTATACGGTATCCATTCCTAAGGGAGTGTTCAAGGATGGTGCAGGGGCGGAATCTGCGGCTACTTCCTGGACCTTTATCACGGCGCCGATAGCTAACCCGTCGCTTATTTCAAGTGAGTACTCACCGGCGAATAACTCACGGGTTGATGCGGCAGCGCTGACGCAGCTCAGTTTTAAGCTGAACAAGAGGCTAGTGAGGGGCGGCGGCTCTGTCAAGCTTATCTCTTCAGCTAATAATTCACTGATCCAGGAGTTTAAGATCAAAGACGGCGAACCCTGGGTGGATGTGCAGACTGACGAGGTTTCCACCACAGTAAGACTAACACTGGCGAATAAGCTTGCAGTTGGCAGCACCTATTATGTATTAGTCGATAATTATGCGCTAAAAGATGATGAGAATAAAACCTTCTCCGGAATATCCAGTGGCAGCGTGTGGAGCTTTTCGACCAAGGCTGCCGGAGTAAATGTGACAGTCCTGCCAGCTGGAGGGGCTACTGGAGTGTCGCCTACAGGGGATGTTCAGCTTGTCTTTGACCGTCCGATGATGCCTGCTTCCGGCGTCATTACGTTAACACCATTGTTTTCTCCAGGTAATACTAAATATTTCAACGTCAACTCTTCGGTTGTTACAGGCGGGGGAACCAGTACTATAACACTGGATACAGCATCAACTGCGAATCCGCTGCCAGAAAATACTTTTTATACGGTATCCGTACCACAGGGGGCTTTTCATGATCAGGACGGGAATTTATTTCCCGCGTCAGGGACGTATACTTGGAGCTTTACGACGGCTAAGCTAACGAGCTTTGGCATAGGGGCCCTCAGTCCGGCGGACCGCAGTGAAGGTGTAAGTCTCAATCCGGCCATTAAAATCACATTCAACCGCGATGTCGTTTTAAATAGTACGGTTGCCAATCCGGTAGTCCTCTATAAAGGGGATGGAACCAAGCTGACTGCACCTTTATCGGCAGGTGCTACGGCAAGTGAATATATTATTACACCTGCTGCGGCATTAGAAAATAACACGACCTATTATGTGGACATCGCAAACGGAGCCTTTGTAGACGCCAAGAATAACCAGGAAGTTTTTGGTGGGATTAGCGGCAAGAACAATTGGAGCTTCCGGACGGCTGTATTGGATAAGACGGCCCCTGTGTTGTCTGCAGCGCAGATGGATAATAACCGCACCATTCGCTTGAAATATGACGAAGCCTTAAGTGCAGGTGCCGCTCTGCTCCCTTCCAGCTTCACGGTGACGGTTAATGATGAGAAACGTGCGATAGACAGTATCTACGTTCAGGGAGACAGTGTTTATATTACGCTTAGTACAGGTGTGGCGGTTGGACAGATTGTAAAAATCAGCTATACGGGCGGTTTGCGGAACATACAGGATTTGAGCGGGAACAATGCGGCTGCTTTCTCACTGCGTCAAGTTACAAATGGTGTTCAATCCGTACTGTCTATGCCCAAAGACGGAGTGATTTCTTCCAAAACAGTTGTTTTGAATTTTAATGATGCTCTAAAGGCGGTCTCGCCTAATGCATACAGCCAGTTTAATGTGTATGCGGACGGCTACTCGCTTGGGGTTAACTCTATTAGCTCCAGCGGTGGCGCTGTAACCCTTGGTTTGAACAACGAAGCAACAAGTGCACAAACGATTCGCGTAGCCTATTCCGCAGGCTCTTATCCGCTGCAGGATGTGAATGGCTTGAATATAGGGAATTTCAGTGATTTTTATATCCGCAACGCCGCGGATACAACTCCACCCCTGTTTCAAAGTGCTACCGGTTCAGGCAAAAATATAGTGCTGACCTATAATGAGGGCTTGTCTTCAACGAATCTGCCGATGAACAGCCAGTTTTCCGTGCTGGTGGGCAGTACGCCAAATTACGTAACGTCTGTTGCGGTAAGCGGCAATCAGGTGACGCTGACGCTTCAAAGCAATCTGGTGGCTAATCAGGCGACTACCATCTCATACGTACCGGGAACAGCCGGAATCAGCGATCTTAACGGCAACCGTGCCGCCTACATCAACCTACAGCCATTGGGCATTTCAGCGAGCAGCAGCGGTACATCCGTACCGGATATCAGTTCTGCAACAGTAACAGGGGACGAGCTCACCGTAACCTTCAGCAAAACGATGCAGGCGTCCAATACATTGTATGCCAATCAGTTTGGAGTCAGAGCGGATAGCAGCAGTATTGGAGTACAGTCTTACTATCTCTCCGGCAATACCCTTAAATTAACACTATCCAGTGTGATAAAAGCAGGTCAAACCGTCGATTTGTCCTATATGTCCGGCTCAGGTGTGATTAAGGATCAGAACGGCAATACGTTTTCTTCTTTTAGCGGGCTTTCCGTGCAGAATCTGACAGGAATAAGCTCATCAACAGCGGCAGGCCGTCCGGCTTACCTGGGCACACTGGCAGCCAGTGAGTTCGGAAAAGAGTATGCCCTTCTCAAAAGCGACTCGGCGACACCGGCAGATGACCGTTCGATTTACAGCCAGTCGGTAAAAAGATACAGCCTGACCGCCGACCGTCTGACCGCCAGTTATGATTACTTAATCAAGCTCGGGACTCCTTCTTTGGCGTTTGAAGTACCTTCAACGGAACCAGCAGCCTATGTGACGCTGCCGCTCAAGCCGCTGCTGGATGCAGTGAATCGTGATAAGAAAGCTGAAATCCTGATACGCTATGGGGATAACTTATACAAGCTTGCTCTGAATGATGTGAATATGACCAGTCTTGCCGCCACCTTGATTGCGGACAGTCAAAATATCTCGCTTGTTCTGCGGCTCGATAAGGTGCCAGCCGGTACTTTCACACCGTTTGAACAGAAGCTTCAGACTCAGGGACTGCGGACGATAACCGGACTTGTGGATGTCCGTCTGTCCGCTGCGGTAAGCAATAATTACACCAATGCCAAGGCACTGAGTGTACCGGCTGAGTACACCGTGCGTACAACTTCTACTCTGAACAGTGATCAGACTTCAGCCGCCAGACTGGATCTTGCTTATTATGATGCGGCCTATCTTCCTACCAAGCTCAGCTCGTCAGGAAGCTATACTGTAATCCGTGCTAATATGATCGGCAACCAGGTTGTAGGAACGTTCCTCTCCACGCGGAGCTTTACCGACATGAGCAGTCACTGGAGTAAATCCATTGTGTCTCAGCTGGCTGCCAAAAATATCATCGACAGCAGCTATGGCAGCACCTTCAACCCTGAGCAGAAAATTACCCGCTCCGAATTTGCTGTTATGCTTAGCCGTGGTCTGGGTCTGCTGGGAAATCGTGAGACAGCGCAGAGCTTCAGGGATGTGCAGACCTCCACACAAATTGGCGATTATATTGGTGCAGCGGCCAAAGCGGGGATTATTACCGGAAATACAGATGCAACATTCCGTCCTAATGATAATATTACCCGTGAGCAGCTGGCGATTATGATTATCCGGGCTATGGAGTATAGCGGTAATCCGGTAACCTTGAATGGCCCCCCATCGTCAACATTAGCTGCCTTCAAGGACCGTGCCAGAATTCAAAGCCAAGCCGCTGAATTCGTAGCCAAAGCGGTGCAGCAAAAAATTATCCTGGGCATGACCACCACTAAATTTGAGCCGCAGGGCAATGCTACACGAGCTCAAGCTGCGGTGATGCTGCAGCGGATGCTTACGACTGCAGGGTATCTGTAGATTATTAAAATAGTAATGTATCTGGAGGTCCCGCTATTGCGGGGCCTTTTTTTTGTGATTAAGAGTTGGCAAATTTCCCGCAGAAACGGCTGAGCTATCCTTCTAAAGACGGCGCAGCCGTTTCTGCTTGCGTTCACCAGGCTATTCCAGCAGGGGGCTATTTTGGCTTAAATCTAGCAATATTCGCAACTTTTCCTCTGAAAATCAGTCTATTAAAGGTATAGCGGGAAACTAGGAACGTGTTCCCAGACTTTGAAAGATTCTTGTATTTAAAAAAAGAGATGGGAGAGTTACGCTGAAATGAATGAAGTTTTCATGGAGAAGAAACGCGGAGAGCAATCGCGGGGATTACAGAAGCTGCATGCAAAAAAATGGATTGCTGCCTCACTGGCAGGAGTGCTGTGGATTATGCCGGTCATCGGCAGTGAAGGGATCCCGCAATTTGGCTCCGGACCGGCACCTGTGGCTCACGCAGCGGGCTCTTTTGCTGTAACCAAGCTGGGTGAAGAGGTAGTTACTTCAGGTGCCATTATGATGAAATATAAATTTACAACGTCTCGTTCCGGCAAAACAGCCACAGGGCTGGCAGATGTGATTCGGGTAGATCTAAACAATCCTTATGTCTCCATTGATGTAATGACCGGTAAAGGCGGGAAATTAACGACCCGGCAAAGCACAGGCGGGATGGCAAAAGAGACGGGAGCCGTTGCTGCCGTGAACGGTGACTATTTCAATACAGGAGGCGAGGGGGCGCCTATCGGCGGCCAGGTATCTGGTGGCGTCGTTGTTTCATCACCTTCGCAGCTCGACGGAATGTACGCTTTTGCCGTGACCAAAGACCGGAAACCGGTAATTGACGAGTATTCCTTCGAAGGTCTGGTAACCGCAGAGGACGGATCACAGTTTCCGTTATCCGGTATCAACAAAGGAGCGTACAGTCCAGAGGGCGGCAGTTCCATTTATAGCCACGCCAATGCCGCATACATATATACGGATGCCTGGACCGCACTGGATCGTCCGAAGAACAGCTCCACTACCCCTACAGAGGTGTTGGTGGAGAATGACGTTATTACCCAAATTTCTGCGGATAAGGCGTTGCCTATAGCCGTACCAAAAGGAGCTTATATTTTACGGACACACGGGCTTGGGGCTGCGTTCGTGAAGAATCATCTGGTTGTTGGGCAAAAGCTGAGCAGTGTCTACACCCTGCGCTCCAAAACTACACAGCAGGAGCTTGATCCGGCATCCTTGCAGATGATGATCGGGGGACACACCATTCTGGTGAACGACGGTAAGGCGGCAACGTTCTCTCGTTCCACATCCAGTATCGGGGGATACCGCGCGCGCACGGCTCTGGGCTATTCGCAGGATGGCCGCTATGTGTATGTGGTAGCAGTCGAAGATAATGCGAACAGTGCTGGTATGTCGCTGACCGAGCTGCAATCCTTCATGACGGACATCGGTGTCTGGAAAGGAATGAATCTGGACGGAGGCGGCTCTACAACCATGGTGGACCGGCCGCTTGCCGAAACCTCGACTACCCTGACCTTTAATACCGAATACGGCACAGAGCAACGCAGCATCGTCAACGGACTGGGGGTCTATACCTCGGCTCCGCAAGGGGAAGTGAAAGGGATCAAGATTAGCGGTAACTCTGTGCTGCTGATCGGTCAAAAGGCAAGCTATTCATTAAAAGGCTATGATACGTACTATAATCCAATTGATGTTGCAGCTTTAAGTCCAGTATGGTCGTCAAGCGGCGGCAGTGTGACGGTAAACGGTGGAGAAGCCACCGGAGTTAAGCCGGGAACTGTGAATTTGACAGCCACTAGCGGCGCTGCCAGCGCTTCCACCAAGATTACCGTCCTTGGCGGAGATGATATCTCCAGCCTCACTGTCGGCACGGCGACGGCACCGCTTGCGGCCGGTACCTCCGTGTCCGTCCCAGTGACCGCTGTAGCCAGCAGCGGAGCAACGCTCACTGTTCCGGCATCAGCGCTAAAGTGGGAATTTATTGGCTTTAAGGGCAGTGTGCAGGATGGCAAGCTGACGGTTAATTCGGTAGATTCAGGCGTTACTACAGGATATGCTATCGCCCGTTATGACGGCTTCAGCACGGCGGTTGTGTTATCCACAGCGGCAGCTACTCCTTGGGAGGATTTTGAGAATGTGAGCTACCCGATTGCGTTCACATCCAATGTGAGCAGTGTCGTGGGAACCGCGGCAGTCCAAGCGGGCAGCGCTGAGCGGGCAGGCTCCAAGGTGCTGTCCCTCAGCTATGATATGACCGCAGGCAGCGGTAAAATGTACGCTTATGCCCAGTTCAACGGGACAAGCGGCAAAAGCATTCCGGCTGCGGCAACCTCCATGTCGCTGGACGTTATGGGTGATATGAGCTTAAACTGGCTGCGTGCTGAAGTCGTAGACGGAAGCGGAAATACATCCTATATCGATCTGGCCAAGGTGATTGACTGGAATGGCTGGAAGAGCCTCAATATTGATCTGTCAGGCTCCGGCATTAAATTCCCGGCAACCCTAAAGCGGCTATACGTGGTGAATGTGGAGGAAGGACAGGATGAGCGGGCGAAGACAGGAACAGTTGCTTTTGACAATTTGTCGTTCGTAATGCCGTCGCTGTCCAGCGAAGCCGGTCTTCCGAAGGGCACAGCCGCAATGAGCATCGGCTCCAAGTCGATGACTGTGAACGGCACCAAGAAAGCGATAGATGTCTCTCCAATTGTCAAAGATGGAAGCACATATGTGCCGATCAAATATGTGCTGGATGCTTTTGGCGGCAGTGCGGCATGGGACCCGAACACGAAGAAAATTATGGTGCTGCGCGGAGCCAAGGTCCTCGATCTGACTGTGAACAAGAAGGAGTTTGTGCTGAACGGAAAACGCCAGGGTGCAGAAGTAGCGCCTGTGATCCTGCAGGGCAGGACTTTAGTACCTCTTCGACTGGTATCGGAGCAGCTTGGATTATCCGTAAAATGGGAACAGAAAACGAAGACCGTAACTATCGAATCGTGATATGGTAATATTAAAGGAAAGCCTTTAATACGATCCGATAGAAATGGGGCAAGCATCCGTGGAATTTCAAGCCGATGCGATAGATCGCGTCATTAAGAATACCATCGACGTGATGGAGAGCAGCAAGTATCAGATATTTGAAATATTGCAGGTTGCACGGGATGAGCTTGTTGCGCTTAACAAAGAACTGCAGCGGGTCATGGATGAAACGGATGAAACATTGCAAAAGGTAGACAAGCTTGAGCTGCAGTATCACCGCTCTCGTATCCGGCTGACAGAGGTCAGCCGGGATTTTGTCCGCTATTCCGAGAAGGATATCCGGGTCGCTTATGAGAAAGCAACGGAGCTACAGCTTGAACTCATGATGACGAGGGAAAGGGAGGTCTATCTTCGGAGCAGGCGGGACGAACTGCAATTGCGGGTCCGCAGCGTGGAAAATTCAGTAGAGCGTGCAGAGTCGATTGGCTCCCAGATGAGTGTTGTCTTGGAGTACTTATCCGGGGAACTGGGTCAAGTGACGAGAATTGTCGAATCTGCGAAGAATCGGCAGATGATCGGCCTCAAGATTATCCTGGCTCAGGAAGAGGAACGGAAAAGAATTGCCCGGGAAATTCATGACGGTCCCGCTCAAATGCTGGCGAATCTAGTCCTTAGGACGGAAATTGTAGAAAGAATGCTGGTGAAGCAGGAATTTGGGTTGGTACAGGACGAAGTAATAGACTTGAAAGGTCAGGTTCGGTACAGCCTGGAAGAAATGCGCAAGGTGATTTTTAATCTGCGTCCGATGGCGCTCGACGATTTAGGCCTGATTCCGACACTGAGAAAATACGTGCATGATTATGAGGAGAAGACGAAGATCCGTACCTCTTTTGAAACAAGAGGGAAAGAGCACCGGCTGACCTCAGCCATGGAGGCAGCGGTATACCGTCTGGTGCAGGAAGCTTTGTCCAATGCGGCGAAGCATGCGTTCCCTAGCTACGTGTTGGTAGAAATTACTTATCAGGCACAGTTGATCAAGATCGTCGTGAAGGACAACGGATTAGGCTTTAATGTGAAGAAGGTAAGCGAGCAGGGCAATCGGGAAAGCTTTGGGCTGGTAGGCATGCGGGAACGCGTGGAGCTGCTCGAAGGAAGAATGGAAATATTGTCAGCCGAGAATCAGGCCACAACAATCATCATTCACATTCCGACGAATGTAGAGAAGGGAAAGGAGTAATGTGATGGAAAACCAGAACCCTGGCAAGTCGCCCATAAAAGTTCTTTTGGCCGATGATCATCAGTTGTTTCGTGAGGGGCTTAAGCGGATTTTGAATATGGAGGAGGATATTGAGGTCATTGGCGAATGCGGTGACGGTATTCAGGTGCTTGAGTTTTGCAATGAAAACAAACCGGATATCGTGCTGATGGACATCAATATGCCGGTTGAGAATGGTGTCGAAGCCACGCAAAAGCTGCGGGAAATGTTCCCGGATGTCAAAGTGATTATTTTGTCGATTCATGATGATGAGAGCTATGTATTCGAAACGCTGCGTAAGGGCGCCAATGGTTATTTACTGAAGGACATGGAGGCCGAATCGCTCATTAATGCTATCCGTTCCGTCTGTGAAGGCCATGCGTTCATTCATCCAAAGGTAACAGGCAAGCTGATTAACCAGTTGCGGCGCATGACTTATCTCAATGAGACGGGTGCTATTGCTGAAACTGCGGTTAAAGAAGCGGGTGTCAAATTTGTTGCAGGCGACAACAATCCGCTGACCCGCCGTGAAGCAGAGGTTCTCCGGCTGATGGCTGAAGGTAAGAGCAACAAGATGATTGGTGAATACCTGTTCATCAGTGAAAAGACCGTCAAGAACCATGTTAGCAGCATCCTGCAAAAAATGGAGGTTGACGACCGTACGCAGGCCGTAATTAATTCGATCAAATATGGCTGGGTAACATTATAAACACAGGGCTAACGTTTTAAAACATTACATATAATGCTTGCAGCCTCGCTGCTGCAGTCAAAGTATTGTTTCAGTTTTCGGTTATAGGGAGACACGGTATTAGTGGAAAAGTGCAGCGAGGCTGCATAAAGCGGGGATGGTTGGCCGTAAGGCGGTCTTGGGCAGTCACCGACCTTTGATCACCGGCATATAGTGTCGGTATAAGAGGAGGTGTATCTCTATGGTAGCCCAGTTAATCTGGATTGCGGCCATCTATGCATTTGCGGTGCTGCTGGTTCATATTCTGCATAACCGGGAGCAGTCCCCGCAGCACATTCGGTCCGGGAAGCGGCTTCATTATATTCTCATTACCCGAAATCATGAATATGTGGTGGAATGGTATATCAGAGCGCTGACTTTTTATGCTTTGCTGAAAGGGGAGCTGCTGCAAGTAACCTTAATGGACGATGATTCGAGTGATGGAACATTGGCCGTAGCCTCCAGGCTGGCCCGCAGTGGTTCCGCATTGGAGTTCGCTCCGGTTATGCGCACCTTGCAGGCGGGTATTGAACCACAGCTTGGAATTGTGGTGGATTTGCGCGAGCCCGGGCAACCGGTTCCGCTGCCTTTTCTGCAGATGCGGGGAGCAGGGGATGCGAAGCAAAGCGAGGCGAACAATCATAAAAAACGCAAGTGATGCAAGAAGCGGGTGAAGCACACTCTCGAGAATTCGGGGAGTGTGCTTTTTTGTGTTTCTGGAAAAGTTTGGATTTGAAAAAAACTGGAGGGTTGGTGACCAATTAGGGTTAGGCGGAATTTGTATAATCAATTTACGGAAATCTGCGATGTGGCGACATTTAGTGGGATGCTCTGCACCTCATGCGTGAGGAGTTATAAATAGTCAATCCTTTTGATTAGATTAGTGTACTTTTTCCCACTATGGATGTTGCGAAGTGAAATGATTTAGGGGGCGGAATGGATGAAAGCTGCTGTGTATGCTGTGAGTTGTGATGGAAGCTGGAAGGTATGGATTACGCTCGATATACATGTAGACAGCCTGTGGTGGAGCGGTACTGGACGAGAGCACGAAGGCTGGAACAGCAGGGCGGCAGACAGGCTGGTGCTGTTGTCTCCATCGCTCCCTCTTGGCTGGGCGGTAAAGCTGCGTGAGAGCTTCCGGTCAATTCAAGCGATGCAAGATTGGAAGGAAGAGGACTGGGCGCAGTATGTCGCAGATGTGTTGAGTATTGAGCTTCGGGAGGAGAGGGAGAGGGGAGGTCTGTGGGATGAGGGATGGATCTATGAAGGAATTTCTATCTACGAGCCATTTAGGGATGGCATCTTGCAATCTGGGCAGAGTTGGAGGGAGACAGGGCTCGAATGGAACAATGAGGAGAGAGCTGCCAACTTGGTTAGAGGACACTCAGAACTGGGGAATGGCTGGAAGGAGAGAGGAGTTACTGAGCAAGCCGTTTCTATGAAAGGGAAGTGTGATCAGAGTGATCACAGTAGGGCTATAGTTCAGGCTGATCGCATGGAGGAAGGGGTAGGGCGCTTAGCACTTGGAGCAGCAACTGAGCAATTGGTAAAGGCGCTCGCGGGCCGCTCGCTGCTCCAGCCTGAAGCGGAAGCGCTCCTGGCGGAGGTGCTTCCGGAGCTGGCCGGGCATTGGCGGGCTGCGGCACAGCTCGCGCATTTGCAGGGGCGGCTGAGGCTTGAGGCCGCCGTCGGTACTCCTGCGCCGCGCCGCGCAGGACCCGGCTGGGCGGCGCGCCTCTTGCACGCTGCGGCGCTTTGCCTGCCGCAGCTTCGCTTACCCCGGCGCGGCGCGGCCACCGCCCGCCGCGCGCAAATGCGCTGCCTGCGCTGCGGCAGCGCCGCCACCGGCCGCACGGCATGCGCCGCGTGCGGCCTTGCGGGCTGCGCCTATTGCGAGGCCTGCCTCGCACTCGGGCGCAGCCGGGCTTGCGCGCTGCTGCTGCGCAGCGCGGCGTCTCCGGCCGTGCGGTGCACGGCCGGCACCTCCCCCACCGTGGCGGCACGCCGGTGGGGGCTTAGTGCGGCGCAGGCGGGGGCCGCCGGCGCTGCACTGGGGTTCCTGGCGGAGCCGCGGCAGCGCTCCGCCGCCAAAAGCCCAGAGCGGTTCCTGCTCTGGGCGGTTACGGGAGCGGGAAAGACGGAGATCACTTTCCCGCTCCTTACGGCGGTGCTCGCTGCCGGAGGCCGAGCGCTTGTCGCGACGCCGCGCCGCGACGTCGTGCTGGAGCTGGCGCCGCGGCTCGCAAGGGCCTTCCCGGCGGAGACACTCGCCGTGCTGTACGGCGGCAGCGCAGACCGCTGGACCAATGGCCGGATCACCCTGGCCACCACCCATCAGCTGCTGCGATTTCATCAGAGCTTCGATCTGGTCATTCTCGACGAGGTAGATGCATTTCCCTTTCATAACGATCCAATGCTGGCTTATGCCGCTGAGCATGCCTGCAAACCGGGCGGCTCGTTCATCTATCTGTCCGCAACACCTCCCAAAGAACTGCAGCAGCTGGCCCGTTCCGGCAAGCTGCCGCATGCCAGAGTACCAGTACGGTTCCATGGTCATCCGCTGCCGGTACCCCGGCATTTGGAGCTGGCATCAGTACAGCAGTGCCTGAAGCGCGGATTCCTTCCCAAAGCGTTGTTGCAGGCACTTCGCAGGTCATTCGAACGTAAGGCGCAAATTTTTTTGTTTGTATCACGAATTGCCCACATCGAGGGAATGCTGGCTCTGCTCCGGCGAAGCTTCCCGGGCACTGCTATTGAGGGCACCTCCTCCCAGGACCCGGCGAGAACAGAGAAAGTTGCGGCTTTTCGCAGCCGTGCAATTTCTCTCCTCGTAACTACCACCATTCTCGAACGGGGAGTTACGGTTCCCCGCAGTGATGTTTTTATTTTGGACGCGGACAGCAGCCTGTTTGACGAAGCGGCTTTGGTACAGATGGCAGGAAGGGCTGGACGCTCCAAAGACGACCCGGCGGGCACCGTTTTATTTATATCTCCACAATGGACAAGATCCCAACGGGGAGCAATCTCGCAGATCCGCACCATGAATACCATTGCCCGCAGGCAAGGTTATTTAGAGCACAAATAAGCCTCACCGGAGAAAATGAAAAATATCAATTTTGCAAGGAGGGTTGTCCATGTTTGCCCTAAATACTTGGCTGCAAAAAGCTCAGACCCTGCTTTATCCTTCCTCTACTCCATGCCTCATTTGCGGAAAAATCAGCCAGTTTTCATCCGAACTGCCTGGAGTTTGTGTGAACTGCGAAGCTAATATTCCGTGGATTCGCAGTCCGCGCTGCTCCAAATGCGGCCGACACGTTGGCTGTCCTGACTGCAGCCGCAGCAGTGAATCTGTGCCAATCGTCTGCAACCGCAGTGCAGTAGCTTATACAAGCGTGATGCGCGAAACTTTAGGCCAGTATAAATACCGTGGAAACGAACGGCTCGCTTCCCTGCTTGGCTTGATGCTGGACAGAGCATATGACATGCTCCAAACAGAACGTGGTCAGGTAATTCGTAAACCCGCTTTTTTGCAAAACCTGCCCTTCCTGTCCATCTTTTCAGGCCAACGTGCTTCTTCCACCAGCTTGTGGCAAGCTGATCTGCTGGTCCCGGTACCCGTGAGTGACTCCCGGCTTGCGGAGCGCGGCTTCAATCAGGCGGAGCGGCTTGCAGACGTTCTGTCGAGGCGCAGGGGGCTTCCGCAGCTTCCGCTGCTGATTCGTACCCACCACACAGGCAAACAGAGCTTCAAAAGCCGGGCCGAACGCCTAAGCGATATGAAGTACGCTTTTGCTGCCAACCCGGACCCTGCGGTAAGGATGGCATTTACTGAATGGCTTAATTCCATCGGACCGCAGATACAAGTTCGTCCGCTGCAAATCATCATTATTGATGACATTTATACCACAGGAAGTACGATCCGTGCCTGCGCGGAGTCGCTTAAACTGTTAACTGGCAGCTTTGGTTGCCTAGCGGAAATATATAGCCTGACCTGGGCCCGTTCGTAAAGAGTTATATTAAATCACCGTTAATACTTTTTTTGTTATGAAAATATAATCAAAGGGATTTTATAGCCGATACTAATCATAGACGAAGTTCTTACAATCATGTAATCTAGGATCATAAGATGTCTATATGCTGCACACACTGTATGGAAGGGAGCCGCTGCTGAAAATGAATCTTGATAATTGTCCAAGATGCGGCCGGTTATATGTCAAAAATATTATGGACTTGTGCCAGCCCTGCATTAAGGAATTGGAACACCAATATGAAATATGCGTGGAATATTTGCGTGAGAACAGAGGCACCAATATTCAGGAGCTGTCCGATGCGACGGGAATTTCGATTAAGGAAATCACCCGTTTTATCCGCGAAGGCCGGATTTCTATAGCAAATGCGCCTAATATGATGTACCCCTGCGAAGTCTGTGGAACCTTGATCCGGGAAGGACCTATGTGTGAAAGCTGCCGCAGCCGGCTGCGGAAGGATTTTTCAAATGCGGTCAAGGAAGTTGCAGCAGCTGACACTCCTAAAAAACCGGGAGAAGGCGCATATCGGGCCGTCGATAAGCTCCGCGAATAATTAAATTAGCAAAAAAACGTTTGCAGCTATAAAAAATGTTTCAAAACTGGCCGATAAACTTAGTAAAGATTATCGGCTTTTTTATATTAGAAGGAAGGTGAAGTAATGAAAATTAACGAGACCGGACGGATTAATCCCATTAATCCATATCAACGCAGTGCGGAATCGCAAAGACAGGAACAAATGAAGAAGAGTTCACGCAAGGATGAGGTTTCGATTTCGGATGAAGCCATTAAGCTTCTGCAGGCTCAGCAGAGCGGCAAGATTGATGCCGAACGTTCCAGCAAGATTGAGAGCTTGAAACAGCAGGTTTCCGCAGGTACCTACCAAGTTGACGCAGCCAAACTCGCAGACACACTCGCCCCTTACTTTAAGCAATCCTCCGAGAATTAGGTGAAGACACCCATGCCATTGACAACATTGATAGAATTGCTTGAGCGGCTGGACGAGGTACATGTTCAAATGCTGGATCTGGCCGCTTTCAAGAAGCAGACGATTATAGATAACAAGGTGGATGGTCTTATCGACATCATGAACCGGGAGTCCAAGCTTATGAAGCAGATCGGTCAGCTTGAGGAGAAACGTGCCGAGGCTGCGTATGCTTTTCTGCAGGGGGTTGGAATCCGCTCCAACTTGAATCTGAACCTTACAGAGCTGTCCCGCCTTGTATTTGATCCTGAAGACAAGTCGCGGCTGTTGCATGTTCAGCAGAAGCTTTCAGGCACGCTACACCGTTTGAAAGAGGCCAACGAGCTGAATCAGAAGCTGATAGAGCAGTCGCTTACCTTTATAGATTATTCCCTGGATTTGCTCGTCGGAAGGCCGAACCAGGATTTTACCTATCATCATCCGTCCGACAAGGGAAGCAGCGCCGCCCGGCCGGGCCTTTTTGACGCCCGAGGATAGACTCATCTTTCTCGCAGGCCGGTTTGCCGGAGCAATCACAAGGGAGGAACAAGTAGCATGACATCTACATTTCACTCAATAGAGACGGCAAGACGAAGCCTGTTTACACAAACTGCTGCTCTCAACACAACCGGGCACAATATCGCTAACGCCAATACAGAAGGCTATACCCGCCAACGCGTCAACATGAAGGCTGCTTCGCCTATTGAGGCATACGGCTTTAGCAACTCTACAGCTCCAGGTCAGTTGGGGACCGGGGTGGAATTCACTTCCATTGAGCGGATCCGTGAGATGTTTCTGGACGATCAGTACCGTGGAGAGAGTTCTGCCAGCGGCAACTGGAAGATTCAGTCCGATACCCTTGATAAGTTGGAGGCAATTGTAAACGAACCCTCGGATACAGGTATCCGGACTGTACTCGATAACTTTTGGAAGTCCTGGTCGGATCTCAGTAAGAACCCGGATGATCCTACTGCCCGCAAGATTGTAGTGCAAACTACGAAGTCTCTTACGGATGCCATGAATTATATGAGCACACAATTAAACAACCTGGACAGAGACCTTAATACCAATATTGATGTCAAAGGGAAAGAAATCCAAGGCTATTTGAGCTCGATTGCTGATCTTAATCAGTCTATTGCCAAGATCGAAGGAATGGGTGATCAGGCCAATGATTTAAGGGATCAGCGTGACCTGATGACAGATAAACTGTCCAAAATTGCCAACATCACTGTCTTAGAGACAGATGCAGGCTATAACATTTCCCTGGGATCGCAGCAGCTTGTTCAAGGGGCAGCAGTAACTGCAACGGTAGACAGCGCTTTTCTGAATGCCGCTTATACCTCTGGAGATCTGAAGGCGGGCGAAGCCTACGGAATGATTTTTTCCAGCAAAAACTATGTAGCTGATTACAAGAAGCAACTGGATACTATGGCTAACACGATTGCTACGGGAGAGGTTCAGGTTACGATTCCGGCAGGCTCTACTCTTCCAGCAGGCACTACAGTCCTCAAGGATTCGGAGATAATTAATGCGGATGGCACGAAGACTCAACTCCTCGCAGGTTCTGCCGTTCCCATTCCGCTGACGGGTGATCTTAAGACTACAGTAAAAGGTCTAAATGGTCTGCATAAATTAGGCTATGCATTGAATGGTAGCTCAGGCCGCGATTTCTTTACGTCTTCCGTTGCAGGAGAAGCAATCACTGCAAGTAATATTCGGCTTAACCCGGAAATTGCTGATGACCCTACTCTCTTTGCTACTTCTCTACGTGCAGATATAGATAGTTCCGGAAAGGCGACTGTAATCAAGGGCAATAATACCTTGGCCCTGATGTTCGGTAATTTAAAGGATAATAACACCTTTACAACACCCGATGGTTCCAAGACAGGTACGGTCGGATCATATCTTAGCTCCATGGTAGGCCAACTAGGGATTCAATCACAGGAAGCTACTCGCCAGACGAGTAATGCGGATTATCTGGTGGAGCAAGTGGATTCCCGCCGCCAGTCGGTTAGTGGCGTATCTCTGGATCAAGAAATGTCGAATATGCTGGTATTCCAGCATGCTTACAGTGCTGCTGCACGTTTTATGACGACTTATGACGAGATGCTTGATAAACTGATTAATTCTACCGGCACCGTCGGCAGATAAAGGAGGAATAGCATATGTTGAGGGTAACCTCCAATATGATGAGCTCACAGTTGCTGCTTAACTTGAACCGTAATGCGCGTGCCATGAACGAAACACAGTTGCAGCTATCCACCGGACGCAAGATCAACAAGCCTTCCGATGATCCGGTTGGTATTACGTATTCTCTGCGTTACCGTGCAGAGCTTTCATCAAATGAACAGTATACAAAAAATGTAGACAGTTCTCTTTCCTGGCTGGACTATAACGATACGGTGCTGGGACAGGCCGGAGATGTGGTTCAACGTCTGCGTGAACTAACCGTGCAGGCTTCTACAGGCAGTAATCCGCAGTCCGCTTTGGACAGCATTAATGAAGAAGTAATGCAGCTCAAACAACAGCTGGTGGATATCTCCAATAGCAAGCTTAACGGCAAATATATTTTTAACGGTGAAAAATATGACTCCAAACCTTATGATTTTGCCATAGGGGCTGATGGTACATATGATACGTCCAAAGCTATTACAACAGACCCCGGGGAGATTCAGTATATTGTAGGCGAAGGGGTACAGATGCCAATAAATATGACCGGGAATGATGTTTTTGGCAAAACAGGTGATGCGGATAATCTGTTCACCATCATTAATAATATTTCTGCAGGGCTGAAATCCGGTAACATTTCTGCAGTATCCAAAGAACTGGATAATATTGATACACGAACAGAGACGATTCTATCAGCTCGTTCTGAGATAGGTGCCAAAACTAATCGTGTGGAATTAATGCAGGGCCGTTTAAGTGATTTGAATATAAATCTGACCGATCTCCAGGCCAAGACAGAGGATGCTGATTACGAAGGACTAATTATGCAGTCCAAGATACAAGAAAATATCTATAATGCCTCCCTGTCCGTAGGAGCCAAGATTATTTCTGCATCTTTAGTGGACTTCATCAGATAATGGAGGTGGTACTCGATGTTGCAGCCTATACTGCAAATTCGACAGACACCGGCAGTGCTTGGCATTGATGCTGATCCGGGTACATACTCCATCACCCAGCCTAAGGCTGAAGTTAACATCACGACAACTCCTGGGGAGCTGAATGTACACTCAACACGCCCGGAGCTTACGATAGACCAATCTGCCGCTCGGGCAGCCTATTATGGCGGTAGCATGATCGATATGAACAAGAGAATCTATTCCGGTATTCAGCAGCTATATCTTCAGAATTTGGCGCGGAAGGTTGAACAAGGAAACCGGATGGCCGAGTTTTACAAACCTGGTAATACGATTGAAGAGGTCTATGGTACAGATACGGAGCCTAATTCTTTCCCGGAGATTCGTGGCCCGGCGTCCTATGACAATGTGGACATTCATTTTGAGACGAAGGCTCCTGAGATCAGCTTCCGGGCGGCAAAGGTTGATATTGAGGTGGTAAGGCATCGACCAGAGATTGAGTATACACGAGGCAAGTTGAACATCTACATGCAGCAGTACGCCTCCGTGCAGTTTATACCACCGGAAGTAAATGTTCAAATGTAGCTTTTGTAAGCTATAGATGTGCTTAATGCGCCTCTATAGCTTTTGTGTTATCAAAGAGAATACAATTTATGAAATAAGTTTTGCAAATGCAAAACTTCTAAGGAGTGAACAACTTGATTATAGAAACACTGTCTTGGGGAAAACTTGAGGTAGGAGAAGAGCAGATTTATCACTTATCCAAGGGATTGCCTGGATTTGATGATGAAACGGATTTTGCCTTGATTCCCATGGCGGAGACACCGTTTTGGGTCCTCCAGTCCGTAAAAGATAAAGGGTTGTCCTTTTTACTTGGTGATCCTTTTGTTTTTTACCCAACCTTTGAATTTGAGCTCCCCGATGATGAAGCGGAGGAATTAGAGATCGTTACGGATGTAGTGGTGCGCTGCATTATCACTCTGAAGGAACAAGCTGAACTGTCAACCATTAATCTTCTTGCTCCTATTGTACTTAATCCTAGCACCCGATCCGGCAAGCAAATTGTTTTGCATCGGTCTCCTTATCATACTAAGCATAGCTTGCTGCAGGAGCAGCCAGTTATTGACGGAAAGGATGGTGGATGAAATGCTCGTACTTTCCCGCAAAAAAGGGGAGTCCATCGTCATTCAGGACCAGATAGAACTTACAATCTTGAGTGTGGATGGGGATACCGTAAAGGTAGGCATCTCTGCCCCGAAGCATGTCGATATTTTCCGAAAAGAAGTATACCTCTCGATACAGGAAGCCAACCGTGAATCGGCTGCTCCGCAACAATCTGATTTGAATGCGCTGATTCACCGTCTGCGTGGACCGAATCAATGATTCATCTGAAAAAATCTAAATTAGCCATGGCAGTGTTGTTGACCGCTGCATGGCTTTTGTTATGTATATTGCCTATTCGTTTCGATAATGCCGCCGCTGAGGGGAGCCGGATAGCTGCAGACCAACTGAAAAGTATCAGCCGCCTGTCGTTCACGCTGCGTGATGCTTACCAGACACCGTATACTGTCTATATTTATGCTAACGATGAGAAGGTAACTGCCCTGACTGAAGAAGACTATTGGACCAATAACAAGGTGGGGGACAAAAGATATACAGGGAGTTATCGCGCTGCACTGCTAAAGAACGGAGAACAATATGGTACTGTGCAATCCGTCAAGCTTGGGCTGAAGGAGATTACTTTACCTCAAACCTGGCATTATATCGTTAAAGGTATCGGGACTTCAATGCCGGACATGTTAATTATCTCGGAATGGGGCAGCTCCAATTTCAATCTTGTCCATCCGTTCATTATCCGTTCAGGGATTCTTCAACCACTGAAATTCACTGACAACAACGGCAAGAAGCTGGATGATTCCTACCCGGCAGATAGGGAAGAGGGGACCCGTAGCTTATCGGAATCACGGGTTCAATTCAAATTTTATAATAATAGCGTGTTCAAATATGCTGTAGATACCTTTAAGCTAAATATCAGCAAGCTGGAACTACACCTGAATGATACCCGATATGTGGATCAGGCGGCTTGGCCTAACTCAGCAAGTGGGGACCGTGCCTATCTGGAGAGCCTCAAAGCAGCAGCTATTAAGGGAGTTTTGCCCGCAAATCCACAGATTAAGCTGGGAATGACTTTTAATTCTGTGAAGAACAAGCTAAAAACTGCAAAAACTAAGGAAAACGGAGAGTGGGGAGCTTATTATGGCTTCGACAATTACTTTGTGGGCTTCAACGACTACTTGCATGACATGAACTCGAATTCTCAAGTGATGATCTTTGATCTATTTGTGGAGCCGCGTAATCTTACTCCGGGTAATGTCAAGAAGTGGCTGGGCAAGCCCAAGGATGAATATTTTGATGAGCAAGAAGCTGGTTATGAAATGATCTATAAGATGGGTCAACACGTTATGTCATTTTATTATACTAAAGAGTCTGATCTGATTCAGGTGATTACAATCTATTAAAAATTACGGGGGGAATAGACTCCTTTGTTGCAACGGGCCGCATTCCTTGATTGAGGGGGCGGCTTGTTTTCGTTTTCGAAAAAAATAAAAAAATATTCAAATCACTCTAAATAGTTCGGGAGTCCGTGTCGATATATAGTTTAGACGCTGATCCGGCAGGGCGGCCGACCTTAATGGTTTGGCGTTTACCACATGGATGTGGAACTAACTTAATTTCAGGGAGGAAATATCAAATGATTATCAACCACAATATCGCGGCGTTGAACACTCACCGCCAATTGTCCATCAACACAGCTAACACTAACAAAAATATTGAGAAGCTGTCTTCCGGTCTTCGCATCAACCGTGCTGGTGACGATGCTGCCGGTCTGGCAATCTCCGAAAAAATGCGCGGTCAGATCCGCGGTCTGGATCAAGCTTCCCGTAATGCTCAAGACGGTATCTCCTTGATTCAAACAGCTGAAGGCGCACTGAACGAAACCCACAGCATTCTGCAACGTCAACGCGAAATCGCTAACCAATCCGCTAACGGAACTAACACTGATTCCGACCGTCAAGCTCTGCAAGACGAAATGAACCAGTTGACTTCCGAAATCAACCGTATCGGTAACACTACTGAGTTCAATACTCAGAAATTGCTGAAAGGTGACGGGAAATCAACGCTTCCAGGAACTAACGGTGCTTTCGCAGATGGTTTGTTGACAGGTGGTACTACTGTTCACACTCAAGCTTCCCAAACTACACAAGTTACGACACCAGCAGTAGCAGGTGATAGCTTAACCTTCACGATTAATGGACAGGAATTGAAGATTAACTTTACTGCTTCTGGAGCGAATGGTACAGGTAATGATGGTAAAGCATACAATACAACTTCAAATTCTGCCTCTATCGCATTGTCTGGTGCAACTGCACTCACTTCAGCAGATGATATTACAGCAGCATTAAATAGCATGATCGCTGCAAATGATACTTTAAAGGGTAGCTTCAGTGCATCTGATGGAGGAACAGATACAGTAACTCTTACAGCAACAGCAGTAGCTGCTGGAGGGAAATTCGATGGTGCATTGGGTAACATTAACGGAGCTTCTGGGACAGGAACTCTCGTAGTTGCTAACGCCAATACTGTTGGTACAACTGTTAACACAGCAGCTAAAGCAAACTATGCTTTTACAGTAGCAAATGCTGCTGACGCCGCTAAACTTGTAGGAACAGGTATGACAATAAATGACCAACAAATTGAGTTTTATGATGCAACTAAAGGAGCATACACTGGCAGCGCGGTAGGCGTGAATATTAGTGAAGCTATTAATGCCGGTGCTAACTGGGCAGATAAGGTTGTTAGTGCTATTGTTAGTACAGCTGGAGACAAATTAAGCGGAGTTAAACTAACTGGAGCTACTAATACTTTAACAGTAACTGCAACTGAAGCTGTTGGTGCCGCTGGAAACGGAATCAAAGTTTCTAATGGAGGAGTTCAAAAAGACTTCGAAACTTCTTTCCAAATCGGTGCTAACTCCGGTCAATCCATGAGCTTGTCCATCGGTGACATGCGTGCAGCTGCTCTGGGTATCACTGGTAAAGCTGGCGCTGCTGGGTTCACATCTGCCAACACAGTAACTAATGGAACTAATGATGTTAAGGGTGAAGCTGCTCTGAACATCGCTACTAAAGACGGCGCTGCTGCTGCTCTTGATGTTCTGGACAAGGCTACTGCATCTGTATCCAGCGCACGTTCCAAACTAGGTGCTGTGCAAAACCGTCTGGAGCACACCATCAACAACTTGGGAACAGCTTCCGAGAACCTGACTGCTGCTGAATCCCGTATCCGTGACGTTGACATGGCTAAAGAAATGATGCAACAAACTAAGAACAACATCCTTGCTCAAGCTGCACAAGCTATGTTGGCAACTGCTAACCAACAACCGCAAGGCGTTCTGCAATTGCTTCGTTAATTTTATCTCGCTTTACCCAAGGCTCCGGGGAATCCCGGGGCCTTTTTTCTTTTTTTTCTTGACTTGAACAAAGTCCTAAATTATCCCTGAAACAAACCGATATATACAATATAAAACAAGTGTTGTTGGAGGTCGGGGTAAATGAATGTACAGTTTTCGCTTTCTGCAAGTACTGTATCGGGTGGACAGAGCAAACCTGAAGTTGCATCCAGTCAAGATCCGGTGACACCCGTAAGTCAAGTATCCGCTATTCGTGATACCAAGGACATGAGCTTGAAAGAGATTCAAGGGGTCAACGTGTCTGTTGCCGAGGAGCAGCTCATCCGTACCATCGAACGGGCAGTGAAATCTCTTCAGGGACCCCAGACCACGCTGCAGATCAGCATCCATGAGAAGACACATGACATTATGGTTAAGGTACTCAATAAGGATACAGGTGAACTCATTCGCGAAGTCCCTCCAGAGAAAACTCTGGATCTGGTAGCTAAGATGATGGAAATTGCAGGTATACTCGTAGACGAGAAAATCTAACTTTTAGGAGGTGCTGTTTTGGTTACACGTGTAAATGGATTTTCGGGTATGGACATTGATAGTATGGTTAAGAGTATGATGGCTGCCAAACGTGTTCCACTGGATACTCTGAATCAGAATAAGCAGATCCTGAACTGGACGCGGGAAGGGTACCGTGAATTAAATAGCAAGCTTTATGATTTTCGGCAGAATAAATTAATATCAACCACCAAATACGGCGGAAGCGCTGCTCTTAATGCTAATAAGGCAGTTGTAACAGGAAATACAGATGCAGTAAAAGCTGAGGCACAGGCTAATGCCGCTGGGATAGATATGAAGGTGAGTGTCACCCAGTTGGCTACCCGGACATCGCTGACGATGAAAGATGGATTAGGTCAAGGCGTATCCAGCTCCACTTCACTCGCTAAGCTTGACGGTGTGGATTTATCTCTTCTTTCAGATGCGAGCAGAACCGAATATCTTAAAAAAGGGTTTGATGTCACCATCAACGGTGAGAATTTCAAGGATGCGGATGGAAATTCACTGTTTAACGGCCTGACCTCTAT
This sequence comes from Paenibacillus sp. BAC0078, assembly GCF_054483875.1. Taxonomy (NCBI): domain Bacteria; kingdom Bacillati; phylum Bacillota; class Bacilli; order Caryophanales; family Paenibacillaceae; genus Paenibacillus; species Paenibacillus sp. BAC0078. Next base: position 129,460 of record NZ_JBTLRW010000011.1, read on the forward strand.
ATCGACTATGGTGTCAACGATTAACTCGAATGCTAAGGCTAATGCTATCGCAAGTTATGATGAGCTCACCGGTAAACTAACTATTGCTTCTAAAACCAGCGGTGATCCCAAGCTCGCAACGGCTGCTTACGATGTAAAAAAAGACTTAACTATCGGTAGTGGAAGTACCCTGCTGGCGCTCTTCACCAAAAGAACGGTAACCGAGGTTGAAACGAATGGCCCCGGTATTACGGATGGCACCAAATCATTGGCGTTTCTCCAGAATAAGCTTGATGGGACAAAGTTGGAAGATGCGGAGAAGTTGACTTATCAGTTCAGTGTTAATAATAAGTGGTTCGCTTTTGACGCGAAGATGACTATAGATGAAATGGTGACCAAAATAAATGATGAGACGGGTACAACAGGGGTGCAGGCGCAATTTACCGGCGGGAAATTAAAACTGTCGGCCGCCTCTGGCGAAGTAAAGCTAGGGGGAAATGCTTACGATCTCCTGAAGCTGTTTAATGGAGTCAAGCCTGCTGTATCGGACCCTAGTGATTTCGATCCGAAAGTAGCTGGGCAGGACGCTAAGGTCAACATTAATGGTGTAGATCTGAAAGATACCAGTAGTAATATTATTACTATTAATGGTGTTCAACTTACACTCCTTGAAACGACGAACAAAAGCGGAACCGATGTTCCGTTCACTATTAAAACACAAACCGATCCTGATAAAGCTGTAGAGACAATCAATGCGTTTGTGGAAGACTATAATGAACTGATCAAGACGTTGAATGCGAAAGTTGATGAAATCAAGTATCGTGACTTCAAACCGTTAACGGATGATCAAAAGAAGGCAATGACTGATGATGACATTAAGACTTGGACGGAAAGGGCAAAAAGTGGTCTTTTCAAGAATAATGATATACTAAACTCAGTTTTGGCAGAGATGCGTAGTGTTATTACGGAGAAATTAGGGTCACTCAGTACCCTTGGGATCACTACAGGGAATTATTTGGAGAACGGCAAGCTGGTAGTTAATCAGCAGAAGCTCAAGGATGCAGTTAACGCCAATCCACAGCTCGCAATGGACTTATTTCAAGGTCCGGCAAACGCTCCGAAAGAGGGGATATTTGATAAACTGGCAGATAAAATAGGAAGTGCACTGGACAAAATTTCTGAACGTGCAGGTACAAATAAATTCTCTATGGACCTGAGCAGCAGCTTCAAATCGGAAAGCGTTATGGGCAAGAAGCTTAAAGAATACGACAACAAGATCTATCTTATGCAGAAAAACTTGAATGAAGCCGAAAATCGTTATTATAAGCAATTCACAGCTATGGAGACAGCCATGAATAAGATGCAATCACAGACTTCGAAGCTGTTCCAATAGGCAGAATAATTTAAACTAGAGGGTGAGATTATTGCTTACATCTCCTTATGAGAAATACCGCCAGTCTTCTGTCCAAACCTCAACGCCAGCCCAGTTGTTAATCATGCTATATGATGGAGCGATTCGTTTCGTTCGGGCAGGAATTGATGGATTAAATAAACAGGATTACGAGAAAACAAACCTTAATTTGGGTAAGGCTCAGACAATCGTGAGTGAGCTAATGAGCACATTGGACCATTCCTATGAAATATCCAAAAGTCTATATTCATTATATGAATATATGAATTTCTTGCTGGTTGAAGCTAATATCCGTAAAAGTGTAGATAAAGCGGAGGAGGCCGTAGGTTATCTTACAGACCTTCGTGAAACCTGGCTCCAGGCCTCCAAGCTTGCTGCGGGTCAGACTGAGATTGCTAATGGATGAACTTATCCGTAGCCTGGATCAGCTCACTCGGGAGATGATGAATCAGCTTCAGAAAGCGACTTATGAGGAGCTTGAAGCCTTTGTAGAGGAGCGGCAGAAACTTGTCGATTCGATTGCAGAAAAAGTCGCATTTAGTCCATCGACACCTGCACAAAAGCGGGAAATTAATCGAATCCTGGAGAATGACAACGCGCTGCTTGACCGGATGAATGAACTGCGTCTGGAGGCCCGGAACTGGCTGCAAAAACGTAGTCAAGCCAAGGTGCAGCGCAGTGCATACGAGGCGAACTATTCGCCGGACAGCCTCCTCATGGACCGCCGAAAATAATAATTTCCAGATGTTTCATCTCACGAGCAGTCGGGTATTAATTACCGTCTGCTCCTTTTTTTGTTTCGGATATGACTGGCTGTGTTTTTTTATGATAAATTATGGATGGTAAAATATTGAAAGTAAACATTTACTATTCCAATTGACAATAGAGAAGCAGCGGTGGTATAGTCGAGTTGTGAGCAGGACTCACGTTCATCTGATGACGAAGGGAATGTTTAGTCAATGGAAGGTAAAGTTAAATGGTTTAACGCAGAAAAAGGTTATGGTTTCATCGAAACTGCCGATGGTGGCGACGTATTCGTACACTTCTCCGCGATTCAAACTGACGGTTTCAAGACTTTGGATGAAGGCCAATCCGTAGAGTTCGACATCGTTGAAGGTGCACGCGGACCACAAGCAGCTAACGTCATCAAATTATAATCATCCGGCGCAGCCGACCTACATATATGGTAGATGGTTAGCAATTGAGACAACGCTAGCGCGGACTTTGGGATCTTCCCAAAGTCCTTTTTTTGTTGTGTGAGCATTGTTGAAGGTCCGGTAAGAGGAGGTAACCTGCTCTTGCCGGCCCATTATGTATACTTTGTGGACAGGGGTAACACCTTTTGTTAGCTAAATGTAAAGGCTGTCATGATTTGTTTTTTACTTAGCCCTGACAATTTGCTATAATGAACGTGTAAACAAAGGAGGAGTGCCCATGCAATTCAGCATTCGAGGTCAACAAATTGAAGTGACCGACGCTTTGAGAGATTATGTTGATAAGAAGCTCAGCAGACTTGAGAAGTATTTCGATGCACCCCCTACCTCAGAAGGATATGTAACGCTTGGCGTTGTTCGCGGCCTTCATACGGTGGAAGTTACAATCCCGCTGGCCGGTGTGACGCTTCGTGCGGAAGACCGCAGTGATGATATGTATGCATCCATTGATGCTGTAGTGGACAAGCTGGAACGCCAGATCCGCAAGCACAAGACCAAACTGAATCGTAAGTTCCGCCAGGAAGGAAGCTTGAAGACGCTCTTTGTGGAAGGAGTGCCTAGCAGCGTTGCTGTGGAGGAACAGGATTACGATGATTTGGAGGTTGTGCGGAACAAGCGCTTCACCTTGAAGCCTATGGATGTGGAAGAAGCGATCCTGCAAATGAACATGGTTGGACACAATTTCTTCGTGTTCTCCAACATTGACACTTCTGAAGTAAGCGTTGTTTACAAACGCAATGACGGCAAATATGGTCTGATCGAACAAGACTAGGTCTGGTACACCAGGCTAGGTCAGGAATGTGGGGACAATTTGCTTCAGTGTGACGTAGAAAATTAACCGAGCCCCTATTCGCTTGATGCGAATAGGGCTCTTGTACGTATATAAATGTGTAAATAATGTGCAAATAACGAAACAAGCGCTATCGTATCTTTTTTAGAAGGAAATTTGTAAAATAAGGTTGCTGCTGCTTGTGTTGCGGCTTCTCTTACAAACTGTTACAATTTATGAAGCAGCGGAATCGAAATCATATATGGCCCTTTCAATAAATAGTGAGGATGGGCTCGATTCCACCATCTGTGTTGCATGAAAGGGGTTAACCATGCTAGGACTTGTAAAAAAAATATTCGGAGATACCAACGAACGGGACGTCAAACGTCTCATGAAGACGGTCGAAGTAATTAATGGATTGGAGCCGGATTTCGTGTCGCTTTCGGACGAAGAGCTGAAGGCTAAGACCGTAGAGTTCCGTGCCCGCATTGAGAAGGGCGAGACCTTGGAAGAGATTCTTCCCGAGGCATTTGCAACCGTACGCGAAGCTTCCAAACGGACGCTGGGCATGCGGCATTTTGACGTTCAATTGGTTGGAGGCATGGCACTGCATGAAGGCCGGATCGCCGAGATGAAGACAGGTGAAGGGAAGACGCTGGTAGGTACTCTGCCGGTCTACCTGAACGCACTCCTTGGCAAAGGCGTGCATGTCGTAACGGTCAATGACTACCTGGCTCAGCGCGACAGTGCGCAAATGGGACAAATCTATAATTTTCTGGGCATGACGGTTGGGGTGAACCTGAACGGCATGGACCATGCTGATAAACAAGAAGCTTATGGTTGCGATATTACGTATGGCACGAACAACGAATTTGGTTTTGACTATCTGCGCGACAACATGGTGCTCTACAAGGAGCAGATGGTACAGCGTCCGCTCTATTTCTGTATTATTGATGAAGTGGACTCTATTCTGATTGATGAAGCGCGGACTCCTCTCATTATTTCCGGGCAAGCTGAGAAATCGACAGAGATGTATTATGCAGCAGACCGTTTCGTGAAGAAACTGACTGCTGAAGAGGACTACACAGTTGATATTAAAGTGAAATCCGTTGCTCTGACCGAAAAGGGTGTGGCTACGGCTGAACGCGCTTTTGGAATTGAGAACCTGTATGATCACAGCCATGTAACCCTGAATCATCATATCGTACAAGCGCTCAAGGCTAATGTAATTATGCGCCGTGACGTAGACTATGTAGTGAATGAGGACGAGGTTGTTATTGTCGATGAATTCACAGGCCGTCTGATGGCAGGACGCCGTTACAGTGACGGATTGCACCAGGCTATTGAAGCTAAGGAAGAAATTCAGGTGCAGAATGAAAGCATGACGCTTGCTACAATCACATTCCAGAACTACTTCCGTATGTATCGTAAGCTGGGTGGTATGACCGGTACGGCGAAAACGGAAGAAGAAGAGTTCAAGAAAATCTATGGCTTGGAAGTACTGCAGGTGCCAACCAATAAGCCTAACCAGCGTGAGGATATGCCGGACGTTGTGTACAAAAGCGAAAACGGCAAGTTTAACGCGGTTGTAGCGGAAATTGTGGAACGCCACAAGAAGAACCAGCCTGTCCTGGTAGGTACCGTATCTATCGAGAATTCTGAACGCGTATCTGAAATGCTGAAACGTAAAGGTGTCAAACACCAGGTTCTGAATGCCAAGCACCATGCGGCAGAAGCAGAAATTATCTCCCATGCCGGTCAACCGGGCACAGTAACCATTGCAACGAACATGGCTGGCCGCGGTACGGATATTGTGCTGGGTGAAGGTGTGACGGATCTTGGCGGTCTGCATATCATTGGTACAGAACGTCATGAATCGCGCCGGATTGATAACCAGTTGCGCGGACGCGCGGGACGTCAAGGTGATCCGGGTTCTACTCAGTTCTATCTGTCGCTCGGCGATGAGCTGATGAAGCGTTTTGGTGCGGACAACGTGCTGAATATGATGGACCGTCTTGGTTTTGAAGAGGATCAGCCTATTGAGAGCCGGATGATTACCCGTGCCGTTGAATCGGCCCAAAAACGCGTCGAAGGCAACAACTTCGATATCCGTAAGGTTGTATTGCAATATGATGACGTAATGAATCAGCAGCGTGAGATTATCTACAAACAGCGCCGCGAGATTCTGGAGTCTGACAATATCAAAGACATTGTAGTTGAAATGATCAAGCCGGTTATTGACCGTATCGTTCATGCTCACTGCAGTGATGACATTCCTGAAAACTGGGAGCTGCAAGAGGTTGCTGATTATGTGAACAGCAAGCTTTTGGAGGAAGGCCAGTTGACCCGCGATGATCTGTGGGGCAAGGAAGTTGAGGAGATTATCGAATTCATCTTTGACCGTGTGCTGGAGAAATATGCAGCCCGTGAAGAACGCCTTGGCTCTGAGCTGGTGCGGGAATTCGAAAAGGTAATCGTGCTTCGCTCCGTAGACAGCAAATGGATGGATCATATTGACGCGATGGATCAGCTTCGCCAAGGGATTCACCTGCGCGCTTACGGCGGTACCGATCCGCTTCGCGAATATCAATTTGAAGGTTTTGAAATGTTCAATGAGATGACTGCTACCATTCAGGAAGAAGTCGCGACCTATATTATGAAGGCTCATATCGAGACCAATCAGGAACGGCAATCCGTGGTGGAAGAAGATAAAATCTCCACAAACGGTGAGCCTGCCGAGAAACGTCCGGTGCATGTCGAAGCGACCGTTGGTCGCAACGACCCTTGCCCTTGCGGCAGCGGCAAAAAGTACAAGAACTGCCACGGCCAGAACGCTTAAGGCCAGCGGAAGTTTGGTTTTAGGCTTCGGCCTTATATTTTCAGTAAACCAGTGAGCAGACATTAAACTGCAATAGCTGTTTACAGCACTGTACTTCATGTCTTGTTCAACAGTTCAAGGGTTATAATGACAATAAAAAGCGGCTGGGCCCGGGGTACTCCCCGTTTGCGGCCCGGCCGCTTTTTTGGGCTTTGGGAGCTTGGAGAATAATGGCGAGGACAGAAGCTATTGTTCTTGAAAAACAGAATATGGTGGAAGTAACGGAGGGGAAGTTTGGAACTGGAGGAGCGAACGCGTCCGCCTTTATGATTGAATTTCTACCGCGATCAGCAGTTTAAATCAGGAAATTCAATCATAACAGCGGCCGGAAGTCCAAACATTCCCCGCAGTTACGGCCTACACCGAATTCGGTGGTTTGGAAGAACTTGCTTCCGATAGCGGCGGTAATAACCAAAGTCATCAATGTTCAAATATGCCGGCCCGGCCGCAATAATTTTATTTTGAAAGGTGAAGTGACCACAAATGATTGACGCTAATGTTAAGCAGGACCTGCGTGAAATAGGCAAGAAACTAACTGACCTTAGGGGGTCTCTTTGACTTAGATCTTAAGCAAGAGATGATCGCCAACTTTGAAGAGAAGATGTCCGCGCCTGGATTCTGGGATGACCCGGAGAAGGCTCAAGGCGTAATTGCTGAAATGAACGCAGTGAAATCCTCAGTGGATCAGTACGAGAAGCTGCAGGGGGAATATGATGATGCGGCGATGATGGCGGAGCTGGCGGATGAAGAGGGCGATGCTGAGCTTGCGGCAGAGGTTGCCGGAACAATCCGCAGTGTGGCTGGCAAGGTCGATGAATTCCAGCTCCAGCTGCTGCTTAACCAGCCGTATGACAAGCTCAATGCCATTCTGGAGCTGCATCCCGGCGCGGGCGGAACAGAATCCCAGGACTGGGGCCAAATGCTGCTGCGCATGTATACCCGCTGGGCTGAGAAGCGCGGATTTAAGGTTGAGGTGCTGGATTATTTGCCGGGTGACGAAGCGGGAATTAAAAGTGTTACTTTGCTGATCAAGGGGTTCAATGTATATGGCTACCTGAAAGCCGAAAAAGGGGTACACCGGCTGGTGCGCATTTCCCCGTTCGACGCTTCGGGCAGACGGCATACCTCCTTCGTATCCTGCGATGTTATGCCGGAGATTGCCGATGACGTTGAGGTCGATATCCGCACGGAGGACCTGAAGATTGACACGTACCGGGCGAGCGGCGCGGGCGGGCAGCATATCAATACGACAGACTCCGCGATACGGATCACGCACATCCCAACCGGGGTGGTGGTGACCTGCCAGAACGAGCGCTCTCAGATTAAGAACCGGGAACAGGCAATGAAGATGTTGCGTTCCAAGCTGTATGAGCGTAAGCTGCAGGAGCAGCAGCAGCATCTCGATGAGATTCGCGGCGAGCAATCGGATATTGCGTGGGGCAGCCAAATCCGGTCCTATGTATTCCATCCCTATAGTATGGTAAAGGATCACCGTACTTCCGTGGAAACAGGGAACGTAGGTGCTGTTATGGACGGCGATCTGGACACCTTTATCGACGGATATTTGCGCAGCCAGATTAAGACAGAAGCTGAATAAGGGTATATTGATAATTCCTACGCGTCTTCGGAGGTGTAGGGATTTTTTTGAGTATAGATGAAAGTATATTATGTAGATGAAGTATAGAATAAGGAGAATCACATGCAAAAAATCAATTCACGCAACAAACCGCCGCTTATTCCACTGAACGGGCCGGTGCGCCATACGGTGGATATTGTGCTGATTCTCGTTGGCTCGCTGATTACGGGGCTGGCGTTCAATCTGTTTTTCCTGCCCAACCGGATTGCATCTGGAGGGGTATCTGGCTTGTCCGTACTCGCGGAAGCCTGGCTGGGGGCTGAACCGGCGTTCACGCAATGGGCGCTGAATATTCCGCTGTTCATCCTTGGAGTTATTTTCCTCGGTAAACAGTATGGACTTCGCTCGTTGCTGGGGAGCTTTGTGCTGCCGCTGTTTATCTTTTTGACGAAGGACGGGCCGGTGCCGACTACGAATCCTTTGCTTGCCTCCATTTATGGCGGGATTGGCGTAGGGCTGGGACTTGGGCTGGTGTTCCGTGGGCGGGGATCGACAGGCGGTCTGACGATTGCGGCGCAGATTATCCAGAAATTCACCGGCTTCAGCTTCTCGCTCTCTGTCGTACTGCTGGACGGTACAGTGATTACGCTGGCTGCTTTTGTGCTGGGGATGGAACAGGCCATGTATGCGCTGATAGGTCTGTTCGTGACAGGCCGGGTGATCAACGCGTTGGAGGTAGGTTTCAGTATAACCAAGGTGGCGTATATCATCTCCGACCAGACGGATGACATCACACAGGCGATTCTGACTGATCTGGATCGTGGGCTGACCAAGCTGAACGCGCAAGGCGGGTACACTGGCGACAATCGCACCGTACTTATGGTGGTTGTGGGTCAGAATGAGATTACCCGGCTAAAAGCGATTGTTCGTTCCGTAGATCCGGGGGCGTTCGTTATTATAACCGAGGCACATGAAGTGCTGGGCGAAGGATTCAAAAGAGAGGTGCAGTCTCCTTAGGGGGCTGTGCTTTTTTTTTGTAGATAAACTTAACGTCACGTGTTGTATTTATATTAATTCGGTCGTATAATAATACATATTTCCAAGGACGGTATTCATTTTATCCATGATAAGCAGGAAGTGGGGATGACAGTGACAGGCAAGCTGAGAGCAGCAATTGTTGGATCAACGGGTTATGGGGGCGTGGAGCTGATCAGGCTTTTGCAGAGCCACCCTGATATAGAGATTACTTCAGTGATTTCTTCTTCAAGCGCAGGCGCGCCTATTGAGGAAGGGTTTCCGCATTTAACAGGCATTGTGCAGCGCAATCTGGATGGAGTGGACGCGGCGGAGATCGCCGGCAGGGCGGATGTGGTCTTTACGGCGACGCCGTCCGGGGTAAGCGCCAAGCTGGTGCCGCTGCTGCTAGAGGCAGGACTGAAGGTTGTTGATCTATCCGGTGACTTCCGGCTGAAGGACGGTGCGGAGTATGAACAGTGGTATAAGCATCCGGCTGCGCCCGAGGCGTATCTGCAGCAGGCTGTATACGGGTTATGCGAGGTGTTCGGAGAACGTGCGGCTGGCGTGGATTTCATCTCTAATCCGGGCTGTTATTCGACGGCTAGCCTTCTAGGCCTGATTCCGGCACTGCAGGCTGGCTGGATCAAGCATGACAGTATCATTATTGACGCGAAATCAGGGGTGTCCGGGGCAGGCCGGGGAACGAGTCTGATGGTTCATTTTTCCGAGATTAATGAGAATTTCAAAGCCTATAAGGTTAACAAACATCAGCACATCCCGGAAATTGAACAGACGCTTACGGAGATTGCCGGAGAGAAGGTCACAGTTACATTCACCACACATCTGGTGCCGATGACCCGGGGGATTATGAGCACGATGTATGCCGGGATGAACGATAAATACAGCGAGCAGGATTTGGTGGAATTATATCGTAAGTATTATGCAGGACGTCCATATGTGCGGGTTCGTGATGCGGGTGTGCTTCCGGCGACCAAAGAGGTCAGCGGCTCCAATTATTGCGATATCGGCTTTGCCACAGATGCCCGTACAGGTCGGGTAACCATTGTATCCGTTATAGACAATATTGTTAAAGGTGCAGCAGGTCAAGCGATTCAGAACCTGAATTTGATGATGGGATGGGAGGAAACCCGTGGCCTTGGCTACACGCCTGTGTATCCGTAAGGTTCAGCGGTCAATCATACAATGACTCAGAAGCAGGTTTTTACCGTCGTGGACGGCGGAAGTGTTACTGCCCCTAAGGGTTTCAAGGCTGGAGGGCTGCACTGCGGCCTCAAAAAAACCGAACGCAACGACCTTGCGGCTATCCTCTGCGAGGTGCCGGCAACGGCTGCGGCGGTGTATACAACGAATGTATTCCAGGCTGCGCCGCTGAAGGTGACGCGGGAGAGTCTGGCGAACGGCACACTGCAGGCGGTTATCGTGAACAGCGGGAACGCCAATGCTTGTACGGGTGAGCAGGGGGAAGCGGATGCTTATGAGATGCGCGCTGCCGCTGCCCGCCATTTGGGCGTAAATGAGCAGGACGTTGCAGTTGCTTCCACGGGCGTAATTGGAGAACTGCTGAAGATGGACCGTGTGCGCAGCGGTATTGCCGGATTGCCGGAGAAGCTGGACGGGGGAGCCGCAGGGGCGGAGGAGTTCAGCCAGGCGATCCTCACAACGGATTTGGTCAAAAAAGAATGCTGCGTCAAAGTGACGGTCGGCGGAGTGGAAGTTACGATTGCCGGAGCGGCCAAAGGGTCAGGGATGATTCATCCCAATATGGCGACGATGCTGGGCTTCATGACTACGGACGCTGTGATCGACGGAGAGGATCTGCTTAGTCTGCTGCGTGCTGCGACCAATACGACTTTTAATATGATTACGGTAGATGGAGATACAAGCACGAATGATATGCTGGTCACGATGGCGAGCGGGCTTGCAGGGAATGAGAAGCTGACGCGGCTGCATGCGGATTGGGAGGCTTTTGCTGCGGCGTTTACACATGTCTGCAAGAGTCTAGCGATGGCGATTGCCCGGGACGGTGAAGGAGCGACCAAGCTGATTGAAGTACAGATAAGCGGTGCGGTGCACGACGAGGCGGCAGGGGCGATTGCTAAAACGGTGGTCGGTTCCAGTCTCGTGAAATCGGCGATTTTCGGCGCGGATGCCAACTGGGGCAGAGTGATTGCTGCCGTGGGACGCGCTGGTGTGCCGGTATCGCCGGAGCAGGTGGATATTTCGCTTGGTGAGATTGCGGTGCTAAAGCAGTCGCGGCCGGTAGCTTTTGACGAAGAGAAGGCTCTGCATTATTTGCAAAAAAGCGATACCGTGCTGATTACGGTAACTCTGGCTGACGGTGACGGCAAGGCAACAGCCTGGGGCTGTGACCTGACTTATGATTATGTGCGCATTAATGCCGCCTACCGCACCTGATTTGCGGCTCGTATAAAGCCAGGGGAGGATACTGATACAATGACTTTGAAAAATACAGAGAATCACAGGGTGGGCGGCTTGTTCGTGATGAAATGTGGCGGCAGTACGCTGGCTGCCCTTCCGGATTCGTTCTTTGAGGATCTGCGGGAGTTGCAGCTAAGCGGCGTTCAGCCCGTTATTGTTCATGGCGGCGGACCGGCGATCTCCGGCAATCTGGAGCGGCTGGGCATCGAGAGCAGCTTCGTGAACGGCCTCAGGGTGACGACCGAGGAAGTGCTGGATGTCGTGGAGATGACGCTGGCGGGAAGCATTAACAAGGCGATTGTCCGAAGAATTCAGGGCAGCGGCGGACAGGCGCTCGGTTTATCCGGTGTGGATGGACGGCTGATTACCGCCCGGCTGGTTGCGAACAGCGACGAGGTAGGGCTGGTTGGCGAAGTGACTGAGGTTAATGCAGAGGTTGTAAAAGGTGTGCTGGCGATGGGCTATATTCCCGTAATTGCGCCGATTGGTGTAGATGCCGGAGGCCAGCGTTACAATATTAATGCGGATACGGCGGCGGGTGCGGTTGCTTCTTTTATTGAATCGCCCTCAATGATTGTCGTGACGGATGTGCCTGGTATAATGCGAACGATAGATGGCCGCAAAACGGTGCTTCCGTCAGTGACGGTAGCGCAGATTGAGGACTTAATCGCGAGCGGCGAGATCTACGGCGGGATGATTCCGAAAGTACGCGCCGCAATGGACTGCATCCAGGGCAGCGTGTCGGAAGTGGTTATTGTTGACGGCAAGGAGCCGCAGGTGCTCAGCCGGGTGCTGCAGGGTGAAGAACTGGGAACACGGATTATTCGTTCATTATAAAATAACAAGCGCTGACGGGAATACCGGAAGCAGCATGGTGGGAGAGTGACTAAGAATGAGTGAGCTTACGCAAGCGGAAAAAGATTCTTTGACAGGGGCGCCGCAGGATCGTTCAGTAGAGACGAAGGTTCAGGAGGCTGCTCCTGCCAAGCTGAGTGCGGTATTCCCGTCCTACGCGAGATACGATATAAGTCTCGTTAAGGGCAAGGGCAGCTGGGTATGGGATGATCAGGGCAACAAGTATCTTGATTTCATGTGCGGACTCGCCGTAACGAGTCTGGGACACGCTCCCGAGAAGGTTGGCGCGAAGCTGAAGGAACAGATTGATACCCTGTGGCATGTCTCGAACCTGTTCCACATTCCGGGGCAGGACCGGGTGGCGGCGCTGCTTACAGCTAACAGTTGTGCGGATCAGGTGTTTTTCTGCAACAGCGGGGCTGAAGCGAATGAAGCGGCCATCAAGCTAGCGCGCCGTTACCACCAGAAGGTGAAGGGGACGGGACGTTATGAAGTGATCACGTTCGAGCAGTCCTTTCATGGACGGACAATCGCGACACTGACAGCTACCGGGCAGCAAAAGGTAAAAGAAGGCTTCCTGCCGCTCCCGGCAGGCTTCAAAACCGTGCCGCTGCATGATCTTCCGGCGCTGAAGGCCGCGATTTCCGAGAATACCGCAGCGATTATGCTGGAAATGGTTCTGGCTGAGGGCGGCGTGCTGGAGGTGCAGCAGGAGTTCCTCGATGCGGTTGTAGCGCTGTGCAAGGAGCATGGGCTTCTTCTGATCGTGGACGAGGTGCAGACCGGCATGGGGCGCACAGGCAAGCTATTCGCGCACCAGCACTACGGCATCGAGCCGGATATCTTTACTTTGGCCAAAGGCGTGGCCAGCGGGTTCCCTGCCGGTGTGATGCTGGGCAAAGGCTATCTGCGGGAAGCGTTCAGCCCGGGCGCGCATGCAAGCACTTTTGGCGGAACGCCGCTGGCAGCAGCAGTAATGGAAGCAACGATTGAAACGATGCTGGAAGATAATCTGGCGCAGCGTGCCGCCGATATGGGCGAGTACCTCAAGGGGCTGCTGGGCGACAAGCTGGCGGATACGTCTTTTGTGAAGGAAATTCGCGGCAAAGGCCTGCTTATCGGTATCGAATGCGCGGCTCCGGTAGCGGACATTGTGTTGGCCGGACAGCAGCGCGGACTGCTATTTGTACAGGCCGGACCGAATGTGATTCGGCTGCTGCCTAACTTTTATGTAACTAAAGAGGAGATCCACCAGGCGGTGGACATCCTTTCGGAACTCATTCATACTTATGCTAACAATGGAAAGTGGGAGGCAGGTTCATGAGCCAGGGAATACAGCAGGATACGCAAAAACTCGCACAGCAGCTTAAAGGCCGTGATTTGCTGGAGCTGAACGACTACAGTCCGGAGGAAATCACCTATTTGATTGATTTGGCTATTGAACTGAAGCGCAAGCAGAAGAGCGGTGAGGTCTACCAGCCGCTGAAGGGCAAGACCATTGGACTGATTTTTGAGAAATCCTCGACCCGCACGCGCGTATCGTTCGAAGTGGGCATGTATCAGCTTGGGGGCCATGCGCTTTTCCTGAGCAAAAATGACATCCAGCTCGGACGCGGTGAAACGGTTGGCGATACAGCGCAGGTAATGTCGCGTTATCTGGACGGTATTATGATCCGTACCTTCGGCCATGATAAAGTAGAGGACCTGGCCCGTTACGCTTCGGTTCCCGTAATCAACGGGCTGAGCGATCTGGCGCATCCGTGCCAGGTGCTGGCCGATTACCAGACAGTATACGAGCACAAGGGTAAGCTGAAAGGCCTGAAGCTGGCCTATATCGGCGACGGCAACAACATGGCGCATTCCCTGCTGATCGGCGGAGCTAAACTGGGTGTGAATGTCTCAGTCGCCGGACCTGAGGGCTATGAGCCGGATGCTGCTGTTGTGGCGGAGGCGCGTGAGATCGCCAAGGAGACCGGAGCGGTTATCGTGATCACCCGCAGCCCGCAGGAAGCCGTACAGGATGCCGATGTGATCTACACGGATGTCTGGGCGAGCATGGGCTTCGAGGCCGAGCAGTTAGCGCGTGAGGCTGCATTTAAGGACTATCAGGTCAACGAAGAACTGGTTAAAGGCGCGAAGAGCGACTACCTGTTCCTGCACTGCCTGCCGGCCCACCGTGAGGAAGAGGTCAGCACCGGCGTGATCGACGGCCCGAACTCGGTCATTTTCGACCAGGCCGAGAACCGTCTGCATGCGCAGAAGGCGCTGATGGCCGCTTTGATGGGCTAAGCTGCATTCACGTTTGAAGTTAAGAATTTAGAGGAAGTCAGGATCGAGCTTGCAATGCAATGATTTTGCTTGGTCTTAATCTATATACAATACTATATAGGATGAACTTAGTATTGAGCGTTAGAATCTGGTGCGGAGCAACGGAGTGAAAGTTTGGAACTGTAGGAGCGTCAGCGTCCGCCTTTGTCTCCAGATGTTATCCGCTTAGCGGTATAATTCAAAAACATCTGGAGACAACAGCGGCCGGAAGTCCAAACATTTCACGCAGTTGCGCCCGGGCACCGGATTCCTATAAGCAATCTTTAGAATTTCATCCTATACCCCCCACACGAAAGGAAGTTCACACCCCCATGCCAAAAGAAAAAATCGTGCTCGCCTATTCCGGCGGGCTGGATACGTCGGTCATTTTGAAATGGCTGAAAGAAACCTATGACGCGGAGATTATTGCTTTTACAGCCGATATCGGCCAGAAGGAAGAATTGGACGGCCTGGAGGAAAAAGCGCTCGCAACCGGCGCGTCGAAGGTCTACATTGATGACCTGCGCGACGAGTTCGCAAGTGACTTCATCTACCCGATGTTCCAATCGGGCGCTTTGTATGAGGGGCAATACCTGCTCGGCACAAGCATTGCCCGCCCGCTGATTGCGAAGCGTATGGTGGATATCGCCATCGCCGAAGGGGCTACAGCCATCGCCCACGGTGCAACCGGCAAGGGCAACGACCAGGTGCGCTTCGAGCTGAACGCGGCGGCCTTGTCGCCAAGCATCAAGGTGATTGCACCTTGGCGGCTGGAAGAGTTCCGCAGCCAGTTTCCTGGCCGTGCGGAAATGATCGCCTACGCCGAAGCGAACGGCATTCCGGTCCAGGCCTCGGCAGCCAAGCCGTATTCCATGGACCGCAACCTGCTGCACATCAGCTATGAGAGCGGCGTACTGGAAGATCCTTGGTTCGATCCAAGCGCACCGGAGAACAAAGGTATGTTCCTCCTCAGCAATGCGCCGGAGGATGCCCCGGATCAGCCGGAATACCTGGAGCTGGAATTCCTCAAGGGCGACTGTGTGGCGCTTAACGGAGAGTCGTTATCTCCGCTGCAGGTCATGGAGAAGCTGAATGAACTCGGCGGCAAGCATGGCATTGGACGCGTCGATATGGTGGAGAACCGTTTTGTCGGCATGAAGAGCCGCGGTGTATATGAAACTCCGGGAGGAACGATTTTGTTCACAGCCCACCGCAAAATGGAGTCCATCACGATGGACCGTGAAGTAATGAACCTGCGCGATAGCCTGATCACCCGTTACAGCACATTGGTCTACAACGGCTTCTGGTTCGCGCCTGAACGCCTTGCACTGCAGGCACTGGTGAAGGAAAGCCAGAAGAACGTTACAGGAACCGTACGCGTCAAGCTGTATAAGGGCAACATCATCGGAGCTGGCGTGAAGTCTCCGGTCAGCTTGTACAACCCGGATATTGCAACAATGGAAGCAGACCCTACACAAGCTTATGACCAAGGAGATGCAACAGGCTTTATCCGTCTGAACGCTCTGCGTCTGAAGGTTTCGGCGGGTGTAGCAGAATCCAACAAATAACCAGCCCTAGTGAAGGCCGTTCCTCCCGTCAGGACAGGAGCGGCCCTTCTAATGTCGGGCAGAGGAGGATATAACAGGTGAGCAAGCTTTGGGGCGGACGTTTTACCAAAGGAACGAACAAGCTGGTAGAGGAGTATACAGCCTCTATCGGATTCGATAAAGCCTTAGCCGAAGAGGATGTGCAGGGCAGTCTGGCCCATGTCACTATGCTGGGCAAATGCGGCATCCTGCCACAAGAGGATGTAGAGACAATCAAGAACGGACTGAACAAGGTGCTGGACAAGGTGCGTTCGGGTGAAATTGTATTTTCCGTGGCGGACGAAGATATTCACATGAATATCGAAAAGAACCTGATCGAGGAAATTGGTCCTGTTGGCGGCAAGCTGCACACCGGACGCAGCCGTAACGACCAGGTGGCTACGGATATGCACCTCTATCTGCGGAACCGCGTGGTTGAGCTGGTGGCTCTGCTGCATGAGCTGCAGGAAGCGCTGATTGGACAAGCGAAAGACAATGTGGAGACGATTGTTCCGGGCTATACGCATCTGCAGCGTGCTCAGCCGATTCTGTTCGCCCACCATCTGCTGGCCTATGTGTCCATGTTCCGCCGCGATGCGGAGCGCCTCACAGACAGCTACAAGCGGATCAACGTGCTGCCGCTGGGTGCGGGGGCGCTTGCGGGAACCACCTTCCCGATTGACCGCCATTTTGTAGCGGAGCAGCTTGGGTTTGGCAGCGTGTATGAGAACAGTCTGGACGCCGTCAGCGATCGTGATTTCATCGTTGAATTCCTGGCGAACGCTGCGCTGGTCATGACCCATCTGTCCCGGCTCAGCGAAGAGCTGGTGCTGTGGAGCAGCACCGAGTTCAGCTTCGTGGAGCTGGACGATGCCTTCTGTACAGGCAGCAGCATTATGCCGCAGAAGAAGAACCCGGATGTGCCGGAGCTGGTGCGCGGCAAGACAGGCCGTGTCTACGGCAACCTGATCGGCCTGCTGACTGTGCTGAAGTCGTTGCCGCTGGCCTACAACAAGGATATGCAGGAAGACAAGGAAGGCATGTTTGACACTGTAGCCACTTTAACCGGAGCGCTGCAGCTATTCGCACCGATGATCTCCACGATGAAGGTGAACAAAGGCCGGATGCGCGAAGCCGTCAATACGGACTTCTCTAACGCAACCGACATTGCCGACTTCCTGGTAGGCAAAGGTCTGCCGTTCCGCCAGGCGCATGAGGTGATCGGCAAAACGGTATTGTACTGCATCAATGAAGGTAAATTCCTGCTCGATCTGACACTGGAGGAGTTCAAGGAGTTCTCCCCGCTGTTCGATGAGCAGATCTATGCCGTCCTGCAGCCGGAGGCTGTGGTGAACGCCCGCAACGTATACGGCGGCACAGCTACCGTGCAGGTGAAAGCAGCGATTGTACGTGCTGAAGCCGCACTGCAAGTGACCAGTGAGTGGGTAGCACAGCACGTGACTACAACAGATTAAGAGGCCGACAGGACAAACTGGCCAGTGAAATCAACAAAGACTGTCTTTCCGCCGCATTTGGTTGCGGTGGAGGACAGTCTTTTTTTATAGCAAAATAGGTCTTACCCTCACTTACCCAGCGGCAGCCAAGCCAGCACATCCTGGATTTTGGTGTCCCAATAGCCCCATTCGTGTTCTCCCGGACCTTCCTCATAGGTTAGAAACAGCGAAGTTTTGGCGCAGGCCTTGCGGAACGTCTGGTTGTCCGCATACAGGAAATCCTCCGTGCCACAGCATTGATAGAGAAGCGGTTTGGGGCCACTCAAGCGATCCGCCTCTTGCAGCAGCCACAGCAGATCATCTGGAGTGTTTTCGATATCCTTTTTGCCAAAAATCCGTTCATACTCTGGGGCTTTCTTGGTGGGATCTTCCATGTTCATGAAATGATGTGCCATGTCGAGCGCCCCGGAAAGACTCGCCGCAGCAGCAAATGTGTCGGGCTTGCGCAGTCCCAGCTTAATCGCTCCGTAGCCGCCCATCGACAGACCGGCCACAAAGGTATCCTCGCGCTCCGGTGACAGCGGGAAGAAGGAACGGGCGAGCGCCGGCAGCTCTTCGCTGATGAAGGTCCAGTACCGGCCTCCTTCTGCCATATCCGTGTAGAAGCTCCGGTGCACCTGCGGCATCACCACGGCAATCCCCATCTGAGCCACATAACGTTCAATGGAGGTCCGGCGCAGCCAGATCGAATCATCATCAGACAGGCCGTGCAGCAAATACAGTGTCGGGTGGAGCTTCCCGCGTGCCACATTGCTCATGCCAATTTGCGTTGTCGTCTGCTGGGGTAAAATAACTGTCATCGAGGTGCTCAGACCCAGCACTTCCGAATAAAATTTACATTCTATCAAAGCCATTTTCCATATCCCCTTTCTATTTCAGCCGTAATGATAGCATAGTACAAAATGGATATGAATTGTAGAAGTCTCTAGAATTATTATGTATAAGAACCGGGGAGAAGCAGCAGGTTGGACCGCGCCAAAGCGCTCGATTTAGAGGGTTCGGTACAAAAGAGGAATGAATTCAGAGGAATGAGGCGGCGGATAGCCGAATATATACACAAAGCCAGCAAACGGGGAGCAGTTCTACTGCTGCCCGCCAATCAAATCCGAGGTATAGACTACGCCGGCGAATGTGCCGTTCGACGTAATGATGATGCAGTCCTGCTTCAGGGTATCGGGGCGGTTCATGGCTTCGGTTAAAACGAGGGCTGGCGGGGCGGAAATATCGGCGATTAGCGGTTTGCGGTTCATTAGCTTGGTTACGGATTCCCGGTAGAAGAGGTCCATGCCTGTACGTCCGGTAACCTTGAGGAAAAAGCGTTCACACATCAGCAGCCCAACCGGCTCATTGTGTGTATTGCAGACAACGATGCATTTGGCTTCCGGATGCTGGAACATCACTCGCAGGCTTTCGCGGCAGGTGGAGGAGGCGGGAACTGACGGAGCCATGCGGAGAATGGCGGATAATTCATTGGCAGCGATGATGCTCATTGCAGTTCATCCTTTCTGTGGTTGTTTTACTTTTACAGTAACGCTCAATCATAAACTGCAATGGGGACGAAGGTAATGGCAATGTAAAGAAAAGATTACCCTCGCACGCCATCCTCCACCAGCGGGTTTCTAGGGGGCTCTGGCAGTGAGGTCTTGCCCATGCCACCCCGGTTGATGGCGATGACCCGTTTTTGGGCGTAGTAGGTATCGCGGGAGAGCAGCTTCTTCTCAGTAGCTTTACCGTCAACCAGGCGGGTGATGTAGGTCTCGACTACATAGCCTGTTTTGCCGTTCTGCAGTACGCGTGTGCCGCCGCGCGGGAGCGAGGGGTCACTCACGTATTTGTCGGCAGGCTGCAGCACCTCTACCGTCCGGGACTGGATTAGAAAGGTTACGTTCTTCGGGAATGTGCCGAACAGCTTCACGGTTAAGTAGCGGCCCTGTACCGCCGCTTTGATAATCAGGTATTTACCGGTGTTGTTGCGGAAGCGGAAATTGATGTTGCCTTCGGAAAAGGTGGCATCCTGGCCTTTCGGGAGATAGTTGACCGGCAGGGAGTGATTGCGCCGCTCCACGATTTCGAGGCCTGAGTGCAGCGCAGCGTTGTAGAGGGTGCTCGACACCTGGCAGATCCCGCCGCCTGTGCCGGGCTGGAGTTTGCCGTTGACGATCACCGGCGCTTCCCGGAAGCCTGTGTCTGCCTGTGCCTTCTGGATGGCTTTACCGTAATCGAAGACGGCGCCGGGAGGCAGAATGGTGCCGTCAACGGCTTGGGCGGCGGACTCGATGTTGAAGGTGCGGCCGGGGCCGCTTGCGCCGAGCGAGGTGCTGAACTCTGAGATTTTCCGCTCAATGCCTTGATCCTTCAGCGCCTTCAAGGTGACATCCGGCTGTTGAACGCTAAGAGGCACCTCAAAGAGGATTTGCTTGCCCTTAAGGTTGTCCGCACCGCGCAATGTGGATGGCGCAGCGGCCCGCAGGGTAAGCTCCAGCGCACGCCAGTCCACCTCGAAGGAGGTTGTTTCGGGCGTGTACACCACGCGGTCATCTGCGGTGATCCGCCGGACGGCATCTACGGGAACGCCGAAGGTTTCTTTTTCCCAGGCCGGACTCAGGCTTTTCTGCAATTGTGTGATATCCAGGCTAATCCCAAGCTCGAAGCTGCGGGGAAAGCTCAGGCGGGCGCGCACCCGGTCAAGCAATCCACCCTCAGTGAGTGTGTCTAGCGTACGGAGGAAATCCGCTGCATCATAGGTCATCCCGGCCTGCTTCAGCGTGAAGGTCAGCTCTGTGTTTCCTTCCGCCTTCAGCACCAAGGGAACCGATTCCAGCGCCTTAAGCCGTGACTTCAATCCTGTGCGGACCTCGGCAAAGTCCATTCCGCCAATGTCCCAGCCTGCAATGGCAGTTTTTTTGGGCAGGGTGTGCTGATTTCCATATAAATGCAATCCTCCGGCTACCAGTGAGCCGGCCAATATAAGACCGATCACCATGATGAGGGCGGCATGAATTTTTCTCATGAATAATCTCCTTCTGCAGGGCGGATTTGCGCTGATCGAGCGCGGGCCGGGGCGGGCAAGCTTAAGGAAAGCTATTTGCAGCCGATATAATAGATATATATGTTGAACTAAAAAAACATAAAAAGGGCAGAAGTAACGGAGGGGAAGTTTGGATACTTACGGAGCGTCAGCGTCCGCCTAAGAGCTTTCCGTAGGAAAGCTGGCCGTATGATTAGACTGTCTGCGGATTTCCACCGCAAATAGCGGAAACAATCAAGAAATCTGCAGGCGGGCAGCGGCCGGAAGTCCAAACATTCCCCGAGTTACGGCTAGGCCCAAATATGAAAAACTAACAGGTATTTATGGGTGCTTTTTTATGTATATGTGTGTTGTCCGAAAAACTTTCGGGTACTCAAGCAGTTACGGATTTGTTACAATAGATACGCCTGCGGTATTAATGCAGTTAATGGAAACTACTGTGGTTTGCTGCCAGAAAGCAGGCACAGCGGAATATGTCAGAATCGGGAAGTGATGAAGTGATCGAAATGCAGGATGTGTGGAAGACCTATCCTAATGGAACCCATGCGCTTCAAGGCGTATCCGTCAAAATCGACCGCAATGAGTTCGTGTATGTCGTCGGACCGTCCGGCGCCGGTAAATCAACGTTCATGAAATTAATCTATAGAGAAGAGTCGCCGACCAAAGGGCAAATATCTGTAGGCGGGTTTAACATAGGCAAGCTGAAGCCGCGCAAAATTCCTTATGTCCGCCGCAATATCGGTGTAGTATTCCAGGATTTCCGCCTGCTGCCGAAGTTGACTGCCTATGAGAATGTCGCTTTTGCGATGGATGTTATTGAGGCGCCGAAGAAGGTCATCAAGAAGCGTGTGCCTGAAGTCCTCGAACTGGTCGGCCTGCGCAGCAAAGCGAACCGTGAGCCATCGCAGCTATCTGGCGGGGAGCAGCAGCGGATTGCGATAGCGCGGGCGATTGTCAACAACCCTTCCGTCATTATTGCGGACGAGCCTACAGGCAACCTGGACCCGGAAACCTCCTGGGGAATCATGCAGCTGCTGGATGAAATCAATTTTCGCGGGACCACGATTGTAATGGCTACCCATAACAAGGATATCGTCAACAAAATGCGCAAGCGGGTACTCGCGATTGAGAACGGAAACATTGTCAGAGACCAACTGAGAGGGGAATATGGTTATGAGTTTTAAAACCTTCTTGCGGCATGTGCGGGAAGGCTTCAAAAACGTATTCCGCAACGGCTGGATGTCGGTGGCTTCCATCACGTCCATTGTCGTCTCCCTTTTCGTGCTTGGTGTTTTTATATTGCTTGTGCTCAATGTCAATGCGGTCGCCGACAAGGCGGACAGCCAGGTGCAGATCAACGTGCATTTGGCCCTGAACACCGATCAGAAGATGCGCGAAACGCTGCAAAATGAAATCGGCAGTATGCCGGAAGTCAGCAAGGTAGAGTTCATCTCCAAAGAGCAGGGGCTGAAGGAATTCCGCGAGGATATGGGACCGGATGCCGCTGAGCTGCTGGAAGGCTTTGATAATGATAACAATCCACTGCCGGACAAGCTGCTTGTGGAAGTGATCCAGCCGAGAACTGTCCCTTTTGTGGCGGAGAAGATCGAAGCCCTGAACAAAACTCATGAAGAGCAGCCCATCTACAAAGTGAATTACGGCAAAGGCTCGGTAGAGACGCTCTTCAAGGTGACGAAGGCTATACGCAACATCGGGTTTATTTTTGTAGCAGGGCTGGCGGTTATGTCCATGTTCCTGATCTCCAATACGATACGGGTTACGATTCTCGCCCGCCGCAAGGAGATTGGAATTATGAAGCTGGTCGGGGCGACGAATTACTTTATCCGCTGGCCATTCTTTATTGAAGGGGCGCTCATTGGCCTGATCGGCTCGCTGATCACCTCGGGCTTACTCTACGCTGGCTATAGCAGCCTGACATCTTCTGTACAGGGAGACCCGATGCTGGGGCTGCAGCTCATTCCCTTTGGAAATATCTGGCTTCTGTTCTGCGGGCTGCTGGTTAGCCTTGGTGTGCTGATTGGTATATGGGGAAGCAGCGTGTCGATCCGGAAGTTTTTGAAAGTATAGTCCATCATCCGCGGGAGGATGACGATCATAACAGGATAAAGGACGGGGAGTGCGAGTTGAAGAAGATTACCGCCGGATTGTCCGCTGTATTGCTGGCTGTGACACTATTCCAGCCCTCTGACGGATATGCCAAAAAGACTTCGGTCGCTGAAATCGACAAGCAGCTGAAGCAGCTGCAGCAAGAGGTGCAGGCTGCCAAGGCAGCGCAGGACAAGGCTGCTTCACGCAATCAAGAGGCCCAGCATTACAAGAACAAAACAAACCTGAATCTCCAGTACGTACTGGATCAAATTGGTCAGGTGAAGGGTCAGATGACAACGATTTCCGGAAAAATCTCCAGCACGGAGGAATCGCTGAAGGTTACAGCGAATGAGCTGGAAGAGGCGGAAGCGCGTGTGGCCGCCCGGGAGAAGCTGCTTGAATCCAGGGTTCGCCTGATGTACACCGACGGTGCAGTTTCCTACCTGGATGTGCTGCTCTCCTCGAAAAGCTTCTCTGATTTCCTGGATCGGGCGGACTCGCTGAAGATGATCGTGGATCAGGATCAGGACCTGCTGGTGCAGCATAAGCTGGACAAGCAGACGGTTATTGCCAAGAAGCAAGAGCTGGAAGGGCAGTACGCCCAAGCCAAGCAGCTATACACGGATCTGGAATCCCAGCGCAGTGAGCTGAAGGAGAAGGAGGCGGAGAAGCAGGAGCTTATCGCCTACTATGATAAGGAAATTCAAGAGTCGGACGGCGTGACGGAGGAGCAGAATGCCAAGCTGGTGCAATTGGCCAGTGAGCGCTCGGCGCTTGAAGAGCAGAAGGATAAGATCAAAGCCGAGGAAGCCGCACGCAAAGCGGCGGCAGCCAAAGCGGAAGCGGCCCGCAGAGCTGCAGCCGCGGCAGCCGCTGCAGCAGCCAGAGCCAAAGTAGCCAGCAGCAGCACCGGCTCGGGTTCCGGCTCGAGCTCAGATAGCAGCCCTGCTGCTGCGGAGGAATATGCCGGTGGAAACGGGCCGTTCCTGCTTCCAGTTGGTTCGGCACGGATTTCTTCGCCTTATGGACTGCGTACGCATCCTGTGACCGGTGAGGTAGGCAAGATGCATACGGGTACGGACTTTGCCGTTCCGCAGGGGACAGATATTCATGCTGCCGACTCCGGCACGGTAATTGTGGCAGAGTGGTGGAGCGGCTACGGCTATTGCGTAATCATCGACCACGGCGGCGGTGTATGGACGCTCTACGGACATATTCGCGAAGGCGGCATTAAGGTTAAGGTGGGTGATCGCGTGGAACGCGGCCAGGTCATCGCCGAATCCGGGGCCACCGGCCGTGTAACCGGCCCGCATCTGCACTTCGAAGTGCGGATTGACGGCAAACCGGTTGATCCGATGCCTTATTTGTAATTTTGAATAAAGAATAACGACTAGGCCCAAATATGAAAAATTAAAGTTCAAGTTATATAATTAATATTATTGCAGCTTGCGGCATATACTGGAAGAGATGCCGTTCTTTGCAGAACGGAATACTGGACTTGATGAGGTAGACAAGAAGGGACGGTGGGAACATCATGTTGAAGAAAAGCACAGCGGCGTTTATGATGATCGCCGCCTTGCTGTGCGGCAGCCTGCTGACTCTGGGTGTGACCGGCTATGTGAATGTATTCGGACAAGCTGCGGGTGAAGGCGTGGCAGCAGCACCCGTGCCGGTCACCGGCCTGCAGGAGAAGGAATCGCAGAAGCTCGGAACCGCACTGAGTCTGATTGAGGGCAATTACTACGAAAAGGTAGACCGGGAGAAGCTGATCGACGGTGCTGTCAACGGGATGATGGAGGCACTGGGCGACCCTTATTCAAATTATATGGGTAAAGAAACAGCGCAGAAGTTCGAGGAGAGTATTGAAGGCTCATTCTCGGGAATTGGGGCAGAGGTGTCTTCGGATAACGGCAAGGTGGTTATCGTCTCCCCGATCAAGGGCTCGCCGGCTGAGAAAGCCGGGCTGCAGGCTAAGGATATCATTCTGTCCGTGAACGGAGAAACACTTGAAGGGATGGAACTGAATGCTGCAGTAGCCAAAATTCGCGGTCCTAAGGGAAGCAAGGCTACGCTGAAGATCCAGCGTACCGGTGCTGCGGAGCCGCTGGAGTTCGTACTCACCCGCGATGATGTGAAGATGGAGACGGTCTACGCCAAGCTTGGGAAGGATGGCGTGGGTATAATCGAAGTAACCCAGTTCTCCATGAATACCGCTGAACGGTTCAAGGAAGAGCTTGGCAAGCTGGAGAAGCAGGGGATGAAGGGACTTGTCATTGATGTCCGCAACGACCCGGGCGGCGTGCTGCCGGTTGTTATTGAGATGGCACAGGAATTTGTTCCAACTGGCAAAGCCATTGTTCAAGTTGAGGATAAGAATAAGAAGCGTGAGGTAAGCACCTCCAAAGGCTCTAGCAAAGGCAAAGATTATCCGGTCGTTGTGCTGATGAACAAAGGCAGCGCAAGCGCCTCGGAGATTCTGGCCGGAGCCCTGCAGCAATCCGCAGGAGCCAAGCTGATCGGCGACAATTCCTTCGGTAAAGGCACGGTGCAGACCAGCTTCGATAAGCAGCTCGGAGACGGTAGCCTGCTGAAGATTACTATTGCCAAATGGCTGACGCCTAACGGCTCCTGGATTCACGGCAAGGGCATCAAGCCGGACATCGCCGTAGCCCAGCCGGATTACTTCTCGGTAGCACCGATTAACAAAAGCGTAACCCTGCAGTACAACATGAACAGCGCGGATGTCAAGAACGCGCAGATCATGCTGGCCGGTCTTGGCTACAAGCCGGGACGCAAGGATGGATATTTCGATACCGCGACGAAGGATGCGGTCAAGAAATTCCAAAGCACGTCCAAGCTGCAGGCAACCGGCATTATCAACGCCAAGACAGCCGAGGCGCTGGAGCTGGCGCTGGTCAAGGCCATTAAGGACCCGGCTAACGACAATCAGCTCAATAAGGGAATTGCCGAGGTGCAGAAGGAAATCAAGGCGGCGTCGTCGAAAAAGTAAGGAGGCTGATTTCAGCCTTCTTTTTTTTAAAAGCTAAGAATTGGAGTGTGACGAATGGTTTGAATGGGATGCCAGAACTGCTTGCAAGCTTGGGCACAGCGGCCATACATCTGCTGATTCAGCCTTATTACTATATTGCTATTCTCTTTATTGCCTTCTATTACCGCAGACAGGTAGCGCTGGAGCGGAAGCTGATCCATGTGAAGCTGCATAGCTGGGGCCGGGAAACCTGGCGTACGGTATGGAGCGGCCTGGTGATGGGGCTGGTCGTTTCCCTTGCCGCTGTTTTGCTGGGAATTTCCTTGTCAGGGACGGCTGTGGCCTGCATTTGGGTGGTCAGTCTGGTGCTTATGCTCTTTCGTGTGCGCTATTTGTGTTTTGCCTATTCCATAGGCTTCTTGGGAATTGTGCAGTTTGTACTGTCCTTCTTTCCGGGTACGCTGCAGACGGGAACCGTGGGAACGGTTGCCGGCGCGCTCAGGGAGATGGATATCCCTGCGCTGCTGGTGCTGGCAGCGCTGCTGCATCTCGCCGAAGCGCTGCTGGCGCGCTGGCAGGGCGCAGGGCTGGCATCGCCGCTCTTCCTCAAGGGCAAGCGCGGCAAGGTTGTTGGCGGCTATCAGCTGCAAGCCTTCTGGCCGCTGCCGCTGTTCCTGCTGATTCCCTCGGGAGCGGGAATCGGCGATCTGCCCTGGCACCCGCTGCTGGGCGGCGGGCTTGGCCTGGTCTCCCTGCCGGTCATCATCGGCTTCAGCGAGATGACCCAGGGCCTGCTGCCCGGGCGCAAGAGTGCCCGCACAGCAGGACGGCTGCTGCTGTACAGCATCGTCCTGCTGGGCTTAAGCCTGCTTGCCGCCTGGTGGAGCCCGCTGACCGTGCTCGCGGCGCTCGCCGCTATTCTGCTGCACGAAGCTCTGGGCTGGTACAGCGCTCTGGAGGAGCGCAGTTTAAGCCCCATCTTCGTGCATCCCGCTGCCGGCCGCAAAGTACTGGCCGTGCTGCCGGACAGCCCCGCGCAGGAGCTGGGCATCCTGCCGGGCGAGATTCTGCTGAAGGTCAACGGGGTTCTGTTGACCGACGCCGCGCAGCTTCATGAGGCGCTGCGCATGAATCCCGCGTTCTGCAAGCTGGAGGTGCAGAACCGCGAAGGCGAGAGCAAATATCTCCAGCGCGCGATCTACGATGGCGATCACCATCAGCTCGGCATCATTCTGGTGCCGGAGCCGGACGGAACGGTGACGGCAGAGGCGAAGCCGTCCAGCATCTTCAGCATTATCGGCATGAAGACAGGGACTGTCCGCCGCAGCCATTCCGCTGGCGGCCTGGGACGGGCGGCCAAGCCCGCAGAACCCAAGCCCGCAGAATCCAAACAGGAATCGGCAGGCGTCCAAGACTTGTAGGCTATCAGCTGCTCTGGGGGGCTTAGTGGAATTTGTACAACTATTTCCGCTGAAATCCGTGCCGCAGCAGCTTTTAGTGGGATTATGTACACTTATTTTAAGCAATTCCATCCTATAGCGGCTTCTTAGGTCCGATTAGGTTTCCTTTTTCCAACTATTGTTTTTACAGGAGCCATGCGGCTTGAATTAGTGGGAGCAATTCCACTTGTTCTCAAGAAGGATAAGCTCCTGATCGCAACAAACCAAAGGCCTGTGTTCCCCTGAAGTTCAGGGTGCACAGGCCTTTTTTCGTCTCAATCCCCGCCGCCCCGCTGGCTCTTCAGATAAAAGATAGCAATTTGCGTCCGGTCGCGCAGTCCGAGCTTGCTGAGGATATCGGTGATGTAGTTTTTGACCGTTCCTTCGCTTAAGAACAGCGCGGCTGCGATTTCTTTATTGGTATAGCCTTCTGCGATGGAGGATACCACGGCCTGCTCGGCTTTGGTCAGTCCATACGCTTCCAGCGTCTGTGCCGGGGTGTCCTTCGGACGCGCAGCCGGCTGCAGCAGCCCTGCCAGCTTGCGGGCGATGTCGGGATGGATCAGCATATTGCCTTCATGTACGGTTTTGATGCCCTGGATAATCCGGTCCGGCGGAATATTCTTCAGCAGGTACCCGCTGGCGCCGTTCCGCAGCGCTTCAATAATGTATTCGTCGTCATCGAAGGTGGTCAGCATCAGCACAGAAATCCGGGGGAAGGCTGCTTTGATGTTACGTGTTCCCTCCACCCCGCCGCAGATCGGCATGCGGATATCCATCAGCACGACATCGGCGTGCGGGAGCTGCTTCAGCAGGGCCAAGGCTTCATTGCCATCCCCTGCCGCGCCGGCAACCTCGATCTCCGGGTCGAGGGCGACCAATACCTTCAGACTTTCGCGGATAAAAGGATCGTCGTCAACGATCACTACTTTGATCATAAGGGGTCTGTCTCCTTTAGCACTAATTTATTGATGCGCTTCACAAGCTGTATAAATTGACCTATAGATTTTCAGACTGGGGTCCGGTCGTAACTGCGGGGAATGTTTGGACTTCCTTCTGCTGCCCGTCTGCAGATTTCTTGATTGTTACCGCTGTTCGCGGTGGAAATCCGCAGACAGCGCTTATACAGTCTATTCTCCCTGTCTGTAGATAGGCAGCCGGGTAATCATCGTGAACTCCGGCTCAAGCCGCAGCGCAAGCGTTCCCCCGATCAGACTCGTCCGCTCGTCCATTCCCTTAAGGCCCATGCCGCCCGTACCCTGCACTCTGGACAGAGGGTCGGCTTCGGGACGCAAACCGTTGTTGCTGACCTCCATAACAACCTCATGCTCGCTATACGACAGTGTAATCCACACCGCAGTTGCTTTGCCATGACGAAGGGCATTGGTAATAGCCTCCCGGGCGTTTTTGTAGAGGACAACCTGAATACTGGGATACAGCGGATATGGCTGGCCTTGCACATTGTAGGAGGTTTCGATGCCGGTATCGCGGCCCAGATCCTCTAGCAGCCGGTCCAGCGCATAGGCGCCATCTAGCTGTGAAGCATAGCTGATCCGTCTGACTGCGGCGCGCATATCATCCATACTGGCCGAGAGCTGGTCGCGGATCTGGCTCATCATGTCCATCCCCGTTTCCAGTGAATGCGGCAGGGTGTGGATGGCCGCCTCTGTCATCATTTTAACCCGGATCAGCCGGTGACCGATATCATCATGCAATTGGCGGGCGATTCTTACCCGTTCCTCCGACTGCGCGGTACTCTCGACCTGGGAGGCGAATTGCTGTAGCCGGCTGCGGGCTTCCTCCAGCTCAAAATGCTTTTTGCGCAGCTCGTCATAGAGGAACAGGGTGTCGTCACGTCCGCGCCTTGATCTATACAGCAGCTCATTCAGGTAGGCGGACAGCAGGAAGGTAAGATTTATGTATACCCATACAAGCGGCCCGGAGCCGCTAAGGGCAATATTCAAAGCGGCCACATGAGCGCAGAAGAACAGGAGTGATACGAACCTTTGCTCCAGTCTGGAATAATAGAGCAGTGCGGAAATTGCCGGAAAAATCATCAAATTGCCGTATTGGTAACACAGCCAGGCTGTGTAGAGTAACTCAATTCCGGCAGCAAGTGCCGGCAGGAGCCCGGGCAGCCGCTCGCCCAGCGTCACGATCAGCAGCAGCAGCAGAAAATGCAGAGTGAACAGCTCATAGTCGGCATAGTTATAGACATATATTGCAATCAGTGCAGGGATGATAATGAGCGCGTAGCGCAGGTTCTTTATTTCTCTGGTCAAGTGGGGTCATCCTTTATAGGGTTGGTATATTCATCTTAGCATAAGAAGCCTCCTGTTCAGGAGATGACTTAAGTCACCTCCAGTTCATGACCTTTCGTACCTATGCCGGCTGCCGTAATGCGCTACAATTACACCATAAAGCTTGAGGAACAGGAGAGATGAGGCATGACGCTTGCGGTATTAACGGATGTAGTGAAACGGTATGATCAAAAATTAACGGTGGATCACGTGAATTTCAGCATACAGGAGGGTGAAATCTTCGGCCTGCTCGGTCCGAATGGAGCGGGGAAGAGCACTACGATCAGTATGATCTGCGGGTTGCTGAAGGTCGATGGCGGAGATATCGTGATCGACGGGCTGTCGGTAAAGGATAAACCGCTTGAGGTAAAAAAGAAAATCGGACTCGTCCCCCAGGATCTGGCCTTATACGAAAATATGACAGCGGCGGAAAATGTAAGCTTCTTCGGCAAGCTGTACGGTCTGCGCGGCAAGCTGCTGAAGGAACGGGTTGAGGAGGCACTGGCCTTCACCGGACTGAGTGACCGGGCCAAGGACAAACCATCCACCTTCTCCGGCGGCATGAAAAGACGGTTGAACATCGCCTGTGCGATCATGCATCGCCCCAAGCTGATCATTATGGATGAACCGACCGTAGGGATTGATCCCCAGTCGCGCAATCATATTCTGGAATCGGTCAAGGCGCTGAACAAGCTGGGCTCAGCAGTTATCTATACGAGCCATTATATGGAGGAAGTAGCCGCCATTTGTGACCGGGTAGCAATTATGGATAAAGGTCATATCATTGCCTGCGGAACTGAGCATGAGCTGCGGGAACGGGTGTCCCATGAAGAAAGGATTGTCGTGAAGGCCGCCAAGATCACCCCTGCCTTGATTGCTGAGCTGAATCATCATCCGCGGATCAGCCGGGTTGAGCTTAACGAAGATACAGTAGAGCTGTACCTGCCTTCTTCGCAAAGTGAGCTGCAGGATATCTTATTTATTTTTGCCAAGCATGAAGGGGTTATTGCTTCTCTGAAAATTGAAGAGCCGGATCTGGAGACTCTGTTCCTCAGCCTGACCGGACGGACCTTGCGGGATTAGAGGAGGGAGAAGGCGGAAATGAACACTTGGACGATTATGATATACGAGCTGCGCAGATTATTTCGCTCACGCTCGATGCTGATAAATATGTTTCTGCTTCCAATAGTGCTGATCTTTCTCTTGGGGAGCTCGCTGTCCGGGGTGGTCGGTGTCAAGGCTGCCTCCAAGTTAGAGCCTGTACGGGTGGCGGTAGTCAATCCTTCGGGCGAAGGAAAAGGGCCATCGGCCATGATTGCGGCCTTTCTGGAGTCGCCGGAGGTTCAGAATGTGATTGTTCCGCAAGAAGCGGACAGCCGCGAGGCAGCGGAAAAAGGGCTGCGCACCGGAAAATACGGCTATGCGGTAATTGTGCCTGTCGGCTTCGACAGCGAGGTGCAGAGCGGAGGGCAAGCGCGGCTGGAATTAATACTCGGGAAGAGCCACAATGATAATCTGGTCGCCGGGACGGTTTTTGACAATTTTCTCAGCAAGATGAATTATAAACAGGCTGCGGTGGCGACTCTTGGGCCGCAGGCGCTTGAAGTGGCAGCTACAACTCCGGGAGACCGGGAGATGGTCAAGCTGGGCGATCTTAGTAATGGAGGGAGAACCTATAGCGCCTCCCAATTCTACGCGGCATCCATGCTGCTGATGTTTCTGCTGTATAGCGGAATAACGGTTACGACTTCTCTTTTCAGTGAAAAGGATAACCATACCCTCTTTCGCATCAATTCGATGCCGGTCAAGGGCTCAGAGCTATTCATCGGCAAAATGCTGGGCGTAGGCATTGTGTCCATTGTTCAATGTCTGGCGATCATTCTGCTTACCGACTGGCTGTTCGGTGTATACTGGGGCAATCGCCCTGGCCTCCTGCTGCTGTTCTGTCTGCTGATGATTATAGCCTCAATGACGCTGTCGATTGTTGTCTGTATGTTCAGTAAAACTGCGGCAAGCGCAAGCAGTATCATTAGTGTAATTACGGTATGCATGACTTTCCTGAGCGGCGGAATGGCTCCGCTGCCCGATTCCTGGGTGAATACCATCGGTGCGTTTACAATTAATCATTGGGTGCTGCAGTCGATGATCCGCATGATGCTGCATTCTGGGCTGTCGCAGCTTTTGCCGAATCTGTGGATCATAGCCATCATCTGTCTAGTGCTGTTCAGCGCAGCGATTTTCTCATACCGGAAGGTGGGTTACCATGGATAAAATACTGACGATTGCCTGGAATATGATCAAACGGACGATCGGTTCCCGCAAAGGGTTTATTACGTATATTTTGCTGCCGAGTATTGTGGTCGCTGCCATTATTTCCTTGACTGGAGGCATGGAGGATAATCAGCCAACCATTTTGTATGCCAATATGGACAAAGGCGCAGCCGGGGCGCATCTGATTACCGAGCTGAAGAACTCCGGGGATTACAAGCTTGTTCAGCGCAGTAATGAGGCATCGCTCAAGGAAGGGGTTACACTGCAGGATGGGACGGCGGGAATATGGATTCCGGCAGCGTATACGTCACAGCTTGCGGCCGGGCAGCAGCCGAGTCTCAGCATGTATGAGCTTAAAACTTCAGAAAATTCGGTTATGCTCAAAATGAAAGTGAACGCGATAGCGGATGAAATGCTAGAAACCGCCCAAGCGGTAAAAGCGGCCGGCGGCGGGACGGGCAATGCCGGAGATCAGCTTGGCGCGATTCTGAAGCAGGCGGAACAGCATAACGTGGGAAGCACGCGTACGGATTATGATTTGTATCCCCGGCAAACGCTTGGAGTCATCACCGGCATGACGTTAATGTTCCTCATGGGACTTGTTACCAGCACGGTATCCCTGATTATGGATGACCGCAAAGGGCGGACGATGATGCGGATGTTCAGCGCTCCGGTCCGTTCCTACGAAATTGCACTTGGTAATTTTCTTGGCAGCTTTATGGTAGGGGTCATTCAGATTTTCGTTGTGCTGACGCTTGGGAAGTGGGTGCTGCGTTATGACTATGAGGTCCCTGCATATCTCTATTTCCTTGTGCTCGCCGCATTTATGCTCGTGTCTATGGGAATTGCCAGCACGGTAGCGGGATTGGTCCGTAATCCGAGAAATGCAGGCATGCTCAACGCGCTCATCCTTACCCCGACCTGTATGCTCGGCGGCTGCTTCTGGCCGCTCTCCATCATGCCCGATTATATGCAAAAAGCGGCCAACTTCGTGCCGCAGAAATGGGCGATCCAGGCGGTGGACATCGCGGCGGCCGGCGGCGGCTGGGATGAGCTGTGGCTCCCCTTTGCGATCCTGCTGCTCATGGCGGCAGTGCTGCTGGCGATTGGCTCCGCCATTCTCCGTCCGAATGAGACCGGGATCAGCGCGTAGATTGCAACTGTAGTGCAGCAGGTATAGGATCAGCCTGAATTATCCGGCTTCGAGCCGGTGAGGTGGGCTGATCTATTTTAATATTATTTTGCTTGCAAAATTGTCTTCGGGAATCTATTATATACATAAAATGTAAGCGGTAACATTTCTGATAACTTGCAGGAGGATGAGAAGATGAGCAGCAATAAATTGGCTTGGACCTGGCGCGTCAAAGAGGAATGTCTGGAGGAGTATGTGCAGTTGCATCTTAACCCCTGGCCGGAAATCCTCGAGGAGCATTCCAAAGCCGGAATTACGAATTACTCGATTTTTCAGAACGGCAATCAATTTTTCTATTGCTTTGAATGCAGCGACCCGGACGCGGCTTTTGCATACATTGCCCAGAGTGAGGCCTGCAACAGATGGAATGCGATTACGTCGAAGATGGTTGAAGGCTCCTTTGACTTCAATGAGGCAGCGCCGGTGGTGCCGCTTCGCGAGGTGTTTTATCTGGAGTAGCCCCCGGCTTCTGCTGAGTTGCCTGGTATAAAGCTCGAGCATCC
This sequence comes from Paenibacillus sp. BAC0078, assembly GCF_054483875.1. Lineage (NCBI taxonomy): Bacteria > Bacillati > Bacillota > Bacilli > Caryophanales > Paenibacillaceae > Paenibacillus > Paenibacillus sp. BAC0078. The sequence goes on from NZ_JBTLRW010000011.1 coordinate 162,857, forward strand.
ATAAGTAACGCCTGAACGCTCTGCCTTTGAATAAGGCAGGGCTTTTTGTGCTGTCTGCTAACAGGGCAGTGTTCCCGCATGCCGGTGTTCTCTATCCTGAGCAGGGGAGGCTCCCCGCCTTAAGACCGAGAGCAGAACCATTCCACGGGCGGTTTTGAAGATAGTCGTCAGGCCCTACACTTAACGGAGACAGCAATACATAAGGGTCAGGCATACATAAACCAAACATACCGAAGTGGAAGGGGAAAAGAGAAATGACATGGTTAACAAAATGGTCGTTTGGCAATAAGGGGGCGCTGGGGCTTCTGGTTGTCATGGCGCTTGTGGTGGGGATACTCAGCTATACCTCATTGCCTATGGAGTTCATGCCTGAGGCCGATCAGCCCCAGGTTACGGTTACGGTGCTCGGACCGGGGCAGGATGCGCATTCGATGGAAACGAACGTGACGAAGCCAATTGAGGCAGCTACTTCAGTTATAAAAGGAAAAACGGAGCAAATGTCCACTTCCGGAGACAGCTATGCCAAGGTGGATATATATTTTGACGGCAAGACCAATATGAAGGATGCGGCACAGGAGGTCGAAAAGGCTGTCCGCACGCTGAAGTTCCCCGAGGGTGTCATGGACCCTTTCATCGTCCAGTTGAACACCTCGATGATTCCTATCTCCCAGCTCACGATAGCTTTCGATGACGGGATCACGAAGGATAATCTGAAGCTTGCCGAGGACACCATCATTCCCGAACTGCAAAAAATTGATGGCGTAGCGAACGTGGCTCTGTACGGTAAATCGGCTCCGCAGGTCAAGGTGAAGCTTGATCCGCAAGAGATGGCTGCAAAAGGCGTAACTACGGCGCAGATCATGGGACTGCTTCAGGGACGGAACGTATCCGCCTCGATTGGTGAGATGACCATTGGCGGGAAGACGGGAAATGTGAATGTCGTTTCCTCGATAGACAGCCTTGATACCCTGAAGAAGCTGCCGGTTATGCCTGGTATAACGCTTAAGGATATAGCTTCTGTCCAAGCGGAGACAGATCAGGAGAGCGTCAGCCGCTCGAACGGCAAGGACGTATTGTTCGCCGTTATTACCAAGGAGGCCAATGCCAATGCGGTTGATGTGGGCGACAAGGTGCAAGCCGCTGCGGAGAGCCTTACCAATACAGTTAAAAACGCTGAGGTCGCTGTCATATTCAGCACTTCGGATATGGTTGTCACTTCGGTCAACAGTATGATGCGAGAAGTGCTGCTCGGCGCTTTGTTTGCGACAATTGTTATTCTGATCTTCCTGCGCAATGTGCGTGCTACCCTGATCACTGCGGTATCCATTCCGCTGTCGCTGGCGGTTACTTTATACCTGCTGAACATTTCCGGCATTACTCTGAACATTGTAACGCTGGGCGGTGTGGCTGTTGCAGTCGGGCGGCTGGTGGATGACAGCATTGTCGTTATTGAGAACATTCACCGCCGGATGCAGAAGGAGCCTTTCTCCCGCGACATGCTTATCAGCGCAACCCGCGAGGTGGCAAGAGCAATTACTACCTCCACTATAGCTACAGTTGCTGTGTTCCTGCCTATGGGTCTGCTCGATGGCGCTTTGCAAGCCTTCCTGCTGCCGTTTGCGCTGACAGTAACCTACTCCCTGCTGACCTCGCTGGTAGTAGCCCTGACTGTAGTTCCGCTGTTAAGCTCATGGCTGCTGCGCAGCTCCTCCCTGAAGGAGCATGAACCTTCTCAGCGTTTCAGCCACTTTCTGGGCTGGAATCTGCGCCATAAGTGGGTTACCCTGACTTTGGGTCTGGTGCTGCTGGTCGGTTCTGTTGCCGCCTATATTACCATGCCCAAAGGAGCGCTGGACGCTTCGGATGCCAGCATGGTGACTGTTCAATTGGTCTATCCGAATGACGTTCCGGTCAAGGAAGTGCTGGAGAAGGGCAAGCAGCTCGAAGGAGAGATGATGAAGCAGCCGCAGGCGAAGACGGTAATCATGATGACCGGCAACAGTGCGGATTCGGCGCAGTGGGGCAATGTGACTTCACTGACTCAGGTCGATTATACAGTAATGATGAAAGAGGATGCCGACGCGCAGGCGTTCCTGGACCATATCCGCAGCCTGCAGGATTCCTATGCGGGAGCAACACTGACTGCGAATGAATCGAGCATGATGGGTGGAAGCTCGACAAGTGAGTACGTCGATATCGTCGGAGAGGACCTGAATTCGATCAATTCGGTCGCCCAGGCGGTAACTGCTAAAGTGAAGGCAGTAGACGGCGTACAAAAAGTCACCAGCAATATGGAGGATACCAAGCCGGTATTCGCCTTTAAGGTGAACCCTGAAACAGCTAATGCGCAGGAAATCAGCATGCAACTGTCAGCTATGCTGAATAAGCTCCCTCTGGGCCAGATGGAGCTGGACGGTTCCACGGCGGCAGTGGTGCTGGAGCCGGTGCTGCAGCCGAAATCGCAGCAGGATCTGCAAGGAATAACGATTATGACTGCCGGAGGTCCGCAGCCGCTCTCGAAGCTCGCTGCCCTTGAAGTCAAAGATCAACCGGCCATGCTCTATCATAAAGACGGCAAACCGTATGTTCGTATTTCCGCTGAGGTTGATCCGAAGAAAGTATCGGAAATCGGAGCAGATATCAAAAAACAGACGGACAGCATTACGCTTCCCGAAGGGGTGACGTTATTCGCAGGCGGGGCTTCGGCGGATCAGGCCGGGGACTTCAACGACCTTGGCATGACGGCGCTAGTCTCCATTGGTCTGGTATACCTGATTATGGTCCTGACCTTCAAGACGCTGCGCGCGCCGCTGGCGATTATGTTCTCCCTGCCGCTTGCGGCAATCGGAGCGGTTGTCGCACTGATCATTTCCGGTGTAACCCCTGACTTCACCGCTTTGTTCGGCGCACTGATGCTGATCGGTATTGTTGTCACGAATGCCATCGTGCTGATCGACCGCATCAAGCAGAACGAAGAGCATATGACTGTACGCGAGGCCATCATCGAAGCAGCCGGAACACGGATGCGTCCGATTCTAATGACAGCCATTGCCACCGTATGCGCCATGCTTCCGCTGCTGTTCGGCCATTCCGAGCAGGGCAGCATCGTCTCACAAAGTCTGGCTATCGTGGTTATCGGCGGTTTGATCGCGGCTACGCTGCTGACGCTGGTGGTTGTACCGGCGATCTACGAGCTGCTGTACTTCCGCAAATCCGCCAAGGAACGCAAGCAAGCGCAGGCTGCCGCTGCGGCATAAGCTGGCCGCAAAGCAGGACAGGGGTAAAGTAAAGAGCAAACAATAAGAGCAGTGCGAAAATTCGCACTGCTCTTTCTATGCCCGATTTAATTCCCCGTGCTTTCATACTTCGAAAGCCCGTAGCGGAAGATGCCGTAGGCCGCAGCCGCAATGAGCACCGCAGCTAAGGGGGCCAGCATCCACCAGCCGGACCACTCGCTTTTGCCGAAAATATAGGTTGCCGGATAGAAGCTGATGAACGCATACGGCAGAACGGTGGAGATCAGCACCCGCACCGCTTGCGGAAACAGTGTGATCGGATATTTTGCCAGGTCGGCCAAATTATGAACCATCAGCGGGAAGGCGTTCCCGGCATTGCGAATCCAGAAAGCCGCAGAGTTCCCGGCCAGATTGATTGACACACGGATTATGACCGCAGTAACGAACAGCAGCAGAAGAATGGCGATTTTGCCCAGTGTCCAGTGAATAGGACTGTGCACAAGCGATTGCCACACAATCACTCCGCCGATTAGCAGATTGCCGAGACCGTTGATTCCGATTCCCGTACAGAACACCTGCAGCACAACCGGCACCGGCCGCAGCAGATAACGGTCCAGCTCGCCCATATTGACCAGTCTTCCAAGCCGCCAGGTTCCTTCGAAGAAGAGGGAGCCGATACCTTCTGTAAGGAAGATCATCGCATACATGAAGGTGACCTCCCAGAACTGCCAGCCGTTAATATCGGGAATCCGGTCATAGATCACCCAGAGGAACACAAATCCCAGCACCTGCGTCAGAGCGGCAGAACACATTAAGATGTAAAAGTCCTTGTTGTATTCCAGAATGGCTTTCATCTGCTGGACGTAGAATCTTTTATATAAATAGAACATCCGTGACAAGTTCATTGTATCGTCTCCTTCCGCCTAGCCGCCATGAATCGTCACCTGACGGACCGCCCACTTCCACATGCCTTTACCGGCCAGCCAGAGCGCCGCTCCCCAGAAATATTGAATGCCGATCAGCTTCAGGCTCTCCATCGTCCCTGCCTGCTCCAGAAAAATCATTGTCGGTGTGTGGATAATGCTCTGAAACGGCAGCAGCAAAGCGACCCGCTCCAGCCAATCCGGGAAAAAGGCCAAAGGAACCAAAGCCCCGGACAGCAGGTTGGTCACGGCAATCCGGGTCCAGACAATGCCCATCGAGCCGGTAGACCAGAAGCACAGCAGAGCTGCCAGATACACAATGCCGAATTTCACCACGATGGCCCCGAGCAGACTGAGGGCGAACAGCACGTAGACCAGCAGTGAATGGGGAAGGGTTACACCGGAAACGAAGAATGAGAAGCTTACGAGCAGAATCAGGCTCATTCCTCCCTCCAACAGGCTTGTCCCCAGCGTTTCAGAGAAACGGGCGGTTTGAAAATCAATAGGCTTCAGCAAATCCACAGCGACGCTGCCGTCGAGGATTTTACCGGATATCGCCGTTTCGGAATACCAGGAGAGCACAGAGTTAGCCAGGAAGGTAACAAGCAGATAGGTTTTCATCTCATCCCAGGTATATCCGCCGACCACATCCCGGCCATTGTAAATTCCCGCCCACAAAAAGTAGATCGCCAGCAAATTGATCGTATTAGACAGAAAAGTGACAGCATATGAAATCCGGTAGGAGAGAACATTTTGCAAAGAACGGTTGGCAATACTGCGGTATTTCTTAAGCTTCATTGCAGGCATGGCTGCCTTTGCACCTCCTCATTTCCCGTCTTGGTTCAGGTCCAGGTTTCCGTCATATACGGCTTTGATAACCTGTTCGATATTGGCGTCCTCCATGCGGAAGTCTATGACTTCCCCGTGCTTCATCACCTGGCTGACGACCTCGCTGGCCGTATATTCATACCGGTCGAAGGAGATGGAGAATTCCTGGTCATTCTGCAGCTCCAACTTCATCCCGGGAGTCTGCGACAGCTCCGAGATCAGCTCCGGCATCGGCGCTCCGGCCTGGAAGAAGATCACCCGGTCTCTGGCAAAACGGGATTTAACCTCGCTGAGACTCCCGTCGTAGATGATCGAGCCGTGGTCGATAATAATCAGGCGCTTGCACAGGTCCTCAATGTCGCCGAGATCATGGGTGGTAAGCATAACGGTGGTCATCTGCTCCTGGTTGATCTTTTTGATGAATTCGCGGATTTTTTGCTTCACGGAGACGTCGAGTCCAATCGTAGGCTCATCCAGATAGAGGATCGGCGGATTATGTAATAGGGCAGCAGCCAGGTCCGCACGCATGCGTTGACCCAGAGAGAGCTTGCGCGCGGACAGGTGAATGAATTCATTCATGCCGAGCAGCTCGGTGAATTGCTCCAGATTAGCCTTGTAGACAGGCTCCGGGATCTGATAAATATCCTTCAGCAACGAAAAGGATTCGACAATCGGAATATCCCACCAGAGCTGCGTGCGCTGCCCGAACACCGCTCCAATCTGGGCGGCGTTTTCCATTCTTTTCTTATAAGGATTGATACCGTTTACAGAAATACTGCCCGCAGACGGCATGAGGATGCCAGTCAGCATTTTGATCGTGGTGGATTTGCCTGCACCGTTCGGACCCACATAGGCCACCGTCTCGCCGGCTTCCACACTCAGATTCAGAGGCTTCACTGCAACCTTCTCAATAGCTTTCGGGACGAACAGATGCTTGACTGCTCCCGCCAGACCCGGCTCCTTCACCGCCTGCATGAAAGACTTTGACAGCCCGCGGGCTTCAATAATACTCAAGAATAGACCTCCTTTATGGCTGGTATTCAAAGACGTATAAACAAATATAGCACTAGGCTAGTGTCGAAAACTATCGCTTTAGGTCGAACTGAATATAGAGTTTTATTGAACTATGAGGGATTTTGACGAAATCAGTTAGCGCAGGCTGAATTTCGGAACAGGGGATAGCCGCCCATTATACAATCTAATATTTTTCAACTAGCATTCGTAAAAAAAAACCCTGTAAATTAATCCATAAATATCCTAAGATAGATTTATTACTTATGTTTTTAGAATTGATATTAGTGAATTAATTCACAATATTTTTTGAATAAACTAACGAAACGAATTCAGGAGGCGAATGTGTTGACAACCTTCAATTCCAGGACAAAAATGTGGTGTTCGCCGGGTGATCTTCCAGCAGCTCAAGCTGCATCTTTTCTCCAAATGATTTCTTCGGATACACGCAAGCCGCTGTGGTCTTCAAAGACCTCCTGTGTACAAGAGAACAAAACGGTCTATAGTGAAGCTATGGTTATGTCCACGCGTGAAGAAATAGTGGCGATCAGTAGGTTTATTCCGATTCCTTATGTTGTGTTTCTGGCGGATGAAGAAGGGTGGATTCTGGATCTGATCTGTTCCTCACGGAAGCTTCAGGAGACGATGGATCTGGCCGGGCTGAGCAGGGGAATCAATCTGTCCAAACGGTATTCGGGGCTAAATGCGGTCTCGCTGGCTATGGAGATGAACCGTATAGGAGTAGTGCGTGGAGAGGAGCATAGCGACGCCGCTTTCCGGAGCTGGAACTGTGTATGCGCACCCCTCGTTCTGGACGGAGGCACACAGGGTTATGTGGATATTTCTTTCCATGTAGATCAGCACATTGATTTTGCGATTCCGTTCGTGCAGCAGTTGGCCGAGAATGTGGCGTACAAACGAATGGTCAAAAACGAAGGTCTGCAGAAGTTCAGACGGGATGCGGTGCTTGATGAATACAAGCTGACGGCGCGGGAGAAGGAAGTGGCTTCGCTGTGGTTGTCGGGCAAAAGCGCGCTGCATATCTCGAGTGCGCTCGGCATCAGTGAGGGCTCGGTACGCAATGTGGTTAAGAGTATTTATATTAAAATGAACGTCAATGACCGCTCACAATTTGCCAAGAAGCTGATGTAAGCATTAAAAAACGGCTAATCCGCGAAGTCAGAGTGACTTACGGGTTAGCCGCTTCGAACAGTAAGCTTAACCGCAGGAGCAGTTCAGCACCGGCTTGCGGGCAGCCTGGGTCTCATCGAGACGGCTGATCTCCGTGGTATGCGGCGCATTGATGACGATCTCCGGCGTTTCCTTAGCTTCCTTCACAATTTGAATCATTGTTTCGATGAAGCCGTCAAGCGTTTCCTTGCTTTCGGTTTCGGTCGGCTCGATCATCATACACTCCTCTACCGTGAGCGGGAAGTAGACGGTCGGCGGATGGTAGCCGAAGTCGAGCAGCCGTTTGGCAACGTCCAGCGTGCGCACACCGTACTGCTTAAGGTTTTTGCCGGACATGACGAATTCATGCTTGCAGACACCCGGATACGGGATTTCAAAATACGGCGCCAGCCGGTGCATCATATAGTTGGCGTTCAGCACAGCGTCCTCAGACACCTCACGCAGACCTTCCGGTCCATAGGTGCGGATATACGCATAGGCACGGACGAGGATACCGAAGTTGCCGTAAAAGGCTTTGACCCGGCCGATGGATTCCGGTCCGCCATAGCTTAGCGAGAAGCTGCTGTCTTCGTTCTGCACCACCGTCGGCTGCGGCAGGAACGGAATCAGCTTCGCCTTTACGCCTACCGGTCCGGCTCCCGGACCGCCGCCGCCATGCGGGGTGCTCATCGTTTTGTGCAGATTCAAATGCACCACGTCAAAGCCCATGTCGCCAGGGCGGGTAATGCCCATAATCGCGTTGGAGTTCGCTCCGTCATAATAGAGCAGGCCGCCTGCCTCATGTACGATCTCGGCGATCAGGGCGATTTGTGTCTCGAATAAGCCGAGCGTGCTCGGGTTCGTCAGCATGAGCGCGGCGGTGTCGCTTCCGACAGCCGCTTTCAGGGCTTCAAGATCCACCATCCCTTTATCGTTCGAGGGGATGGTTACCGTCTCCAGTCCGGCTGCGGAGGCGCTGGCCGGGTTCGTGCCGTGCGAGGAATCGGGCACGATTACCTTGGAGCGGGCTTCGCCGCGGCTCTCGTGATAGGCGCGGATCATCATCAGACCGGTCCATTCGCCGTGGGCGCCGGCAGCAGGCTGCAGGGATACGGCATCCATGCCGGTCAGGGCGGCCAGGTCCTTTTGCAGCGTATGCATCAGTTCGAGTGCTCCCTGAATGCTCTCTTCCGGCTGGTACGGGTGAATCTTCGCCAGGCCGGGGAAGCGGGCAACATCCTCGTTAATCTTCGGATTGTATTTCATCGTACAGGAGCCGAGCGGATAAAAGCCATTGTCTACGCCGAAGTTGCGGCGGGACAGCGCGGTATAGTGGCGGATCACATCCACTTCCGATACCTCCGGCAAGACTACCGGCTCGCTGCGCAGCAGGCCGGCGGGAATCAGCGCATCCATGCCCTCTTCCTGTGGAACATCGCACTGCGGCAGGGAATAGGCTGAGCGGCCAGAGCGGCTAAGCTCAAAGATCAGACTTTGTTCCGGTTTCATATACAGCCCTCCAGTACGCTAGCGAATTGGTCGATTTCCGTTTTGCTTCTTTTCTCCGTTACGGCAACCAGCATATGTCCGGACAGCTCGGGATAATCCCGGCCCAGATCATAGCCTCCAAGGTAGCCTTCCTTCAGCAGTCTGGAGTTAATCTCGCTGACGTTGCTGCCTTCGGGAAGCCTCAGGACAAATTCATTGAAGAACGGTGCGGTGAAGGCAGGGGCTGCACCGGTTAATTCCCCGAGCTTGTCTGCGGCATAATGGCTCTTGCGTACATTCAGTTCGCCAACCTCGCGCATGCCTTCCTTGCCCATGACGGACAGATAGACGGAAGCGCACAGCGCAAGCAGCGCCTGGTTGGAGCAAATGTTCGAAGTGGCCTTCTCACGGCGGATATGCTGTTCCCGGGCCTGCAAGGTCAGCACGAAGCCACGTTTGCCGCTGCGGTCTACAGTCTGGCCGACGATCCGGCCCGGCATGCGGCGCATCAGGTGCTCGGCTACGGCGAAGAAGCCGCAGGTTGGACCGCCAAGCGAAGCTGGAATGCCCAGCGGCTGTGCATCACCGACTACGATGTCGGCGCCGAGCTTGCCCGGTGTTTCGAGAATGCCAAGTGCCAGCGGATTGGCGCTGACCACGAACAGGCCTTTGACGGCATGGATCAGCGGTTCAATCGCCCCGAGATCCTCGATCGCGCCGAAAAAGTTCGGCGACTGCACCAGGACGGCGGCAGTATCGCCATCAATCGCTGTGGCGAGCTTGGCCTGATCCGTTACACCGTCTTTGTAGTCAACTTCTACGACATCAAGGCCCCAGGCCCCCGCAGAGGTGCGCAGTACCTGCCGTGCTTCCGGGTGAACGGTGCGGGAGACGACGAGTTTTTTGCGTTTGGTCGCACCGGCAGCCAGAACTGCGGCTTCCGAGAAGGCGGTGGCGCCATCGTACATGCTGGCATTTGCCACCTTCATGCCGGTTAATTCGCAGATATAGGACTGGAACTCGAAGATCGCCTGCAGCTCGCCCTGGCTGATCTCCGGCTGGTAAGGCGTATAGGCGGTATAAAATTCAGAGCGGGAAATAACATGATTAATAACAACGGGGATATGGTGGTCATACAGCCCTGCGCCAAGGAAGCTGGTGTGGGTGTCGGAGCTGGCATTCTTATCGGACAGCTCTTTCATATGGCGCAGCAGCGCATATTCATCAAGCGCCTCTGACATCGGCAGCGTGCCTTCATAGCGGACGCTCTTCGGGATATCGGCGAACAGCTCCTCCACGGACTGAATCCCGACAGTCTCCATCATCTCCTTGCGGTCCTGTTCGGTCATCGGCAGATAACGGTGCTTCATTGCGGCTTCACTCCTTGGCTCTTTTTATAAAATGGCGCTTTGACCACGGTCGCTTTAAGCTGCTTGCCGCGAATCTCCACGTACACTTCCGTTCCAATCTCTGTGTAGGCGGCATCCAGCAGGGCCAGGCCCAGATTACGTTTCAGCGTTGGCGACTGTGTGCCTGTGGTGACTTCACCGATCTTCACTCCGTCCGCGTAGACCGGATAATGTGAGCGCGGGATACCACGGTCAAGCATTTCCAGGCCGATTAGGCGGCGGGGCAGCCCGGCTTCCTTCTGCTTCAGCAGCGCGTCCTTGCCTATAAAATCGGCTTTGTCCAGCTTCACGAAGAACTGGACACCTGCTTCCAGCGGCGTAATGTCCGCCGACAGCTCCTGGCCGTACAGCGGCAGCTTCGCTTCGAAACGAAGTGTATCACGTGCGCCAAGCCCTGCGGGAGTCAGGCCGTACTGAGCACCTGCCGCCAGCAGGCCGTTCCATAGGACCGCGGCCGTTTCCACCGGGGCGTACAGCTCGAAGCCATCCTCGCCGGTATAGCCGGTACGGGAGAGCAGAACCTCCACGCCGCACACTTCGGCACGCTCGATGAAGTGAAAGGGCTTAAGCTCAGCCAGGGGAGCTGAGGTTACTTCAGCAAGGATCGTTTCGGCGAGCGGTCCCTGGAGTGCGAGCAGCAGCGTCTCATCCGAGACATTGCTCAGGGTGACTCCGCAGAATTCAGCGGTGAGATGCTCCTGCAGCCACTGGAAATCCTTGTCGATATTGGAGGCATTCACGACGAGCATGTAACGTTCCTCCCCAAGACGGTATACCAGCAAATCATCGACAACCCCGCCGCTCGGGTAGAGCATCAGCGTGTACTGCGCAGCGCCATCCGCAAGACGGCTGACATCGTTCGTGGTCATTTGCTGCAGGAAAGCTTCCGAGCCGCTGCCGCTGACCATGAATTCACCCATATGCGACACATCGAACAGTCCGGCCTGCCGGCGGACCGCCTCATGCTCCTTCACGATTCCCGTAAACTGCACCGGCAGCTCCCAGCCGCCGAAATCAATGCATCTGGATTCTTCGTAGGCAGAGTAGAGGTCGTAAAAAGGTGTTCTTTTCAAAGCATCCATGTGCTCACTCCTTTGTCTGATTACACGCAAAAAAAGGACAGACGAAAGACAAAATATGCGCACCCGCATAAATAGCCTTCTGCTCTGTCCTTTGTACCTGAGAGTTACCCTGCTGCACTTGTGCGCAGGTTTCCCCGTTGGTGATCCGTGACACTGCCTGGCAGGTCCGGATAGCTCTCCAGAGATGCGTCCGGCAAAGGTCCTTTTGCCTGAGAGATTCACCCTCCCGGGCTTACTCCTTCGGCGCTGTCCTCCTGTGAGACAGTCTCTCCCTATGCCATCATTCGCAAACCGTATTGTGTTCTACTGACTCCATTAAACCGGGTATACAACTCTGCTGTCAACAAAAAAACGTCAAAAAGATGACAAAATTTATTTTCCTGTCAGTTATATTGACATTGAGCAGCGCGATAACTTAGTCTATAACTAAATTTACAACTCCAAATTTGGAAAAGAGGCGGCTAGGAATGAGTGAAGTGCTAGACAACCTGCTGTACAGCGAAGAGCATGAATGGGCGCAGCAGGGTGAAGGGCGTGTAGTACGTGTTGGGATTACGGATCATGCCCAGCATCTGCTCGGCGATATCGTATTTGTGGAGTTTCCTGAGGTTGGCGCAGCAATTTCGGCAGGCGACAGCGTAGGCAGCATTGAATCTGTCAAGACGGTGTCCGAGCTATATTCCCCGGTGTCGGGGACTGTGACCAAGATCAATGATGCGCTGGAAGGAAGCCCGGAGCTGATCAATGACCAGCCTTACGGCGGCGGATGGATTTTTGAGCTGGAAATCACCGGCGAGTTCGCAGATGCGGCATCCGGTCTGCTGAATGCGGCGGCTTACCGTGAGCTGGTTGGAGAATAAAGACCCGGTAAACTGTACCGTTTTCGGCTTATAAAAAAGACAGATCCCTCATATCACATCGGATGTTACTAATGTGTGAGGTCTGTCTTTTTGTGCGTTTTTTACTTATGTATTCAGGAAGGAAACTCCAATATTTCGGAATAAAACTGTGGGTGCATATGCCGAAAAAACGGCAAAAAAGTGAGGACAATCATAGCGAATATCACCATAGGGATTATATCCAGGGCATCGACCAATACCCGAGCTAAGACAGGCAATCGCGCCTCCTGCCGGCACAAAATTCACGCCTTTCCATAGCAGATCGGCACTGGTGCAGGAGGCTGTACAATCCCTCGGCGAATCTATTCTCCCTCTTGAAGCTGCCGCAGCACCGTAATCTCAACACGGCGGTTCTTCTGCCGTCCCTCTGCGGTAGCATTGCTGGCGGCAGGGCGAGTATCCGCATAGCCGGCATATTGGAAAGTGCCCGGATTCAGCCCCTCGCTGTCGAGAAAGAAGCGCAGCACGGAGAGGGCGCGGGCGCCGGACAGCTCCCAGTTATCATTATACCGCGAGCCTGCCGATACCGGTGTATTGTCCGTATGGCCTTCGATGCTGATGGTGGCGCCAATGTTGCGGAAGAGACCGGACAATTGCCGCAGCGCGGGAAGCGCGGGCGACTTCAGCTCGGCTCTGCCGACATCGAACAGAAAACGGTTGCTGAGCGTAATCAAGATGCCCTGCGGCTTATCCGCAACAAAAATCTGGTCGCCCAGGTTATTGTCTTTGACATATTGGGTGATGACGCCCATAAGGTCGGCCAGCTTCGCTTCCTGCTCGCGGAAGGCCAGCTCACGCTCTGACGGCGCTCGATCATCTCCCGTTGCTGAAGGGGGTGTGCTGGCTGAAGGGCTGGCAGCGGGATTTTCCTGCCCTTGAGCAGGCCCATTATTGGTATTGCCGCTGTTTGCATTTTTCTGCCCATTCCCCGAACCTCCGGGTTTCGTCCCTTGTTCTCCATCCAGAACGCCATCGCCGCCATCCAGTACAGGGTTTCCGCTCTTGAAGGTATCCGATAACGAACTGGTAACAATACTGAATTTTTGGGCATCCAGACTGCTCATGGCATACAATACCACAAAAAAGATCAGCAATAGCGTAATGAGGTCCGCATAGGTGATCATCCAGCGGTCGCGGCTCTCCGATCCGCCCGTACGTCGGCTCCTCCGGTTTCTCTGCCTCATAATGGGCCTCTTGCACTTTCAGTGCCGTACCCTCTGGCAGAATCATCAATAAAGGGGTTGAGCTTCCTGCGCACAAGCTGCGGATGATCCCCGTTCTGCAGGGCAAGAATGCCGACCAGCAGCATTTCCATAGTTGCCAGCTCGCTTTGGCAGCGGGATTTGATTTTGGAGGCAATGGGTAAAAATATTAGATTGGCGCTGGCCACACCGTACAATGTCGCTGTAAAAGCAACTGCAATGGAAGCTCCCAGGTTGGAGGGATCGGTAAGACTGCTGAGCACGCGGATCAGTCCCATCACTGTGCCGATGATACCCATAGTAGGAGCATAGCCGCCTGCCGCTTCAAAAATTTTGGCATAGCCTTCGTACTTCAACTCCTTGGCATCCATTTCCAGCTCCAAAATCTGCCGCACCTGCACAGGGTCTGTTCCATCGACAATCAGCATCAGCCCCTCGCGGGTATAGGGATCGGGATGCTCCTCCGCTCTTTTTTCCAGCGCCAGCAATCCGCCGCGCCGCATAATGGCCGCCATGGAAATGAGCTCCTCGGCTTTTTCTTCTGGGTTGTCGGATTTTTTGCCAAAAGCCACGCGCAGCGCAGCCGGTACCCGGCGCAGCTTGGAGGCTGGAAAGCTGATGAGCACAGCGGCGAACGTGCCTCCGAACACAATCAGCGCGGCATTCAGCTGCAGCAGTCCGGTGAGGCTACCGCCTTCCCAAAAGAAGCCTCCGATCATTGCCGCGAGTCCGGCCAGCAGGCCGATAATTGAAGTGATATCCATGAGTTCAGGCTCCTTAAGTTTCTATATATTATGGTTTGCAACAATCTAGGCAACACTGTATAATAAACGGGAACAAGTATTCTTATCTTCCATTTTTTTGAGCAAGGTATGGAGAGAGAATAAACAGGGCCACAATTATATGTATTCATATATTTTAGACGATAGAGGGGAGACGGGCAAATGAGTGATATTGTCGTCAGCACGAAGACTTTTGAACTGGAGTCCGAGTATTCACCCCAGGGCGATCAGCCTCATGCCATAGAAGAGTTAGTGAACGGCATCCGGCAGGGCAAGAAGCACCAGACGCTGCTGGGAGCAACGGGTACGGGCAAGACCTTTACCATCGCGCAAATGATTTCCAAGCTGAACCGGCCCACGCTGGTTATTGCGCACAACAAGACGCTGGCTGCACAGCTTGCAAGTGAATTCAAAGAGTTTTTTCCAAGCAATTCGGTAGACTACTTCGTCAGTTACTACGATTATTACCAGCCAGAGGCGTACATTCCCTCCTCCGATACCTACATCGAGAAAGACTCCAGCATTAATGAAGAGATTGATAAGCTTCGCCACTCTGCAACCAGCTCCTTATTCGAACGGCGCGACGTGATCATTGTAGCCAGTGTGTCCTGCATTTACGGCCTCGGCTCGCCGCAGGAATATGGAAGTCTGCTGCTGTCGCTGCGCGTGGGAATGGAGAAGCCGCGGAACCAGATTTTGAGCCGGCTTGTGGATATCCAGTATCAGCGCAATGACATTAACTTTGTGCGCGGCACATTTCGGGTGCGCGGTGATGTGATAGAAATCTTCCCGGCTTCACAAGGCGAGCATGCGATTCGTGTGGAGCTGTTCGGCGATGAGGTCGAGCGGATTACCGAAATTGATGTGCTGACCGGCGAGCTGATCGGGGAACGCGATCATGTGGCGATTTTTCCGGCATCGCACTTTGTGACCCAGGAAGAAACGATGCGAGTGGCCCTGGTGAACATTGAGCGCGAACTAGAAGAACGGTTGACTGTACTCCGGGACGCAGGCAAGCTGCTGGAAGCCCAGCGGCTGGAGCAGCGGACCCGCTACGATATTGAGATGATGAAGGAAGTCGGCTTCTGCTCCGGGATTGAGAACTATTCAGGACCGCTCACCTTCCGTGAGCCTGGAGCAACCCCCTATACACTGATGGATTATTTCCCGGATGACATGCTGATTGTAATTGACGAATCCCATGTGACTCTGCCGCAGATCCGGGCGATGTACAACGGTGACCGGGCGCGCAAGACGGTGCTTGTGGAGCATGGCTTCCGCCTGCCGTCTGCGCTGGATAACCGGCCGCTACAGTTCGAAGAATTCGAAGACAAGGTGAAACAGATCGTATATGTGTCCGCAACACCCGGGCCTTACGAAATGGAACACTGTGATACGATGGTGCAGCAGATAATTCGTCCTACCGGTCTTTTGGACCCGATCATCGAGGTGCGTCCGACCGAAGGCCAGATTGATGATCTGATCAGCGAAATCCGTGAACGGGTGGAGCGCGACGAGCGTGTGCTGGTTACAACCCTAACGAAGAAAATGTCCGAAGACCTGACCGATTACTTCAAGGAAATCGGTATTAAAGTGCGTTACATGCACTCCGACATCAAAACACTGGAGCGGATGGCGATCCTGCGTGACCTCCGGCTGGGGACATTTCATGTTCTCGTCGGGATCAACCTGTTAAGAGAAGGTCTGGATTTGCCTGAGGTATCGCTGGTTGCGATTCTCGATGCCGACAAGGAAGGTTTCCTCCGCTCAGAGCGTTCGCTGATTCAGACCATCGGCCGCGCCGCCCGTAACTCCGGCGGCCGCGTTATTATGTATGGCGATCATATCACGGAATCCATGGAGAAGGCGATGAGCGAAACCCAGCGCCGCCGGGAAATCCAGATTGCTTACAATGAGCAGCATGGCATTACGCCAACAACAATCAACAAGAAGGTGCGCGATATCATCGAGGCCACGAAGGTAGCCGAGTCCAAGGCCGATTATCTTACCGGTGCGGGCAGCAAGATGAGCAAGAAGGACCGCAACAGCCTGATGCAGCGACTGGAGGCCGAGATGAAGGACGCCGCCAAGAACCTGCAATTCGAGCGCGCCGCCGAGCTGCGCGACGCCCTCCTGGAACTGCGAGCCGAGTAACCTTCTTTTGCGAGTCCCTGTTTTTTTGAAGAATATACAGAGCGGCTTTGCTCAGCCGTTCTTTTTAAATAAGCATCTTGCGCATTCCGAAGGAACAGCCCGTAGTGCGCAGTTGGCGTATCCCGAAGGGACAGCCCGCAGTGCGGCAGTTAGCGCATTCCGAAGGAACAGCCTGCAGTGCGCATTTGGCGTATTCCGAAGGAACAGCCCGCAGTGCAGCACTTGGCGCATCCCGAAGGGACAGCGGTTTTCCGCCAGAACGCCGCATTACAGCGGTCCCTTCAGGGACAAGCGCTCCTTGCACCACATTTACTAGGTCCGTCTCCCCCACTCCTTCGGCAGCAACCTTGCGGGTGTCCAGAGGGTGCAACCCTTGGGGCCCTCCCTTGGCTAAGGGAGGGTTTGGGAGGGATCGAAAATATTTTGAAATAGCTTTGAAATAGGTATGTATAAAGGAGAGGTACCGTTGGCGAACGAAAATATTGTAATCAAAGGCGCGAGAGCGCACAATCTCAAGAACATCGACGTGACGATTCCGCGTGACCGCTTCGTCGTGCTGACGGGACTTAGCGGCTCCGGTAAATCGTCGCTGGCGTTCGATACAATCTACGCTGAAGGTCAGCGGCGTTATGTTGAATCCCTGTCGGCGTATGCACGCCAGTTCCTCGGTCAGATGGAGAAGCCTGATGTTGATTCCATCGACGGGTTATCCCCGGCGATCTCCATCGACCAGAAGACCACGAGCCGCAATCCGCGTTCCACCGTAGGAACGGTAACGGAAATTTATGATTATCTGCGCCTGCTGTTCGCCCGTGTAGGGCATCCGCATTGCCCGGATCATGGCATAGAGATTACTTCACAGACTGTTGAGCAGATGGTGGACCGGATTATGCAGTATCCCGAGAAGACCCGGCTGCAGATTCTAGCTCCGGTAATTTCCGGCCGCAAGGGTGAACACAAAGGTCTGTTCAGCGATATTTCCAAGCAGGGCTTTGTGCGTGTGCGCGTTGACGGTGAATTACGCGAGGTTACTGAGGATATCGAGCTGGAGAAGAACAAGAAGCATACGATTGAGGTCGTGGTAGACCGTATCGTCATTAAGGATGATGTAGAGACCCGGCTGACGGATTCCCTTGAGACTGCGCTGAAGCTGTCCGGAGGGAAGATTCTGGTCGATGTGATGGGGCAGGAGGAGCTACTGTTCAGCTCAAGCTTTGCTTGTCCGGTATGCGGGTTCAGCATTGAAGAGCTGGCGCCGCGCATGTTCTCCTTCAACAGCCCCTTCGGCGCTTGCCCGGAATGCGATGGTCTGGGCATGAATATGGTTGTGGATCCAGATCTGTTGATTCCCGACCAGGAGAAGTCAATTGAGGAAGGTGCTTTTCTGGCCTGGACGGGAAGTACATCGAATTACTACCCGCAATTTCTGAAATCGGTATGCGAGCATTTCAGTATCCCCCAGAATGTTCCCGTAAGCAGTCTGTCCCCCGAGCATATGAACAAGCTGCTGCATGGGACAGGCAGTGAGAAGATCCGTTTCAAGTATGAGAATGATTTCGGCCAGCGGAAGGATGCGCTGGTTGCTTTTGAAGGGATTATTCCCAATCTGGAGCGGCGCTACCGTGAGACAGCCTCGGATGGCATCCGTGAATTTATTGAGGGCTTCATGAGCGCCAAGCCTTGCCATGCATGTAAAGGTAAAAGATTGAAGAAGGAGATTCTCGCGGTAACGATCAACGACCGGAATGTTGCGGATATTACTGACCTGTCGATTGGGGATTGCATGAACTTCTTCGAGAACCTCGCCCTGAGTGAGAAGGAAACGGCCATTGCCCATCTGATCCTCAAAGAAATCAGCAGCCGTCTGGGCTTCCTGGTCAATGTGGGCTTGAATTATTTGACCCTTAGCCGTGCGGCAGGCTCGCTCTCCGGCGGTGAAGCGCAGCGCATCAGGCTGGCAACCCAGATTGGTTCCAGTCTGATGGGTGTGCTGTACATTCTGGATGAGCCTAGTATCGGCCTGCATCAACGGGATAATGACCGGTTGATCTCGACGCTTGGGCATATGCGCGATCTAGGCAATACACTGATCGTGGTCGAGCATGACGAGGATACAATGATGGCCGCTGACTATATTATTGATATCGGACCGGGAGCCGGCATTCACGGCGGTAAGGTGATGGCGCAGGGCACGCCGCAGGAAATTATGAATGACCCGAATTCCTTGACCGGGGAGTACCTGAGCGGACGCAAGTTCATCCCGGTTACCGGCAATCGGCGGCCTACGGATGACCGCTGGATTGAAATTCGCGGGGCCAAAGAGAACAACCTGAAGAACGTGAATGTCAAAATCCCGCTCGGCGTCTTTACAGCCGTTACGGGTGTATCCGGTTCAGGCAAATCATCACTGGTCAATGAGATTCTCTACAAAAGTCTGGCCCGCCAGTTAAATAGGGCCGTCAAGGTACGTCCGGGTGAGCATAAGGAAATTCGCGGACTAGAGAATCTGGATAAGGTCATCGAAATTGACCAGTCGCCAATCGGACGCACGCCACGTTCCAATCCGGCTACGTATACCGGCGTATTCGATGATATCCGTGATCTTTTCGCCAAGACCAATGAAGCGAAGGTGCGCGGCTTCCAGAAGGGCCGCTTCAGCTTCAATGTCAAGGGCGGCCGCTGTGAGGCCTGCCGTGGTGACGGCATTATCAAGATCGAGATGCACTTCCTGCCGGATGTCTATGTTCCCTGCGAAGTCTGCAAAGGCAAACGCTACAACCGGGAAACGCTAGAAGTGAAATATAAAGGCAAAAGCATCGCCGATGTGCTGGAGATGACTGTAGAGGATGCTACCGAATTCTTCAAAAATATCCCGAGAATTCACCGCAAAATGCAGACTCTGCTGGATGTCGGTCTTGGCTATATCAACATCGGCCAGCCGGGAACAACGCTGTCGGGCGGAGAGGCCCAGCGCGTGAAGCTGGCTTCCGAGCTGTACCGCCGCAGCACCGGCAAGACGCTGTACATTCTGGATGAGCCGACAACGGGTCTGCATGTGGATGATATCGGGCGTCTGCTGGAGGTGCTGCACCGCCTGGTGGACTCCGGCGAATCCGTGCTCGTCATTGAGCATAATCTTGATGTAATCAAGACCGCCGATTATATCATTGATATGGGACCTGAGGGCGGCAGCGGCGGAGGTACGGTTCTCGCTACCGGAACACCGGAGAAGCTGATTAAGGTGGAAGAATCCTACACCGGCAAATATCTCAAGCCGATCCTGCTCCGCGATACAGAGCGGACGAAGGCACTGCAGCTGCAGACTACGGAAACGGTATAGCTGATGTTGCAATGCGAGTATTGCAATTGAAACAATGAATAGAGAGGCTCAGGCTTCCCCGAGCCTGAGCAAGA
This sequence comes from Paenibacillus sp. BAC0078, assembly GCF_054483875.1. Lineage (NCBI taxonomy): Bacteria > Bacillati > Bacillota > Bacilli > Caryophanales > Paenibacillaceae > Paenibacillus > Paenibacillus sp. BAC0078. The sequence goes on from NZ_JBTLRW010000011.1 coordinate 182,455, forward strand.
AATAAGGCGATTCTATTGCACTTTCTGCAATGGAATCGCCTTATTTTAGCTGGAAAATACGATCTGCTGTAGTTCGTACAACAGAATTCAGACAATCTCCTGTTTAGCCGGAATTCCGTTCCTTTTGATTGTATGAAATGCAACAGAATGGAGGGGTGTCCCTTTTTTGAGGAATTCTGCTGTACAAAGTGCAATCAAAACAAAGGAAGGGAAGGGCTCCCCATCACTTGTTTAACCCAACCCAACCTCTCTACAAAAGCTCCGTCAGCTATAGAGCCTCCGCGGCAAGAATCGCGGCCAGCTGCTCCTGCAGTGCAGGTACGCCAACACGCCGGGTGAAGGCGTGGAAATTCTCCTGCTCTTCCCTCTGCGCTGAATAGTAGGTGATCAGCTGTTCGAGAACCGGGCCGACCTGGTCGCCCTTCACGCGGCCCTTCAGTGGATGCGCGAATTCAGCCTCAGGGCCGTGGTCTCCACTGCCCAGTGTACCGCCGACGGCGATGTCGAATGCATCGACCATGCCGTCAGGGGTTTTAATCAGCGTGCCTTGCAGGCCGATATCGGCAACATGCTTTTGTCCGCAGGCATTAGGGCAGCCGATGAAATGGATGCGCAGCTTTTCGTCAAGCTGGACATGTTCGTCCAAGTATTCGGCAACGCTGATGGCCCGCTGCTTGGTTTCCACAATGGCCAGGTTGCAGAATTCATTGCCGGTGCAGGCAACGGTGCGGCTGATGAAGTTTTTGGCCGTTGGCGACAGCCGCTGCAGGACCGGTGCTTCCAGAAGGGCTGTGAGCTTCGCATCCGACACTCCGCTGATGATGATGTTTTGCGTCATGGTGGTACGGAGTTTGCCTTCGCCACAGGTATCGGCCAGCTCAGCAAGCTGCACCAGCTCACTGCTGTTCAGCCGTCCAACAGGAACATTAAGTCCTACGTAGTTAAGACCTTCCTGAGACTGGGGATGAACTCCGTCAAAATAAGCCGCCTGCCAGCCCATCGTCTGATCCTCACCGCGCGTCGGCAGCTCGCCTACCATTTCAATAAGTTTTTCTCGGAATTTCTCCACACCCCAGTCGGCAACAAGGAATTTCAGGCGGGCATGATGGCGTTTCTCGCGGTAGCCATAATCCCGGAACAGCGTGACCACACCAGCAGCCACCTTAAGCGCCTCTTCCGGCTTCACGAAGACATCCAGCTTTTGCGCCAAATGGGGTTTGGCTGATAATCCTCCTCCTACCATCAGATGGAAGCCGGGAGTTTCAACGCCATTGATGACTTTTACAGCCGGTGTGTAGGCCAGATCGTTGATTTCCGCCTGCGCATTGTTGTAGCGGTTAGCGGATACAGAAATTTTGAATTTACGCGGCAGATTGGAGAAATCACGGTTCAGCATAAAAAAATCATTCAACTGCTCCACTATATCTGTAGTATCAAACAGTTCGTCCTTGTCGATCCCTGCCAGCGGGTTACCGACAATGGTCCGCGGACAGTCGCCGCAGGCTTCAAAAGAATACAGTCCGGCAGCTTCCAGTCGTGTGAAAATATCCGGCAGATTCTCAACAGTCAGCCAGTGGAACTGGATAGCCTGGCGCGTAGTGATATCAACCAGATCCCGCCCGTACAATCTGGCGATTTCGGCCAGGGCTCTGGCCTGATTTGTGGTCATAATGCCAGTGTTGATGCGCACACGCATCATGAAATGTCCGTCACGCGGCTTTTGCTGGTATACACCAGCCCACTTGAACAGATCCAGATCATCTGCCGGGATGGAGCTATAGCCCTCCAGGGCATATTTTTCAATAATCGTGCGGATCACATCCAGGCCGTCTTTCTGCAGTTTCACGAATTCGAACTTGTTCAGCTTCTCCGGTTCAGCACTCCAATGCGGTTCGTAAGCCATGCTTAGCACCCTCTCTATTCTATTCATATGCCCGATGGTAGCACAGTCCGCTGATGCCTGGCAGTGAGGCTTGTAGCAGCCGCTATAACGATAATTTATACAAAAATAAGGAGCTGCTGATAGTTCGGGCAGGCATATACAGAGCATGTCCGCAGTAAGATTCAAAGAGTGGTATTTTCGTTGAATAATTACTAAGACATCCAAGGCGCTGCAAGTGAAATGTTCTTTGACAAAAGAATTCGTTAGCAAATGTCAATGATAGTTATCTCTAACGAGCAGCAGATGTTCACGCCAAAAAATATTTTCCGTGACAATTACATAATTTTTTAGGGATTTTCTATTGCGTCACTGAAATGGTAGCGATAACATAGAAGAAGATATGGATTAGATGAACTCGTTTGACCACACTTTCGGGGAGGTAATGCCATGCTGCTTGCTGAAGCTGCCGTGCAAGAGCCGTCTAAATTTCATACCTTCGATGTATTTATGATTTTGTTCACGATCCTGATCCTCATTGGTCTCTTCCGTTTGCTTAAAGCGCCGCAGAAGAACAAATTTGCTATCGCCTTCGGAGTGGTGAGCTTGCTTGTGTTTGCCGTTTCCGACTATGCGATGGTGATGCACTGGTTAAGCTAGTACGCGGCGTATAGGTACTGGGAGCTGTCCCTGATGGGCAGGATTCAATTGCAGAGCCAGATGTTTTCAAAAGACACCTTTAACCGCCACCGGCGCACCTAAAGGCGTCTTTTTCATTAGATATTTATGGAGAGGGCCGGTGAAGGCGATGAAGTGGGGGAGTCGCATGTTTCAAAAGAGCCTTGGCTTGCTGCTGTGCGGAGTGCTGCTGTCGGGAGTGGCGGGCGGAACGCATTCTGCTCTGGCTGTGGCGTTCGCGGAAAGCAGCAAAAGCGCGGCGGCAGCTGCAACTAAGGACGGAGCAATCAGGCAAGTTAGCAGTGCTGGAGCAGTTAGTAAAAAAAACGCAGCTGCCACGGCTGACCCCGTGCCGCAGATTATCAAGGAGGTCTCACCGTCTGTGGTGGGCATTATCGGCAAAAATACCGAAAGCCGCAACAGCGGACCGGATGACCGTTACAATCTAACCCACGGCTCCGGCATCATCGTCAAAGCGGATGGTTGGATCATAACCAATGCCCATGTCATGCAAGGATTACAGAACGCCGTTGTTGTGACAGCAGATGCAAAAACCTATAACATAACCGCCTCCTATCTCGATGAGGTCAGCGATCTGGCACTGATCAAAGTCAACGCCAAATCCCTGAAGCCTGCCAAGTTCGCCGGGTCAAAATCCGGCATCCAAGTGGGTGAGAAGGTTATAGCGATCGGAACTCCGGTTTCTTTTTCACTGCGGAATTCGGCAACGGTAGGGGTGGTCAGCGGACTTAACCGTACGGTAGACGCGTCTTACCGGCTGATTCAGAGTGATACGGCGATTAACCCCGGAAACAGCGGCGGACCGCTGGTCAGCATGAAGGGTGAGGTACTCGGTGTGAACAGCCTGAAATACGCTGCAGTCGGTGTGGAAAATATGGGCTTCTCCATTCCGGTAGATACGGTACAGTACATCATGGGTCAGCTGCTCAAATACGGTGAAGTTAAGCGCCCTAGTCTGGGGCTGGAGCTGGAGGAGAGCTGGTCCGCCATTGTCGGACTGCCTGCCCAGGACCCGCTGACCGTAACGAAGGTGGTGTCTGCAGAAGCCCGAAAAGCGGGCATCACCGCTGGCGATGTTCTGTACGCAATTGACGGGCACCGTGTCGCCTCGCTGGTGGATATTAACGAATGGTTCAAAAGCTACAAGCCGGGAACAGCAGTAAAGCTGCTGATGCAAAGCGACGGGGATATCGTTACCCGCAAGCTGGTGCTCAGTCAAGGCGATCCCCTAATCGGCGGGGAGGAAGCGGGAGGCGATGAAGATGCTGGCGCACAAGCGGATGAATAACAGACTGCCAAGTGCAGAAGGACGCAAGTCAGGAAGTATACCTGTATGGCGTGGACTTTACACCTTGCTGGCGGTGTTGCTGCTGCTGACATTACTGCCGGTCAAGGAAGTGCAGGCGGCGGAACAAAAGCTGCTGCAGCTCAGCCTTAAGGTTAACAGTAACGTTGCAATCGTAAATGGCGAGAAAATCACGATTCAAAAGCCTTTTGTGGACAACGGGGTAATCCTGGTACCGCTGGGTGTATTCAAAAAGACCTTCGCCAGCACTGTCTCCCTGGAAGGGAACGATGTGGTTAAGGTGATGTACGGGCCGCATACCGGAGCGATGACTATCGGCAGCACTACGGCCTGGAAGGACGGAGTAAAAATCGTGCTTCCAGCTTCCCCGCGCATGGTTTCGGGAACGCTGATGGTGCCGCTCCGTTTTGTGGCCGGAGTTCTCGGAGCGCGGGTTCTGCCGGACAGCGGCGGCGGGCTGCTGGTGACGCTTGCGCCTTCAGTGAATCATGAAGAGACGGAGGAGGGTGCCGGTATCGACAGCGACGTTGGCAAGACCCGCATAGGCAATAGCTATTATGAGTGGAGCCTGAACTATCCTCCCGGTCTCGTTGTCGGTGACAGCGGCGGCAATGAAAGTGTAGCCACCTTTACGAGTGCGGAAAATCTCTATTATCTGGAGGTCCATGCTTCGCCGCTGGAGACAACGCCAGATGCCGAAGGGCTGCTGGACAGATTAGTTCGTGCGGCAGAAGAAGGCGGGGAAACCATACTGGATCGTGAGACCTTTGCAGATGCAGCAGTTCCCTACGCGCGGATTGTGAGCAAGGATTCCAGCGGTGCGTTGTGGGAGGGCAGACAATATTATGCCGGCGGGAGATTATATGAGCTGTATTTGACTGACGACAAAGCGGCCAATTATAAGGATCTGAATAAGTATGCCTTGCTGCTGAACTCCTTCAAGCCTTCATTCGATGTAACCGATAAAAGTGTCCGCGATCTCTCCACCGTGGAAAACGGCCACCGTATTGGCTACAACGACGATTATGGCATAACGCTGCAGGTTCCAGCCGATTGGAGTATGGATGACCAGCACCTATATTACGAGAGCAAGCAAGGAAGCTATCTGCGTGTAAAAGTGTCATCGGCACCGGCTGGCTCGACGCTGGAGAGCTGGAGCAAAGAGCTGGATACCCAGATACAGGATAGCTATGTGGCAGATGCCTTTGTGCTGCATGACAGTATGCCGGCAAAAATCTCCGGTGAGCCAGTGTTGGTGAAGGAAACGGAGCTTAATTCCGGCAGCGGCTGGAGCACGGAGTACCAAGTTCTGCTGCAAAAGGCAGGCTACCGCTACTACGTGGAGTATCTGGCGGCTGCAGGACAGGAGGAGGACAAGGCGGGGTTCCAGACGATTTTGAAAACCATAGATATTGATTTCGCCACGATCAAGGAGAACTTCGGCCGCCTGGAGACGGAGGATTACTCGGCGCTCCGCAGCAAGGCCGTAACCAAAAGCTCCAAGGCCTATACTTACAGCGTCGATATTCCGCGGCTATGGACACCTTATCAGGATGCTTTTGAAACCCAGACTGTGGAGTACCGCTTCACCGGCGGGCGTTTCCTGATCAATGTAAATCCTGAGGGCTCAGTGGAGTACGCCGTAAATTTGCTGCAAAGCTACTACAAGAACAGTAAAAACGACCCCAAAGGCCCACGCGTAATCAGTGTGGAAGAATCCACCTTTGCCGGAGTCCCGGCCACCATACTTACCGTGCAGCAGACCAAAAAAGGCGTTCCCAGCCGGACACAGCAAATCATTTTTGGTAAAAACGATCTGGTCTACACCCTTACAGTTACACTGAATGACGCTAATGCGACCCCTGCACAGCAGGCTGCTGTAGAGCAGACGGTGAAATCTTTCCGGCTGTCTTAAAACCATTGCTGCCCCTCTCTGAGCAGCTGTATAATAGGGTCAGACGAAGAACGTCCTATTGCCATTTTTGGCAGCTTGGGCGTTCTTTTTTTTGCAAATATAAGAAATCATAAGTTTCACGCTATACTTTATCCTTATATTTCTCGCTGAAACGGATACCGTCCTTCTATGGACGGCGTAGCCGTTTCTACTTGGAAAGAGGTGGAGAGGATAATGGTTGGAAGTTTTGAAATGGAGCATGAAGCATTAGTAGAGCGCCATTTAAACGTACGAACAGGAGAGCGGAGGGGACGGTTGGCCAGAGGGCATCAATATGCGGAGAAGCTGCTGCTGCAAAATGTATGGTGGCCGTTATTCGGCAACCTGGATCATCTGCATCCAGAGTATGAAGTGTACGACTGGAACCGTAAATCGCAATTTCTAGACTTTGCTTTTCTTCCGCCCTATGGAAAATTTGGGCTGGAATGTGACGGCTATCAGAGCCATGTTAAAGACATGGACAGAGAGAAGTTCAGTTACTCCTTGAACCGGGATACATTTCTGACAGGCATGGGGTGGAGGATCGTTCATTTTTCATTCGATGATGTACAAAAGCGTCCAGAAGTTTGCCGTATGTTGCTGCAAATGGTCATCGGACCAACGCTAATCAGAAACGCATCCGCACCTTCAATCTCCCCGCAGGAAAGAGAAGTGCTAAGAATGGCTTGGTGCACAGAGAAGGGGATTCGCCCTAAGGATATCATGATCAAGTATAATGTAAACTTTCGAACGGCGCGGAAATGGCTGCAAGGACTGGCCGAAAAAGGAATGCTGCGTCCGATACTGAAAAATGCGTATATTTGCTATTACGAGCCGGTTGAAGGCTTTCCACAGGTATGGTCTTAGAGAGCTTTAAAAAAATATTGTATGATTTACAACTTTGGGCGCTGAATTAGGTGGTCTTCAGTAGATTGTTGCACGAAATACAAATTATTGTCCCTTTATCCATGTTGAAGATAGATAAATGTTGCCTTTCATACAACAAACCTCAATTTGCGGCCTGAGATCTGCGAGAATGCTGTATTCTATACAACACTCTTAAGGCTGTATAAGCTGACCATGATGATTTGATAACGAGATACGATGAATCCTCGAATATAACTATATAAATCCTGGTAAACCGATGGCGCGCAGGTGTGATCTTTGATACAATTAATAAGTTAAAAAGCTTTAAATGATCCGCCTGCAAGGCGGTTTGGGAGGATATAAATGAACGAGCAAGGAATACGCAGAGAAGACGTGGAACTGCTGGCTCCGGCGGGTGACTGGGACTGCATGCGTGCGGCGGTGGCGAATGGGGCAGACGCTGTATTTTTTGGCGTAGAAAAGTTTAATGCACGGGCGAGAGCCAACAACTTCCGTATGGACGAGCTGCCGGAAATTATGGCGTTCCTGCACAGCTATGGCGTGAAGGGCTTCCTGACCTTTAATATACTGGTGTTTGAGAACGAGTTGGCTGAGGCCAAGGAACTGATTGACGCCTGTGTCGATGCCGGGGTGGACGCGGTGATTGTACAGGATTTGGGTCTGGTAAAAATGATCCGCGAGATTTCGCCGGACTTCCCGATTCACGGTTCTACGCAAATGACGATTACTTCACCGGAAGCGGTAGAGTTCACGAAGCCTTGGGGGCTGGAGCGCGTAGTGCTCGGCCGCGAGAATAATCTGAAGCAAATCCGCATGATTGGGGAGCAGGCCCGCCTGCCGATGGAAGTGTTTGTACACGGCGCGCTGTGTGTCTCCTATTCGGGCCAATGCCTGACCTCGGAAATGTGGGGCGGACGCTCCGCGAACCGCGGTGAATGTGCTCAAGCCTGCCGTCTGCCGTATGATCTGATGGTGGATGGCGAAATTAAGCCGATGGGCGATGTGACCTATTTGCTGTCGCCAAAGGATCTCGCAGCGATTGATCTGATGCCGGAGCTGATCGAGGCGGGAGTCACCTCCTTCAAAATCGAAGGCCGTCTCAAAAGTCCGGAGTATGTAGCGAACGTGGTTGGCAAGTACCGGAAGGCGATTGACCGGTATTTTGACGGGAACTGGTCCAAGACCTCCAAGGAAGATTTACGCGAGCTGCAGCAGAGCTTCTCGCGCGGCTTCACGCACGGGTTCCTGGAGGGAACGAACAATAAGAAGCTGGTTGACGGGACCTTCCCGAAAAGCCGGGGCGTGTATATGGGAACGGTCGAGCAGATTCTCCGCGATGGTGTGGTCTGCCGTATTCATGCACCGCTTAAGCGGGGGGACGGCATTGTGTTCGACGCCGGCGATCCGACCAAAAAAGAAGAAGGCGGACGTGTCTACGATCTGCGCCGCAAAGGCGTGAAGCTGGAAGGCGAAGCCGGAGAAGGCTGGATTATCGACATTGTGCCGGGGCGTAATGACGTTGACCTGCGCCGCTTACATGTCGGCGACCGCATCTGGAAGACGAATGACCCTGCGCTCGACAAGGCGCTGCGCCAGACCTACGAGACCGAGAAGCCGTACCGGGTATTCCCGGTGCAGGTCAAGGTGGAGGGCCGCGCCGGCGAGCCGCTGGCCACCTGGTGGACGGACGTGCAGAAGAACGTCACCGTCCGTGTGGATTCGGAGCTGCTGCTGGAGGCCGCGCAGAAGCGTCCGATGGATGCCTCCCTGCTGGAAGAGCAATTCGGCCGCCTGGGCGGGACCGTGTTCCAGCTGGAGGCATTGGAGTCGCAACTGGAAGGCGACGTGATCGTGCCTATGCGTGAGCTGAACAGCATCCGCCGCCAGGCGGTGGAGCTGCTTGCGGGCGAGCGCCCGAAACCTCCCGTATACGTGAAACGGGAGGTAGAGGTCTACGGCGGCGCTGCCCGCAGGGGCGCCGGGTTTCGCGGTGAAGCGGAGCTCACCGCGTTGTGCCGCAGCCTGCCGCAGGTGCAGGCTGCCCTCGAAGCTGGCGTAACGAGCATTTACGCCGACTTCGAGTTCATCAAGCAGTTCCCGGCAGCGGTGGACGCTGTACGGGCTGCTGGGGCCAGCATAGCGCTGGCCACGCCGCGCATTCATATGCCCGGCGAGAACGGCTACCATGCCAACATCCTGCGCTTGCAGCCGGATGCTGTCCTGGTGCGCAACACAGGCGCGCTTTATTACTACCTGAAGCGCCGCATGGAACAGCCGGATGCCGTGCATCCGCGCCTGATCGGCGATTTCTCGCTGAATATCGCCAATCACAGGGCGGTGGATCTGTTCCTGGAGGCAGGCTGCGACAGGGTCACGCCATCCTATGACCTGAACATCCAGCAGATGGTTGACCTGCTGGAGCGCAGCGATACCTCGCGTATGGAGGTCGTAATCCATCAGCATTTGCCAATGTTCCATACGGAGCATTGCGTGTACTGCACCTTCATGAGCGAAGGCACAGACTATACGAACTGCGGACGTCCCTGTGAGGAGCATCGCGCTTCCCTGCAGGACCGGATTGGCATGGCCCATCCGGTCCGCGTAGACGAAGGCTGCCGCAATACAGTTTACAATGCCGTTGAACAGTCCGGTGCGGAATACCTGAACAATTTCCGCGAGCTGGGCGTTTCCTCATTCCGTGTCGAGTTTCTGGAAGAAACGCCAGAGCAGGTCGCAGAGGTCATCAGCCTTTACAGCCGTGCGCTGCGCGGAGAAATTTCCGGCACACAGGTATGGAAAAGCCTGAAGGCGACTAACCAGCTTGGGGTGACACGCGGACAATTGGTAAACGCCAAGTAACCTAAATAATCAATTCAGGGTCAGTGTGAATGAAGAGTCTTGTAGATAGAGACAAGCTCCCAGCACACTGGCCCTTTTTTTCCAACATTCACTAGAGCCTCACTGCCAAAAATCATCCATAACTGCTATAATTAAAGTAATTATGTTATTTTCCTATTAGATCTGAACTAGATTTGAAGAGAAAATTATAGAAGGAGTCATGTCATGAAGATCCGTAAGGCCATTATTCCCGCTGCCGGTCTCGGCACCCGTTTTCTACCCGCGACCAAAGCAATGCCCAAAGAAATGCTGCCAATAGTAGACAAGCCAACGATCCAATACATTGTTGAAGAAGCTGTTGCTTCAGGTATTGAGGATATCATTATCGTAACGGGGAAAGGCAAACGTGCAATCGAAGACCATTTTGATAACTCGTTTGAGCTGGAGTTTAACTTGGCTGAGAAACAAAAGTGGGGGCTTCTGGAGTCTGTCCGTAAATCTTCGGAAATGGCCGACATTCACTACATCCGTCAAAAGGAACCGCGTGGCCTCGGACATGCCATCTGGTGTGCCCGCAAATTCATCGGGGATGAACCGTTTGCCGTATTGCTCGGGGATGACATCGTCCAAGCAGACAAGCCCTGCCTTAAGCAGATGATTGAAGTCTATGAACAGTACAAATCTTCCATTGTCGGCGTTCAGCCTGTGCCTTGGGAGGAGGTCTCACGGTATGGTCTGGTAGATGGTACTGAACTGGCTGAGAGGGTCTATAAAGCCAACCGTCTGGTGGAAAAGCCGAAGAGAGAAGAGGCTCCATCCAATCTTGCGATCTTAGGCCGTTATATTCTAACTCCGCGTATCTTCGATATGCTTGGTGAACAGCAGGTAGGTGTTGGCGGGGAAATCCAACTTACGGATGCGATAGCCCATCTAAGCGAAGTGGAGCGGATCATCGCTTACGATTTTGAAGGCAAACGCCATGACGTCGGCGAGAAAATGGGCTTCATCCAGACGACCATCCACTATGCGCTTCAGCATGAAGAGCTCAAAGAAGGCCTGCTCGACTACCTCAAAGAGGTAATAGACAGCGAAGCACAGAAAGCTGCGAACTAATTCTCACACATACATCTCTTATGTTTAAAAGAGCGCTCCGCTGAACTCCGTCTGCAGAGCGCTCTTTGATTCTGCATACCAAAGTTTGAAAAAAACGGGTGCTGTCCTCTGTTAAGGGCGACACCCGTTTCTGCTTATACTCCCAAGTTGTCTAGTATTGCGTATTTACAATTTCATCAATTTTGGCGGCTTCCGCAGCGTCCGCTGCAATCAGCTTGTCATAAACCGCCTGGTCTTGAGCAGCATTCCCCTTCTTCAAGGCCGCCAAATACCAGCGGGCGATCTCTCGGTTGTTAGCGTCAGTGTAATCTTCACTCAGACCCAGTTTCAGGGTTGCTGCCGCGGCAGCATTGTCTCCTGCCATCACCTGCAGTTTACCGGCATTCAAGGCAATGCTTGGCGTTACCGAGAATGGACGTCCCTGCAGCTGCTCTTTAGGCAGAGTTTTCAGATGTTCTACACCGTCAGTCACATGCTTGTATGCATTCAGACCTGTTGTCACGTATTCCTGAGTTTTGGTTTTATCTTTTTGAGTATTAGCAGTACTTGCCAGAACTTGGGAACGGCTGATCAGCGCATCATACCATTCGATATCCCAGTTGAATTTATCGGCGTTATCCCGGTAGATGGCGAAGGCGAGGTCGCCCTGACCCTTCAAATCGTAATAAGCAGCCAATTGCTTTAATATATCCTTATTGTAAGGTTCGTCTTTAAGCGCACGAGATAATATACTGAAATCTTCGTTAAGGTATTGCTCATCTTTGGTCTGGCCGTACACCTGTTGGTCCATAGAAGAGAGGTAGATGACGGCTTCCGGATGATATGGACGGTCCTTTAAGGTTGCAATCAAAGGCGCTTTAAGCTCCTCATAGGACTGGCTCACACCCATTAATTGTTTGAACTTCATGGCCGAACTGCTGGAGCTGATGGCGCTGATCGACAGGAACAGCATGAAGACTGTACCAACCGCTAGGACCCCAAGGTAACCGAAACGCATACCTGCTTTATTCCAGTTGAGGCGCAGCGGCTTGCTGTCCATTGCAACGCCCATTCCGGCAAGACCGACAAAGACTAAAATTCCCATAAAAGCGTAGCTCAAGTTAAAGTCCAGTAAGCTATGGAGAAGAATTGATAATGCAATGATGTAGAAAAAGAATCCATTATGAAATTCATCTTTGTCACGTTTGAGATACACGCGGATATATTTATAGAAGATATAGCCGATAAAGCCCATGAACACAATAAATCCAACAATGCCGACCTCAATCAAATATTGCAGGAAGAAGTTATGAACCTGGCGGCTTGTATACGGGTTGTTCTGGTAATGCTCATATAGCGAAGCCCAGCCCCCGCCCCCGGCGCCAATAACCGGATAATCCTTAACGACCTTTATGGCATCCTTATAAAAAGTGATCCGCTCCAGTACACTATGCTGCTTGAAGTTGATGTTCTCCAGACGCGTCTCCATATTGGCAGGCAGAATGCTGCGCACGCTTGTTCCAATCAGCAGAAAAGCAATTACGGCGACCAGCACCACGGACAGCAGCGGAAGCCACATACCCGAAAGCTTGCGGGATTCCCAACCTCCGAGCTTGTTCTGCAGCCAAGGAGCCACAAAACGTTGAACCACCCAGCCAAGCCCGGCAACAACAGCGGAGGCCCCTATCAGATAAGCCCAGCCTTTGAATGCGGCGGCAGAAGTGAAGGCGGTGCTCAGCTCTGTACCGATATTCGTCAGAGGGCTTGCAATCGCCAGGGAAGCAACTCCGGCAATACCAAGGTGGATGATCCAGAGAATCTGCTTAGAGGGCTTCAGGGATAACAGCAGCACGATAAAAACAACGGGCAGCATGACAAGTCCGCCGCGAGACAAGGTTAGCAGCAGGGATACGATGATAGGCACGAGTATAAATCCGTGAGTCAGTGTACCGTACCATTTCTTGGAACGAACCAAAGCAAAAACGGCTACGAATAAAAATGCCATCAGGAAGGCTGCATATGTATTCGCATATTGGAAAACAGACGTAAGCCGCAGACCGTTCGAGTCCGTCATTACCGCATCCAAATATTTTCCGCCGCGCACTGTGCTGGAGAACCATCCAACCAGCGCACCGGCAAATTTCGAGCCGCCCAGCCAGTTCACCAGTCCAAAGCCCACAATGAAATAAGCAATCGCCAGTACGGCATTTTGAATGACAACATTTAGTTGCTTTTGCTTCAAGAGATATAACGCTATAATGAATATTGCAATATACATACTCTGAACAAAGAGCATGTTCATCGCCATATAATGCGAAACCGCGGCAAATAACGACAGCGCATATGTTATGGGCAGCAATATCGAAGCCACAGCCAGCAAGTCGCTCTGCTCCTCCAGCTTGAACTTCTTATAGAACAAGCCTACCCAGACTAGCAGCAGCAGGCCGCTGAGCAATGACGCTACATAGATCGGCCTTTCAAAATCAATCTGCTGTCCATTAAACAATCCTACTTGAAACGGGGTCCATACCAAAAACATAATGAAAGCAACAACCAATGCCCACACCGGGCTGGATATCTTTTCAACATTTCTCGACTGAGCAGCATTTTTACCGTATACTGGTTTCGACACGTTTTAATCTCCTTTTCCTGTAGGTACGTCAATATTTTAGCATATACGTGCGTTCCCGTACCACTTACTTAATGCGAGTAGTATGTAGTAAAGTCATCAATAAGTAATACAAGAATAATTTCAAAAATAAGTTCGTAAACATATTTGGCCTAAGAAGCTTAACGTTCCATCTGGAATAATAAGTTCTTAGGCCAATTTTATTGAAAATTACTCAGGACTTATATTTATACTAATATGTGAAATTCAAATTTGCATCCTTTAAAAGAGGCGCTGTTTCATCTTTAGCTGACAACACCGGCACCACATCAATGGGCCAATTGATTCCTATAGAAGGATCATTCCACAATATTCCTCCGTCACACTCAGGTGCATACAACTCATCTACCTTATATTGGACTTCAACATCTTCAACCAATGTCATAAAACCATGAGCGAAGCCCTTGGGGATCAGTAGTTGTTTTTTGTTCTCAGCGGATAGTTCAACTCCAAACCATTGGCCGTAGGTAGGACTTCCCTTGCGAATATCAACAGCAACATCAAAGATAGACCCTTGTGTACAACGAACAAGCTTGCTCTGTGCTTTAGGGTTTAACTGATAGTGCAGGCCGCGAAGTGTTCCTTTGGTTGCGGAATAGGATTGATTATCCTGAACAAAATTTAAAGTAATCCCCTGTTTATTGAATTTGCTTTCGCTGTATGTCTCCATAAACCATCCCCGGTGATCACCAAAGACTTGTGGTTCGATAACCCATACACCCTCCAACGTTGTTTCTGTGAATTTCATCTTCTCCACACTTCCTGCCGTTTAGTATTGTATTTTTCCGGTTGCTACTTTCATGAGGTATTGTCCATATCCGGTTTTGTTTAATTTTTGCCCACATTCAAACAAATGCTCTTTAGTAATCCATCCATTAATATATGCAATTTCCTCTGGGGCTGCAATCTTAATTCCTTGGTGATCTTCTATCGTTCGTACAAAATTAGTAGCGTCAACTAGGCTTTGATGAGTTCCTGTATCGAGCCACGTGAATCCCCGACCAAGGAGTTCAACATCTAGTTCTCCCATATTTAAATACTCTTCATTAATAGATGTAATTTCCAGTTCTCCACGAGAAGAAGGTTTTACATTCTTTGCAATTTCTACAACGCGGTTATCATAAAAATATAGACCTGTTATAGCATAATTTGATTTTGGCTGCTGAGGTTTTTCCTCTACGCTAAGCACTTTACCTTCATTATTAAATTCCACTACACCAAAACGCTCAGGGTCCTGCACATGATAACCGAATACTGTTGCTCCTGTTTCTTTGCTGGAAGCGCGATTTAGAATCTTGCGCATACCATTGCCATAGTAAATATTGTCTCCGAGAATCATGGCAACGGAGTCATTGCCGATAAAAGACTCTCCAAGTATAAAAGCTTGTGCTAGACCATCAGGACTTGGTTGCACAATATACTGCAGGGATAATCCGAATTGAGACCCGTCGCCGAGCAAATTAGTAAATCTTGACGTATCCTCAGGTGTTGAGATAATCAGAATGTCTTTAATGCCCGCTAACATTAAAGTGGAAAGAGGGTAGTAAATCATTGGTTTGTCGTAGATTGGTAGGAGCTGCTTGCTTGTAACCATCGTCAAGGGGTATAGCCGAGTTCCGCTACCACCCGCCAGAATAATGCCTTTCATCGTTTAATTCAACTCTCCCTTAGTAAATGATGAATAATGTTATAATTTAATGATGCGTGTTCGTGTAGATGTTGAATGCAAATAAAGATATATTCATTTTACTCTGAATAATTGTAGCCTGTCTATTTTTACTGAATATTACTATATTCAAACAAACAGATTCCTAGTTGACCAATTAGTCTCCCTTCTTTGAAATTCCGACTTCATTTAACATACTGCAACCACACGAAGATAAGTGACTGTTTTACTGTAAACAGAGCGTTTAGTATGATACCATTAACTTGTTTTTTGTGAGAAATACTCAGAACAGAAGGGTGGAACTAAAATGTGAATTTTGAATGACGTATTCTTGTTAAGAATTCTGTGTAAGGTAAAGGAGCAAAGGAATTTTAGATAAGATTGAAATCACTAGAATGGCTGTTAATTAATCCCGCTTGAATCAGAACTATTTATAAAATTACAATATTAAGTAATGGGAAAACTCCTATAAATAACTTAAAAACCACACTTATCTCGACTGTGAGTTTTTTTTACCGTATACTGGATATGTTTGATTTCTGATAAATTAATGATGGAAATAACTATGCTGATTAATACAAAAAATAAAATATAAAGATAGAATAGGGAGAGTTATATATTGAGAATTAGAAGAAGTATAAAACTTGCAGTTGTATTCGTGTTAATATTTATAATTTCTTGGGTTGTATTTAATAGGTTAATTCCCAAACCAACAGTTACAGCACTTTACATTAATATGCAGTCTAATACAGATAATCAATTTCAGATTTATTATTCTCAGGGCCACAATGATTTTACAGAAGATCGGTCAACGAAAAGGGACTATAGATCATCCAGTAACTACAGTTCTCTAAAGCTTGATGTTAATTCGAAATTTGATTCTCTTAGACTGGATTTGGGAAATCACCCCGGTAAGTTGAACATAAAAAAAATATATATCGGTAATTTCATGAAAAAATACGAGTTGCCATTAGACTCCATTACTAATGTAAATAGCAACGAAATAAAGAATTTTCAGCATCTTGAAAACAATATAGAGATTAGTACAAGTGGTGCAGATCCATATATATATCTATCCCTTGACAAGACAATTATTCGGAATATTGGTAATGATAATCAACAATTGAAGTATTTTATAATTGCATGCTTTTCATTTGTTGCATCAATTATATGTTGTCTGACTGTATATTTAAGAAAAAAGATATTTGGGATCTTTAAAGATTTTCGCACAAACAGAGCATTGATTTATGATCTTTCCAAGAATGATTTTAAAACTAAGTATGCAGGGTCATATCTTGGAGTAGTATGGGGATACATTCAACCTGTGACTACAATTTTAGTGTACTGGTTTGTGTTTCAAGTCGGTTTGAAAGTTACTCCTACGGATAGCGATGTTCCCTTTGCTGTTTGGTTTATTGGTGGACTCATTCCGTGGTTCTTTTTCTCTGATGCATTATCAAATGCAAGTAATAGTTTTGTAGAATATAGTTTTCTAGTAAAAAAACTCGTTTTCAAGGTAAGTATACTTCCTATTGTTAAGATAATTTCTTCTTTATTTGTTCACCTTGTGTTTATTGCATTTTTGTATATAGTTTATCTTTCGTACGGGTATCACCCGCATGTATATAATTTACAAATCTTATACTACTCTGTGTGTACATTGTTCTTTACTACAGCTTTATCATACCTTACCTCTTCAATCGTTGTGTTTTTTAAGGATTTGGGGCAAATTATTGCTATCTTCCTTCAAGTTGGAATGTGGATTACTCCAATAATGTGGTCTGAAAAGATTTTAAGTGACAGTTACAGTTGGATATTTAAACTAAACCCTATGTATTATGTTGTCGATGGTTATAGAGATTCTATGTTTAAGCAAGTATGGTTTACTGAGCATATATATTTGACGTTATACTTCTGGCTGGTTACATTTTTGCTTTTTTTGCTAGGAACTTATGTCTTCAGAAGATTAAAACCTCATTTTGCTGATGTATTATAAATTTAGGAGTGTTACTAATGGAAGATAATGCAATAGAGTTAAGCAATATAACTAAAATATATAAGCTTTACAACAATCCCAAAGATCGTTTGATAGAGGCGCTAACTCCATTTAATACAAAGAAACATTCTGAGTTTTACGCTTTGAGAAATATTAGTTTGAATATAAAAAAAGGCGAGACCGTTGGATTCATAGGTAAGAATGGTGCTGGTAAGTCGACACTTTTAAAAGTCATAACAGGAATATTAACCCCTAGTTCGGGAGAGTTGAAGGTGAATGGAAAAATATCAGCTCTATTAGAATTAGGTGCAGGATTTAATCCTGAGTATACCGGCCTAGAAAATATTTATTTATACAGTTCTCTTATGGGTTTTGAGAAGGAAGAGACAAACTTGAAAATAGACTCAATATTAGACTTTGCTGATATTGGCGATTTTATATATCAACCTGTAAAATCATATTCTAGTGGGATGTTTGTTCGTTTGGCATTTGCGTGTGCAGTTAATGTTGATCCGGAAATACTAATAGTTGATGAAGCATTGAGTGTAGGAGATATAAGATTCCAGCAAAAATGTTACCGGAAGATAAGGGAGTTCAAAGAAAAGGGCACAGTTCTCTTCGTCAGTCATGATCTTGGGGCTATTGCTAATTTTTGTGATAGAGTTGTATGGTTTAACGAAGGTGGCATATACAAAGATGGACTTCCAGAAGATATTATTGACGATTACCATGCATTTATGACTTATGATACCTCACTAAGCGAAATCGGTGAACTTGAAACAAGCGAGTTATCGAATAGGGAGGAAAATAACTTTTCAAACCGATCTCAAAGCTTCGGTGAAAAGGGGGCAGCAATAACTTTTGCGAAAGTAATTAATTCTTTAGGCAAAGAAAATACCTTTGTAGCAGGCGGAGAAGCTATTGAATTGGTATTGAAGATAGAGACTTATAAACATATAGCGATGCCTATACTTGGTTTTGTATTGAAAGATAAATTAGGAAACTCAATATTAGTTGTAAACACTGACACTGAAAAATCAAAAATATCTGAGCTTGAAGCAGGTGGAAAGTACTACTTTAGATGGATATTTAGTTTTCCGATGGTGAGAGATGGGGTTTATAGCATGGATTTGGCTATTGCGGATGGAACCTATGAGAACCATGTACAACATCATTGGATTAGTGATGCTTTATTAATTGATGTGAGAAATAAAAAATCTTATCCATACGCACAAGGTTTTTGTATTCTCGATAAAGTTCACTTTGAGAAAATTTCCAATTAATCACCATACATTTATACTTTAGGAGGATATAATGGATTTTACAGGTGAAAGATTTATTCCACATAAAGCTTTGGGTGAAATTGAGATTGAACATAAGCAAAGATATTATGCAATTCTTGAATTATTACACAATAAGGTAGTTCTTGATGCTGCTTGTGGTGAAGGGTACGGATCTGATTTGATGGCTTCTGTTGCTGAACGAGTCTACGGGCTTGACATTTCCTCAGAATCAATTGAATGGGCACGTAATAAATATAATTCAAACAATTTATCTTTCATCAACTCAAGCATAGAAACAATTCCATTACCAGACTCTTCAGTTGATGTAGTTGTGAGTTTTGAAACAATTGAGCATGTGAATGAAGAAATTCAAATGAAGTTTATGAAAGAAGTAAAACGGGTTTTAAAAGAAGATGGGATGCTCATAATATCTACGCCGGATAAGAAAAAATATTCAGATGAGTCACATTTTAGAAATCCATTTCATGTTAAAGAGTTTTACTTGGCAGAGTTTGAACTCTTCTTGAGTAAATTCTATAGTAATGTTTCGATTTTCCATCAAGGGTTCGAAACATTCAGTATTTTAAGTAGCCAAAATGACTTAGCAAATCAAAAGTTCAAAATGGTTGATACAGAAAAAATAGCGAACAAGGATGGGAAATACATTGTTGCCATTTGTTCAGAGAAGGAACTTCCCGAAAGTACTTCTATTAATAATATCATGCTATTAAAAATCAACCGAGATTTTACTAGTAGATTATTTGTTGATTTTGGTGGTGGATTTAGTGAAGATGTAGTCGTATATAGCGATCTGTTTTATGATGGGAAGAGTTTTAGAGTAGAATTTAAAGACTTGAAGAGTTTGCCGGAAATAAAGGGAGCAAAATGGGTGCCTCTTAAAGATCAATTCATAAAGTTGAAAATCAGTAATGTATATCCAAATATTGAATTACAGGCTGAGAATTTATGGAATAACGAAGAGGGCTGGGATGAATTCCAAAGTAAAAAACCAGAATATATATTGCATACAAATAGCTTTAAGGAAATTGATAAAATAATTATCACTGGAGACTTATCATTCCAGAATGAAGAGATGATTCATTCTAGTCTGATGAAAAAAATAAACGAACTTGAAGTCCAAAAATCACAGGAATTAAATCTTGTGAAAATTGAAGAAAAAGTTGATTTGGTTATAAAAACTTTGAATGAACAGGTA
The DNA here is from genome assembly GCF_054483875.1 of Paenibacillus sp. BAC0078. Taxonomy (NCBI): domain Bacteria; kingdom Bacillati; phylum Bacillota; class Bacilli; order Caryophanales; family Paenibacillaceae; genus Paenibacillus; species Paenibacillus sp. BAC0078. The sequence continues at coordinate 201,919 of NZ_JBTLRW010000011.1, forward strand.
CTAACCCTTACGGAAGAAAAAATAAAAGAGACGGAAGCTAAACAGTTACTTTCGGAAGAAAACACAACTCTAAAAAAAAATATAGAACATATGCTGAGAGATTTTGATAAAGAAGTCACATCAACAAGGCTTCTTCTCAATCAGACGATTCATGAAAAAAATCAATTATTTCATGAAAAAAATCATATTTTGTCGATTAACAATGATTTAAATCAAACCCTGACTAGTCTTATGACTTCTGAATCATGGAGACTAACTAAACCTCTACGTGGTTTGAAACTCGGTGTGAACATAATGTTTAAAAAAATCAGAAAATGGATAAAAAAGGCTATTAAATTATTGTTTAAAATGTTGCCATTGAACTATCGTCATAAAGAGGCCTTGAAGGCATTTATCTATACTCACTTTCGCTTCTTACTTAGAAGAACAGCTATGTATAGTATATGGCTCCAATCCCAATCGAACTTCACCAAAAAAAATGATAAACATTTCTTGGTTTCGCAATCATCACTAAATATGATTGATACATCGGATATTCAACCAGGTAGAATAGCAATTCATTTACATCTTTATTACATTGATTTGCTTGAAGAATTTTTCGACTATTTTAACAATATGCCTTATCGTTTTGACCTATATGTATCAATCACTGATAAAAATGCTTCTGAATTGGTTGCTAACAGGTTTGAAACTATTAAAAACATAGACAAACTAATTGTTAAAGTTACCCCAAACCAGGGTAGAGATGTTGCACCAATGTTTGTGGATTTTGCTAAAGACTTAGTTCAATATGATTTTATAAGTCATGTTCATTCTAAAAAATCATTATATACTGGAACACAACAAGATGGTTGGAGAGGACACTTGTTGGATAATTTATTTGGTGATCCTCTTATTGTGAAAAAAGTATTTGGATTGTTTAATCAAAACAAATCTTTGGGGCTTGTTTATCCAGAAACATATAAAACAATTCCATATTGGGCTCATACATGGTTATCCAATAAAAGTATAGGTAATTCACTTTTGTCAAGGTTAGGAATTAAGCATGATTTCTCGAAATACCTAGATTTCCCTGCGGGGACTATGTATTGGGCTAGAACTAGTGCAATCAAACCACTGTTTGATTTGAATTTGACATACAATGATTTTGCAAAGGAAGACAAACAAATTGATGGAACTATAGCACATGCAATTGAAAGATCAATGGTTCCAATTGTTTGTAGTAACGGTAATTCATTTGTGGAAATAAATGTATTTTCAGGCGAATATAGATTCAATAAGGGTAGTAGGAATTTAATGCAATATTGGCCCAGAAAAATAAATGAGTTAAAAGATATTATTGATGGAATTGATGTGGTTTCATTTGATATCTTTGATACCTTGATTACTCGCCCTTTGTTGAAACCAGATGCAGTTTTTAAAATAATTGAACTGAAAGCTAAAAAATTTGTAGTCGATATCGACTTTGTTTCAATTCGAAAAGCAGCTGAAGATTCTGTGAGAAAAAATAAGAATTATCAAGGTGACTGTTCTATTGATGAGATATACAATGAACTAACTCATTTAGCAGGACTTGATGAAAGTGTGTGTCAAGCAATAAAGAATATTGAAATTGACTGGGAATTAAGATTGGCAATGCCTAGAAATGATGTTGTTGAAGTTTTAAATTATGCAAAATTTAAAGGGAAGAGAATAGTTTTAATAAGTGATATGTATCTGACGGAAGATATTATTAAAAAAATGCTGAATAAATGTAATGTGAATTACTATGATGAGTTATGGGTATCATCAGGTCTTCAAAAAAGAAAAGATAACGGTCAGATGTGGGATCATTTTAAGGAAAGATATCAAGGGGTACGGACTCTTCATATCGGTGACAATGAGCACTCAGATGTTCAGATCGCAGAAGGAAAAGGCCTTTTAGTGTACCACGTAATGTCTGGTGTCAATATGTTTTATAATACCGATTTTGGAAATCACATGTCTTTTCATCTTGAAAATAACGATTCCTGGGGTGACTCAGTTTTATTGGGACCTATCGTATCTAAAGAGTTTAACAGTCCGTTCAAACTTGCTTATACAAATGGACAATATCAAATTACAGATCTTAAGACCTTAGGATACACTATTTTTGGTCCAATACTTTTTAGCTTCATAATATGGCTATTAAAAAAATTGCAAGAGGATAAAGTGGAGAAAGTGCTTTTCTTAGCAAGAGAGGGTTATCTATTAAAAAAACTATTCGACATAAGTGTAAAAGGGTTGCAACAAAATAACCAATTTGAGGAAATGGAAAGCATATATTTTCTTACCTCCAGACGTGCGGCATCGGTTGCAAGTTTAGAAAATCCAGAAGATGTATTTAAGTTGCTGGAAATTTCTTTTGAAGGAACGATTAAGGATTTGATCCAAGTAAGATTTGGTGTGTCCTCTTCGGACGCTTCTTTAAATAAGGTAATAAATCTCCCAGAAGAAATTGAAGCGGTAAAGCGAGAGATTAAACCATACATTGAAGAGATCTTAATGAAAGCGAAAAAAGAGAGAACGTCTTATAAGGAGTATACAAAAGAGTTAGGCTTAGATGGAAAAAATGTGGCGGTTGTTGATGTAGGGTATTCTGGAACGATTCAATTCTATTTATCTAAATTCTTTAATCAAAGTATGAACGGATATTACTTTGTAACGAGTAATAAGCAAAAAGGCATTCAATATGATGGTAATATGATGAAAGGCTTCTTCGGAGAAAATGAAGATTATGCAACAACAAGCAGTGCCATATATAAATATCAATTACTATTGGAGGGGATTCTTACTTCCAATCAAGGCCAATTTGTGAATTTCGAACAAGATATTGATGGAAAGGTCGTACCTAATTTTGCCGTCAGCGGATTTGCTCAGCATAACTTTGAGAGCTTAAAGTCAATTATGGAAGGTATTGAAGCATATTTTAATGAGTCATTAAGAGTATATAATGATGTAATTTTGGATGTGCCACTCTCTGGAAATGCAGTGGAAAAGCTTATAGAAACAACAATGGTTCTGGACAATTTAGTAAGTGAAGATATGAAACGGTTATTTATTGTTGAAGATACTTATTGTATGTCCAGCGAAATATCTGTTTTTAACCACTATAAGAAATGGTTTGGACTGTGAAATGCACCGTCCATGAGGTGATGAATAGTGAGATCTACAATAATTATCCCCAATTATAATGGTCTTTCGTATCTAGATAATTGCCTGAGAGCATTATTGGATGAAATAGATTGTGAGCTAGACGAGGTAGTTGTTGTCGATAATGCATCTACTGACCAGAGTATTGATTTTATTAAAGAAAACTACCCATTTGTGAAAGTGATACTATTAGAGGACAATTTCGGATTCTCTAAGGCCGTTAATACGGGGATTAAGAGTTCTGATAGTAAATATGTGGTCTTATTAAATAATGATACAGAGGTACGCGAAAATTGGTTAACTAATCTGTTGGAGACAATCGAATCTGATATTGATATATTTTCTGTGAGCAGTAAAATGATTCGCATGAATAATAAAGACATTATTGATGATGCTGGTGATTGTTTAACTGTATTGGGATGGGCGTTTAAACGAGGCGATGGTAAGTCTATTGAATGTTACAATGAAAGAGAAGAGATATTTAGTTCATGTGCAGGGGCTGCAATTTATCGAAGATCAATATTTGGAGAAATTGGCATGTTCGATGATGCGTTTTTTGCATACTTAGAGGACGTAGATGTTTCCTACCGTGCTAAGGTTCATGGGTATAAAAACTACTATTGCCCAAAAGCCGAAGTTTATCATATAGGAAGCGCAACTAGTGGTAATGGACAAAATGGTCTGAATTCCTTTAAGGTTAGCTTAAGTGCTAGGAATAACGTGTATCTAATTTATAAAAATATGCCGTTGATACAAATAGTTATAAATAGTCCCTTTCTCTTGGTCGGTTTTATATGGAAACTATACGTTTATAACCGTTTGGGATTTAGAAGCGAATATTTTAAAGGTACAGTGAATGGAATATTTAGCTTGAAAAAGGTCAAAAGAGTAAAACATAAAATTAGATTTATGAAAAATTATTTTACTATTCAGTATCAATTAATCGTTAATACTTTTCACTATTATTTTAGTAGAAAAGCATAAATAAAATAGGAGTTACATTCTGCGTATCTTCTCAATAACTCGATTCGGTTCTCAAAGGGAAAAGCGACTATTTCCTTAAGCTAATTTTAAGCATAGTATATAGGAAATCACCAAGTATACGATGTAACAATAATATATCTAAAAGGTGGGTTAACACATGAAACTGCTCGTTACCGGCGGGGCCGGATTTATCGGCAGCAATTTTGTAATGTATATGCTGCAGCAGCACCCGGAGTATAAGATCATCAACGTGGATGCGCTGACGTATGCTGGAAATCTAGAGAATTTGAAGTCAATCGAAAATCACCCTAATTATACGTTTGCTAAGGCCGACATTACAGATGTACAGGCGATGGATGCGCTGATCAGCCAGGGGGTTGATGTGGTTGTCAACTTTGCGGCGGAATCGCATGTGGACCGGAGTATTTTGGAGCCAGATGTGTTTGTGAAGACGAATGTGCTGGGTACGCAGGTGCTTTTGGATGCGGCGAAAAAATATAGTGTGAACAAGTTCGTTCAGGTATCCACAGATGAGGTGTACGGAACGCTTGGAGCTACCGGGCTGTTTACCGAAGAAACTCCACTGGCTCCGAACAGTCCTTATTCCGCCAGCAAGGCGGGCGGGGATTTGCTGGTGCGCGCTTACCATGAGACTTTTGGCTTGTCGGTTAATATTACTCGCTGCTCCAATAACTATGGTCCGTATCAGTTCCCTGAGAAGCTGATTCCGCTGATGATTTCCCGTGCGCTGGCGGATCAGGCGCTGCCGGTGTATGGCGATGGAATGAATATCCGCGATTGGCTGTATGTTGAGGATCATTGCAGTGCGATTGATCTGGTTATTCATGAAGGTGTGAATGGCGAGGTCTATAATATTGGCGGCAACAACGAGCGCACAAATGTGCATATCGTGAATACGGTGCTGCAGGAGCTGGGCAAGCCGGATTCGCTGATTACGTATGTTCAGGACCGTCCGGGCCATGACCGCCGCTATGGTATTGATCCCACCAAAATAACGAGAGATCTGGGATGGAAGCCTAAGCACACTTTTGAAACGGGAATTAAGGAAACGATCCAGTGGTATCTGAATAACCGGGAATGGTGGACTCGTATTCAATCCGGGGAATATCAACAGTATGCTGCGCTCCAGTACGGCAGCCGTTTGGGGGATTCTCTGTAATGCCCAAGATGAAGGTACTTGTTACAGGTTCGGCCGGACAGTTGGGACAGGATTTGGTGCTTCTGCTGCAAGCGCATGGCCATGAGGTACTGGGCTGTGACCGGCAGGAGATGGACATTACTGATCCTGATCAATGTATGGAAATTATTAGCGGATTTGCACCGGATGCTGTGATTCATTGTGCCGCTCATACAGCAGTTGATGTCGCGGAGACCAACATAGATGCCGCTTATCTGATCAATGCCACCGGAAGCCGGAATGTGGTGCTTGCTGCCGAGAAGGCGGGTGCGAAGCTGGTATATATCAGTACGGATTATGTTTTTGACGGCATGGGAACACAGCCATATCATGAATATGACAACACCGATCCTCAGAGTATTTACGGCAAGTCCAAGCGGGCTGGAGAAATTCTGGTGCAGTCTTTGTCCTCCAAGTTCTTCATTGTGCGTACTTCCTGGGTATACGGCAAGTATGGCAATAACTTTGTAAAAACCATGCTGAAGCTGGGGCAGGAGAAGCCGCTGCTGCAGGTAGTAGACGACCAAAAGGGGTCGCCGACCTACACCGTTGATTTGGCGAACTTCCTGGTGGAGCTTGTCCAGACGGAGAAGTATGGTGTGTACCATGCCTCCAATAGTGAATTTTGTACCTGGTATGAGTTCACGCAGGCGATCTTTACGGAAGCAGAGGATATCCTGGGACTGAAATTTACAGCAAAGCTGGAGCCATGTGTAACCGAGCAGTTTCCTCGTCCGGCCCCGCGCCCGCGTTATTCGGTCATGGAGCATCTGTCAATCCGCACAAACGGATTCCAGGATATACGGCCTTGGCGTGAAGGACTGAGAGACTTTTTGCTTGAGCTGAAATAAAAGATTCGGAAGACTCCTGAACCGCGAATGGCGGGTCGGGAGTTTTTTTGATAAATGGAAGCCGCTTTATGCTGAAATGGCTCTTCGCTCTGCTGTGAGACGGCGTAGCCGCCTGTTCTTGTTTTCGGTATAATAGACAGTATGTTATTAACCAGAATTCGAGGATACAGAGGATAATTATGAATAACAATATCATCAACAAAACGGTCAGTGTACATATTGTTACCTATAACAGCGCAGATGATATAGAAGAATGCCTGACAGCAGTGCTTGCCCAGGATTATCCCATTGAGCGGATCGTCGTTGTAGACAATGCTTCGGCAGATGGCTGCGCGGATAAGGTGAGAGAGTTCTATCATACCATCGGAGCGAAGCTTTGGTCCGAGGAGCGGGAAGCGGAGGAAGCTTCGGGGGAAGAGAAACTCCCGGTACACTCTCCTTCACTGGTTCTACTAGAAAATAAGGCCAACACCGGCTTCGCCCCTGCGCATAACCAGGCAATAGCTGCTACGCAGACTGATTATGTACTGGTGCTCAATCCGGACCTGACGCTGGAACCTGATTATATCTCCCGCCTGATTACGCAAATGGAAGCTAACCCCCGAGTCGGCAGTGCCACAGGCAAGCTTTTGTTAAAAGCGGATCACTCACTTGTCGACAGTACGGGACTGTTGATGAACAGGACGCGGCGCGCTTTTGACCGTGGGGCGGGAGAGCCTGCAGCACAATGGCTGGAATCGGGTACTGTGTTTGGCGTGTCTGGTGCAGCTGCGATGTACTCCCGGCGGATGATTGAAGATGCTAGCGTTGACGGTGAGTTTTTTGACAGTGACTTTTTTGCCTATAAGGAAGATGTGGATGTGGCTTGGAGGGCAAATCTGTTGGGATGGCAGGCCTATTATGATGCGGAAGCGATTGGCTACCATGAACGGGGCTGGAAAACCTCGGGACGTAGCGGCAAGTCAATGTTCATCCGAAGAATTTCATATATCAACCGTTACAAAATGATCTATAAAAATGAACCTGCCCGCACGCTGCTGCCGACCATTTTGTATTCGCTGCCTTACGAGGTCGCTGCACACGGATATATGCTCTTAAAGGAACCGAAGTTAATTAAAGCGTGGGGCTCATTTTTTGCACAGCGGCGGAACTTGCAGCAAAAGCGTAAATACATTCAGGCAAAAGTTAAGAGTTTGAAAGTCAGATGAAATTAAGTGCTAAAACCTCCTGAAACAGACCATGACTATCTATATCAGTTGAACTAAAGAAAAAATAAAAAGGGCAGAAGTGACGGAGGGGAAGTTTGGAACTGGAGGAGCGGAAGCGACCGCCTTTGTCTGCGGGTTTCCACCGCGAAGAGCGGTTTAAATCGAGAAATCTGCAGACAACAGCGGCCGGAAGTCCAAACATTCCCCAGAGTTACGACCAGACCCCAATATGAAAATCTATAGTTCAATTTATATAGGAGGTTTTTGTGTTATAATGGTTGTCGATAGATTACTATTTTTGTCAGGAGCGTAGTGCAGTGAGTGTAGATGTAAGCATAATAATTCTCAATTACAACACATGCCGCCTGACGATGGATTGTCTTAGGTCGGTGTATGATTCCGAAACGAATTTTATCTATGAAATTATTCTAATAGACAATAACTCCCGGGATGACTCGGTAGAGAGAATCAGCAGTGAATTTCCGGATGTGCTGCTGATCGCCAACTCGGAAAATGTCGGGTTTGCCCGTGCCAATAATCAGGGGATGGAAGTTGCTTCAGGGCGATACGTGCTGCTGCTCAATTCGGATACGGTGGTGCGGAAGGATACGCTGGAGACGATGATTTCGTTCATGGACAGCCGGCCGGATCTTGGGGCTTCGGGCTGCAAGGTGATTTTGCCGGATGGTTCGCTGGACAAGGCCTGCAAGAGAGGTTTTCCTACTCCATCCGCTTCCTTCTACTATGCTTTTGGCTTTAGTAAATTGTTTCCCAGCCGTCCCAGATTTAATGGTTATCAATTAGGGTATTTGGACCCGGATCAGGACTATCCTGTTGATTGTCTGGTTGGGGCATTTATGCTGCTGCGGCGGGAGACGATTGAGCAGGTCGGAGGGCTGGATGAAGAGTTTTTTATGTATGGTGAGGACCTCGACTGGTGCTTCCGGATCAAAGAGGCCGGCTGGGGGATTTACTATTACCCGCGGACATCCATCGTGCATCTGAAGGGCGGCAGCGCGCGGCGCAGACCGTTCAAAATCGTTTACGAGTTTCATAGAGCGATGATTTTATTTCACCGTAAGCATTATAGCAAGCGGTACAATAGTATGATTAATGGAGCGGTATATACCGGAGTCGGCGTAAAGTTTGTGCTCTCGCTGGTACGCAATGCACTGATTAATCCACGTAAAGTTCCTTCACCGGCACAGAGTCTTACGTTATCCGGGGAATCTGGCTCACGAACTGAATCGAAGGCTGAGGTGAGATTATGATTCGCCGAAATCAAAGGTTTTTGACGCAGCTTTATATCGTTGCCGACTTTCTGGTGATCCAGATAGCCTTTTTGGCAGCCTGGTGGCTTAAGTTCAAAAGCGGCTGGCTGGAATCTTACCGGACACTGCCGGTGGAGTCTTATGCGTATTGGAGCTTTATCTATGGCGGGATAGCTGTGCTGATCGGGATTGTGCTGTCGCTGTATCAGCCGAAGCGCAAGAAGCGTTTTGTCGACGAATTCCTCAAAATCTTTCAGGTCCACCTCATGTCCATCTTTATGCTGCTTGGCTTAATGTACTTCCTGAAGGAGATTGACGTCTCACGGCAATATCTGGCGATTTATATAGCTTTTAATATCCTTTCTATTATGCTCTACCGTTATGTGCTGAAGAAAATGCTGAAGTCCTTCCGTGAAAAAGGCTTCAACCGCCAATTCGTGCTCATTCTGGGCGCCGGTACTTTAGGCAAAAGGTTCTACAGCAATCTGGAGCAGTACCCGGAGCTGGGGTATGAGGCTATTGGATTTCTGGACGACTACCATGTGTGGGATGGCATTGAAGAGCAGCGATATAAGCCGATTCTTGGTACTGTGGATGAGTTGCCGGGGATGCTGGAAATGCTGCCGGTGGACGAGGTTATTCTTGCCCTCCCGCTGGATGCCCACTCCAAATATCCGGCGATTATCGCCGCCTGCGAAAAAGCCGGGGTACGGACGCTGATTATTCCCGATTTCTTCGACTACCTGCCGGCCCGGCCTTACTTTGACAACTTCGCCGGTATGCCGATGATCAATGTGCGCGACATTCCGCTCGATATGACCGGCAATAAGCTGGCTAAGCGTGTTTTCGATATTGTTTTCTCGTTGTTCGCCATTATTATGACGTCACCTGTGATGTTAATCGTGGCTCTGGGCGTGCGCCTGACCTCTCCCGGACCGATCATCTTCAAGCAGGAGCGTGTCGGCCTCAACCGGCGGAATTTCATGATGTATAAGTTCCGTTCGATGAAGATGCAGCAGGATGGCGAGGAAGATACAGGGTGGAGTACGCCAGTGGACCCCCGCCGCACCAAGTTCGGAACGTTTATCCGCAAGACCAGCCTGGATGAGCTGCCGCAATTTTTCAATGTGCTGTTTGGCCAGATGAGTGTTGTAGGCCCGCGGCCGGAGCGCCCCTTTTATGTGGAGCAGTTCCGTGATGAGATTCCGAAATATATGGTCAAGCATCATGTGCGTCCGGGAATTACCGGCTGGGCACAGAGCAACGGCCTGCGTGGAGATACCTCCATTGAAGAACGGATCAAACATGATATATTCTACATTGAGAATTGGTCGCTGCTATTTGATATCCGGATTATTTTTAAGACCATTCGCAACGGATTTAAAAATGCATACTAATATCACTTAGCCCTAATATATCTCCTGCTGAAACGGCTGCTGCCATCCTTGAGTTTGAGGAAGACATAGCCGTTTCTTCTTTTTTTATATCCCGTATGCAGGGGCTTTGTTAAGTGGTGAAAAAAGGCGAAAAAATGTTCGTATTTTTCTCCACATTAAATTGACACTCCCCTTAGTGCTGGCATAGACTAGAGTTACAGCTTTTGCGGAAGCGGGAGTGTTTTTGCTATATGAATTTTGAGGATGGACGAGGATGAATGAAATGCGGCAAATGATCAAGTCGTGGCGGCATGTATTTAAGCTGGATCCGGATCGTGAGCTTGGAGAGGCGGAACTGGAAGCCATCTGCACGTCGGGAACCGATGCGATACTGGTTGGCGGCTCCACAGGCGTGACTTATCAGAATACGGCTGCTCTATTGTCCAGAGTACGCCGGTATGAGTTGCCTTGTGCGCTGGAGGTCTCGGATCTTGAGGCGGCTGTGCCTGGATTTGATCTATATATGATTCCTATGGTGCTGAATACGCCTGATACCGCGTGGCTTCACGGTCATCACCGCCGGGCGATAGAACGCTATGGAAGCCTGATCCCGTGGGAGCTGCTGCTCACAGAGGGATATATTGTGCTGAACGGCGATTCCTCCGTAGCCCGTCTCACAGGAGCGGACTGCTCGCTTAGTGGAGAGGCCGCTGCTGCTTATGCACAGATTGCGGACAAGCTGATGAGCCTGCCGATTGTATACCTGGAGTATAGCGGAACATTTGGCGATATGGAGACGGTGAGGACGGTACGGGAGATGGTGGAGCACAGTCAGCTTTTTTATGGCGGGGGAATAACCGGTGAAGCAGAAGCCGGGCAGGCCGCTGCTCTGTGTGATACAGTGGTGGTCGGCAATATTATTTACCGGGACGTACAGGCGGCACTGCTCACAGTACAGGCTGTAAAGAACACGCCGCAGATTGATTTTGAGTAATTAATATAAGTTGAACTAAAGAAAATAAAAACAGGGCCGAAGTGACGGAGGGGAAGTTTGGAACTGTAGGAGCGACAGCGTCCGCCTTTGTCCGCGGATTTCAACCGCGAAGAGCGGTTGAAATCAAGAAATCTGCAGACAACAGCGGCCGGAAGTCCAAACATTCCCCGCAGTTACGACCAGACCCCAATATGAAAATCTATAGTTCATTATATAGTTAGTGGTTATCGGTAGAACTACTTTATGATACACAAGCTTATACCTCAGAAAGGAGCATGTCACACATGCAACTTGTTAATATACAGGATGCCGTAAGCCGGCTTAATCCGCCGCAGCGTCAGGCTGTGGAAACTACAGAAGGCCCTTTATTGATTATGGCGGGAGCGGGCAGTGGCAAGACGCGCGTGCTTACCCACCGCATTGCCTGGCTGATTGCGAACCGCAAGGCGCCGCCTTGGGCGATTCTGGCGATTACCTTTACCAATAAGGCCGCCCGGGAAATGCAGGAGCGCGTCTCAAGGCTGGTTGGGCCGGAGGGCCGGGATATTTGGGTATCCACCTTCCACTCGATGAGTGTGCGGATTCTGCGCAAGGATATCGAGCGGATCGGCTTCACCTCTAACTTTTCAATTCTAGATTCTTCGGACCAGTTGTCGGTTATCCGCAATTGCATGAAGGATTTGAATATTGATACGAAAAAGTTTGAGCCTAAGGCTGTACAGTCCATGATCAGCGCTGCAAAGAATGAACTGGTCACACCTGCGCAATATGAGCAGAAGATCGGCGATTATTTTGAGGGTCTCGTAGCCAAGGTATATACGATGTACCAAAAGCGCCTCAAGAGTAACAACTCGCTGGACTTTGACGATTTGATTATGAAGACGATTGAATTGTTCAAGGAAGTGCCGGAGGTGCTGGATTTCTATCAGAAGAAATTTAAGTACATTCATGTGGACGAGTATCAGGACACCAACAGAGCGCAGTATATGCTCTGCCGCATGCTGGCGGATAGCCATCACCGCATTTGCGTGGTCGGCGACAGCGACCAGTCGATCTACCGCTGGCGCGGAGCGGACATTACGAACATTCTGAATTTTGAAGAGGATTACCCGGAAGCCAAGACGATTCTGCTGGAGCAGAACTATCGTTCCACCTCCAATATTCTGAATGCGGCCAACGGCGTGATCGCGCTGAATACGGGACGGAAGCCGAAGAAGCTGTGGACGGATTCGGTGGAAGGTGAGAAGATCAAGGTTTTCCGTGGCGACTCCGAGCATGATGAGGGTTACTTTGTTACCGGAGAGATCAGCAAAAATGTCAAGCAGGGACAGCCCTACCAGAATCACGCTATCCTGTACCGTACCAATGCCCAGTCGCGTGTAATAGAAGAAATTCTGATTAAGTCGGATATTCCCTACCAGATCGTTGGGGGGATTAAGTTCTATGACCGTAAAGAAATCAAGGATCTGCTGGCTTATCTGCGATTGTTGTCCAATCCCGATGATGATATCAGCTTAACGCGGATTATCAACGTTCCGAAGCGTGGGATAGGGGATACGACGGTTGGGAAGCTGGCGGATGCTGCGGCTGCGCAGGGAGTTTCGATTTTCCGGGCACTGCAGACGGTCGATGATCTGGGGTTTGCCGGGCGGACGCGCAACACGCTGGTGGAGTTCTACGATATGATTGAGGCGCTGCACCGGATGGTCGAATTCCTGTCGGTGACAGAGCTGACAGAGAAGATTCTGGAGCTGTCCCAGTACCGTCTGGAGCTGCAGAATGAGAACACACTGGAATCGCGTGCCCGTCTGGAAAATATCGACGAATTTCTGTCTGTAACAATGGAATTCGAGAAGAACAATGAGGATAAGTCGCTGGTTTCCTTCCTCACCGACCTGGCGCTGATTGCAGACATCGACAGTATGAATGATGATGAAGAAGAGCGCAGCGATGCCGTTGTGCTGATGACGATGCACAGCGCCAAGGGATTGGAGTTCCCGACGGTCTTTATTATCGGGATGGAAGAGGGCGTATTCCCGCACAGCCGCGCCTTCCAGGACAATGATGAGCTAGAAGAAGAGCGGCGGCTGGCGTATGTAGGCATTACCCGTGCGGAGAAGCAGCTGTTTCTCAGTTGTGCACGGATGCGCACGCTGTTCGGGCGCACGACGGCAAATCCGCCGTCGCGCTTCCTGGAGGAGATTCCGGAGGAGCTGAAGGAAGATACCGGCGGGTCTTCGGACCGCTTCCGGCGCGGCGCGGAGGCAGGCGGTGCCTATGGCGGCCGCGGCTTTGGCGGAGGCGGCCGGGGGAACTTCGGCAGCCGCAGCGGCGCTGCCGGGAATGCGCCGGCAGGCAGCGGAAGTGCCGGCTTCGGCGGCAGCACGGCGTCCGCGGCAGCCGGTACGGGCCGCGTGACCGTCACCACCGGAGGCGCGCAGCGCGCTCCGGGGGCTTCGTCGCCCGGCGACTTCAAGGCGGGCGACAAGGTCTCGCACGGCAAATGGGGCACCGGCACCATTGTGTCCGTGAAGGGCAGCGGCAACGATACGGAGCTGCAGATCGCTTTTCCGGCGCCGGTTGGAGTGAAGCGGCTGCTGGCAGGCTTTGCGCCGATAACCAAGGTCGAATAATTCGGCTGCGATTAACGCTTGAGTTTTTGGACCACGCTAACCGTAGGAAACCTATTTGACGGAGGGATAAGCCCGAATGGATGTTATGCACACAATGGAAGAGCTCGTTGCCGAACTGAACCAATATAATTATCACTACTATACGCTGGATGCACCACAGATCAGCGACAAAGAATATGACGCGCTCTACGATAAGCTTGTGGCTCTGGAGGCGGAGAGCGGGATTGTTTTGCCCCATTCTCCCACCCAGCGTGTAGGAGGAGACCTGCTCAAAGGCTTCACGCCGCACCGGCATCTTGCCCCGCTGTGGAGTCTGGACAAAGCGCAGAATATTGAACAATTGCGCAGTTGGAATGCGCGGGTGCTGAAGCTGGTCAATGACTACAACACCAAGAATCCTGAACATCCTCTGCCGGAGCCCTGCTATGCGGTAGAACTGAAGTTTGACGGGCTGACTCTGAACCTAACCTATCGCGACGGAGCGCTGGTACAGGCAGCTACACGGGGCAATGGTGTGACAGGCGAAGGTATCCTGGCGCAAGTGAAGACGATAAAATCGGTTCCTCTAACCATCCCGTTTACGGAAGGGCTTATTGAAGTACAGGGTGAAGGAATCATGAACTTATCTGTGCTTGCGGATTATAACACTAGAGCTGCTGAACCACTCAAGAATGCCCGCAATGCGGCAGCGGGAGCGCTGCGCAACCTGAATCCCAAGACTACGGCCGAACGCCGGCTGAGTGCTTTCTTTTACAATGTGGGTTATGCGGAAGGGGTGCAGTTCGGGGGCCATCAGGAGATGATGGATTTTCTGCGGAACAACCGCTTTAAGGTCAATCCGTATCTTACCTACTTCGATAATTTCGACGATGTTACCGAGCAACTGGCAGATATTGAAGAGAGACGTTCCGGTCTCGACTATCTGATTGACGGTGCGGTTATCAAGGTGACCGACTTCCGTATCCGCGAAGTGCTGGGTTACACGGACAAGTTCCCGCGCTGGGCAGTGGCTTATAAATTCGAGGCTGAAGAGACAACAACCATTCTGGAATCTGTCAGCTGGAATGTAGGCCGTACAGGCAAGGTTACTCCTCTGGCCCGTGTGGAGGCGGTGGAGCTGGCAGGAGTGACCGTCCAGAACTGTACGCTGAACAACGTGGGAGATATTGAACGCAAGAATCTGAAGCACGCCCTGGGTACGCGGGTGTTCATCCGCCGTTCCAATGACGTCATTCCGGAAATTCTCGGCAAAGTAACCGAAGAGAGCGACGGCGGAGAGATTATTTTCCCTGAAAATTGTCCAGCCTGTGATTCCCCATTGGAAATGCGGGGGGCGCATCTCTTCTGTAACAATAAGCTGAATTGCAAGCCACAGATTATCGGACGGATTACGCACTTCGCTTCCCGTGATGCAATGGATATTGAGACCTTTAGCGACAAAACAGCCGGACAACTGCATGAAGAGCTGAATGTGCGTGAACCGGCAGATTTATATGAGCTAACCTCCGAGCAGCTTGTCCAGTTGGAGCGTTTCGGAGAGAAAAAGGCAGAAAATTTGCTTAAGGCGCTCGAAGAGAGCAAAGGGCGGGATCTCGCTTCCTTCCTGTTTGCCCTTGGTATTCCGAACACCGGTAAAGCAACCACCAAAATGCTGGCCGATCACTACCGCAGCCTGGAAGCCGTGATGAACGCAAGCGCCGAGGATTTGTCGGGTCTGCCGGACATCGGGGGTATTGTAGCTGAGAGCATTGTAAGCTTCTTTGCCGATCCTTATGTGGTTAACAGCATTAACCGTTTGCTTGCATTGGGTGTGCAGGCAAAGGCGCCGGAAGCTCCGCGTCAGATCAATACCAATTCCTTCTTCAGCGGCAAAACAGTAGTGCTGACCGGCTCACTGCAGAAGCTCACCCGCGAGGAAGCGGCGGAACGCCTGGAGGCGCTCGGCGCCAAAGTCTCCGGCAGTGTCTCCAAAAAAACTGACCTGGTAATCGCCGGTGAGAAGGCTGGAAGCAAGCTGGCCAAAGCGCAGCAGCTCGGCATCCAGGTGATTGAGGATGAAGAAGAACTGATTCGTCTGTTGGAGAGCTAGGCATACTGTGGTGAAAGACCCTGATTCAGACTTTCACCTGACATACGCAGTACAAAGCCCGTCCCCCTGTGAAATCAGGAGGACGGGCTTTTTTTCGAGGATTAAAGCAGCTTCAATCAATCACACGCGCTGGGCATTCGGCAGCCAGGCATCCTTGTCATACCCGCGCTCTTCCCAATAGCCGATATGGTCGCCTTCAATCAGTTCAATCCGGTTTAGCCATTTGACCGATTTATAAGCATACATTTGCGGAGTAATGAGACGAACAGGTCCGCCAAGCTGATTCGGAATAGGCTTGCCGTCATGCAGGACGGCGACCATCACATCCTTCATTTTGGCCTGCGCTAGTGTCAGCGAATCGGTGTAAACACCGTCTCCGGAATACAGCTTGACCGTTTTTGCCTGATCCTGCACACCGGCCATTTCGAGCAGCTTGGAGAGGGGGAGGCCCTCCCAGGTGTTACTATATACAGACCAGCCGGTGACGCAGTGAAAATCACTGACCTGCACCTCGCGCGGCAGCTTGACGAATTCTTCCCATGTCCAGGTGAGCTTTCTATCGACCAGACCATCAATCGTAAAGGACCAATTGGAATTATCGAACGCGGGGATATCCGTTACGGTATAGACGCGGAAGCTGCCTTCTGCTCCACCGCCAATCGGGGGCGCTGAATCCGCAAGCGGCACAGGATCGGGGACGAGGGTATTGGCATTGCTCGCCGCATACTCAGCGGCTCCGGGGAGCTGCAATGATTTTCCGATCCAGCGCACAAAGGTTGGACCGAGCGTTATCGCCAGACCCGCGCCGACCGTTGCTTTAATAAATCCACGGCGTGTATACAGCGACTGAGGCTGGTTTGTAGATGCTGTTTTTTGCGGGACTCCTGTATCCTTATATTCTCCATCGGGCGCCGTCTCCGGTACGATAGAGCGCTTCTTGGGTTCTTTAAGCCATTTGACCCGGGTAATGGAGTGATAGATGATGACCGGCAGCCCAATCCAGGTTAGAAGATCATGCACAAAAAGTGCTGCATTAGCCGCTCGCGGCCCGGCAAGCCTGAACTGCCAGAGTACAACGCCGGATATAATCCAACCGATCAGCAAGGCTAGCACGAAAATTACATTGGCCTTCTGTGAATTCTTCCCTTTCAGCCTTTTCCAATGCTTGGCAGCGAGCAGCAAGTAAAAGATTACCGGAGCTAGCAATATTAGCCCAAAAGCGATATGCGCCAATTTTAGCCATACTCTTCCCTCGCCGAGCAGCTCCCGCCAAAAACCTCCAACCAGCAATAAGCCGCTCACTGCGAGAAACAACACCAGCCACGCATTCCACATGTGAATAGAGACAAGCTTTTTTCCATACCCTTTACGCAGAGCCGCCAATGCTTTTTTCAACGCTGTCCCTCCTCTAACCCTTGAGCTATGAAGAATCATTCAACTTTTAACTAATTGTACCGCAAAAACTAGCTGTTGAGCGATTCGGAATTGCCAGAGTTCATTCGGCTGCCCATTCCTCGAGCTTTTTATCACCGGGGAGCAGCAGAGCGAGCAGACCCAGCAGGGGGAGGAAACCGCAGGCGACAAAAACCGTCGTAATACCGATCCGGTCAATAAGCTCACCAATCACCACAGAGCCGATACCGCCAAGTCCAAAGGCAAGTCCGGTAATCAGCCCCGAGACCGTTCCGATATTCCCCGGATACAGCATTTGTGCATAAATAACAGTGACCGAGAAGCTGGACAGCAGCACGAAGCCCGAAATCACCAGCAGTACAACCGCTGAGGTCTGATTTACATAAGGCAGCGCCAACGCAAAAGGCACAGTTCCCACCATAGAGATCAAAATAAGATTACGCCGTCCGAAGCGGTCAGCAAGTGGTCCCCCGAAAAAGGTGCCAACGGCTCCAGCCGCCAAATACATAAAAATATAGATTTGAGCATTATCCAGTGTCATCCCATAATTCTTCATTAAGTAGAAGGAATAGTACCCGCCAATCGAGGCGCCGTACCAAGAGCGTACAAACACTAGGAAGACTAGAATTATCGTAGCGGTCAAAATATTTTTTCGACGTACTGGATCAATCGCACGGGCCGCCGAATTTTTGCGGAAGGTGTATCCTGCATTCAACATTTGTCTATACCAGCTAGCGACATAAGCCTGAACAGCAACTCCCGCAGCGGCAATGATCGTGAAACCGAGCGCACCCATCTGCCCGAAAGGAATGAACACCCACTTCATCAGCAGCGGCCCCAAGGACTGTCCGGCGTTGCCGCCAACCTGAAAGATGGATTGTGACAACCCTTTGCGCTGACCGGCAGCCATATGAGCCACACGCATACCTTCCGGGTGAAATGCCGCCGACCCAAACCCTACAAGCATAACCGAGAAAAGCACAAGTGCGTAATTACCGGCAAAAGCGAGCAGGAATACACCGGCGAAGGTACAGCACATCCCAATCGGCAAAAGAATTGGCCGCGGTTTGCGGTCAGCAGCGTAGCCGATCACAGGCTGAATCACTGAAGAGGTTATATTGAGAGCAAAAGCAATCCAGCCCACCTGCGCATAAGAGAGCAGCATATTATCTTTTAGAATAGGGAACATTGCCGGAATAAGCGCTTGAATGGAATCATTAAATAAATGAACAAAGCTTACAGCCAATAAGATTCGGTAAATGGTAGCCTGCTGCACATGACGCTGCTCCTGTTCCTCAATTCTTCCTGATAGAGAGGCTGAGGTGGAATTGTTATTCATTTGAGCTCCTTTCCGTGACGGTCGTTAATGTGAATTCTTGTATAATTCTGATAAACCCTATTGTAGCCACAACTGATGCATCATGGGAATCAATTTGTGCTCAATTGGTGCTATTTATGCGCTAACTTATTTTTTTTATAAAAAAGGGTTGCGAAGATTCAGCACGCATGATATATTATCTCTTGTGCTTATGAGGCATCGACGCTGAATGATAAAGCGAAGAAGAAATAAGTTGACAAGAAACAACAAAGCATGATATGATCTAATTCCTGTGCAAGACACATAATGTTGAATGCCAGGAGCAAGTTCTTTGAAAACTGAACAAATGGAACGCGTTAATTTTTAGAGATTCATATAATGAATCGTCAGTTTCGAAATGAGCGAATCGCTCTTTCTATACTGCATTCTCTTCATCCACTCAAGTTTGAGTTGGACCGAAGAGAATGCAGGCGACGCTTGCTTCGCAAGCGTCCTTATTGGAGAGTTTGATCCTGGCTCAGGACGAACGCTGGCGGCGTGCCTAATACATGCAAGTCGAGCGGAGCTTATCCTTCGGGATAAGCTTAGCGGCGGACGGGTGAGTAACACGTAGGCAACCTACCCTGTAGACTGGGATAACTACCGGAAACGGTAGCTAATACCGGATAATTCCTTTCTTCTCCTGAAGGAAGGATGAAAGGCGGAGCAATCTGCTACTAGAGGATGGGCCTGCGGCGCATTAGCTAGTTGGTGGGGTAACGGCCCACCAAGGCGACGATGCGTAGCCGACCTGAG